>JBJOPY010000096.1:0-4104 GCA_046050405.1 Bacteroidota bacterium | reverse complement strand
CGTAACGTGTGTTCCCTATTTGAACCCCGGCAGTGCGGCTCATTTCGATCCGTTATGATTGTTGGAATGGAATCATTAGCTTAGGAGGATGGGACACCCTGCTTGGCTTCCTCTCGGATTGGGCATCAAGGACTACTTCGAAAGTAGAAATCCCACCGTGGTCCGGGTGTTCACGGTGGATGGGGAGAGTACACCCTACCCCGTCGAGATGTTCTTCCGCGACTATGAGGATTTCGGGATCTTCGATGAGCTTGCTTGTCACTATGCGGATGGGCGGGTGCTGGATGTGGGTGCGGGAGCGGGGTGCATCAGCCTCTTTTTGCAGGAGATGAACCTCGAGGTCACGGCCATCGAGCTCACTCCAGAGGGGGTGGAAGTGATGCGGCAACTGGGGGTCTTCGACGCAAGGTGCGGGGATTATTTCGACCTGCAGGGGGAGCAGTGGGATACCATCCTGCTCATGATGAACGGGATTGGGTTTGTGGGGAATCTTGCAGGGTTGGATCGATTTCTCGAACACTCGAAGCAGCTTCTCAAGCCGGGAGGGCAGATCCTCTTCGACTCGTCCGACCTGGAACGCTCGGACTATTCCCATGTGGATTTCACAGGGGAGGAGAGTACCTACAGGGGCGAGGTTTGGTATCAGCTGGAATACGAGGGCACCCAAGGTACGCCCTACTATTGGCTCTATGTGGATCAGACGACCTTGCAACGCCATGCGGAGGCTGCGGGGTATTCGTTTGAGCTCATGGAGGAAGCGGAGGAAGGTTATTATCTGGGGCGGCTCCGTCTACGGTCCTGATTTCTATGTGCGGGCAGATCTCGCAGGTCGGTTCTCAGCCCGGAAGGATGGCCGGGCCAGGGTGCCGGGTCGCATCACCTGTGACCAACGCCTCAAGTGTTTCTTGCCCGGGATGACCCCTACCAAGCCGGCTGGGTGCGCGTGGAGTGTTGGCATCCCCTGCACTCTGTCAGGGGCTTTCCATGGACTTGTAAATGGATCACGGTCTATTGGTGGGAACCTTCCGATCCGCTCCACATCCCTGAGCGGGGCATCCGGAAGGGAAATCCGCTGAAGCAGGTGGCCTACAAGGAATAGAGGACGCCGAGGCCGAACACTCCCACGCGGTAGCTCGCCGTGAGATTGGAGTAAGTGATCTCACGCGTCGGTTTCATGAGGCTCCAATTGAACCGGAAGAGATAGCTGCTGCCCCTGGTGCGTATGGAGAGTTCCGCACAGGCACTCGGATTGAAAAACAAGGAGCTGATCGTCCCGCCACCGTCTGTGGTGGCAAAGTAGGAGGCCGAGCCACCCACGCCCGCCCCGATTCCCAATTTCTGCTCATTGAACGGCGTCGCGCCTGCCCCAATCCTCGCGAGCAGGTAGGTGGGGGCGCTTGCCAGAAGACTCAGGTTGTTGTAATTGAATTGCACACAGAGATGAGCGTTGGGATTGATGCCGAGGCTGGCCACGTCATTGGAATGCGCGAGCACATAGTCCACTCCGAGTCCCAGTCCGTAGAGGGGAAACAAGGTTTGCTGCGGGGAGGTCAGCGGCGTGAAGCCGACAAACTGATAGGTGATCCCGCCGAAGAGATTGGCTTTTTCGCTCAGTTGTGAATGCCCGTGGGACGCCAGCAGCATCAGCAGAGACAGGAAGGCGGCGATTCTTTTCATCATTGGCATCGTAGCATTCGACGCTCAAAGTTACCTAAAATCGGGAGGGAAATGAAATCCATTCGTGGCAGGATGCAGCGGTCCACCCTGAACGGGCTGGATGCCTTCGCGGCCAAAGGCCCTCCCGCAGCCGACGGGGGAGATTTGAGGCCATTCATCCCGGGAGGGTCGGGAGATTCCCTGATTTTCGATGGCCGTCACTTGTAAATCCATCTTTTTCTTTATTTTTACACCGTCCCCTATGAGAATCCTGTGAGCAACATCTATTCAGCATATCAGCACCAAAGTGCTTCATTCCAACCGGAGAAACTGAAACAGTACCGTCTGCGCGTGGTTTCGAGGCCTGAGGTTTTGCTGTATGCCGTGCTCTCAGCGTCCGACCAGATCCTGGCTGTCAAGGAATACCGCTCGAAGGTGCCATTGGCATTCCCTGAATTCTTCGACGAGGTCTATTCCCAGGACTACTTCCTGAAGGAAGACTACCGCTCGATCGAGATGGTCAACAGCAGCCTGGAATTTTCACTGGTTCCAACGATTTTTTTTAAACCCCATCAGGTAAAGGAGTTGGCGGGAGCCTTGATCAAGGAAAACACCGACCTCGACCACCTCGAATACCTTGAAATGGCATTCACCGGGGCGACTGCAATCTACACGGTGCCGTTTCCCATGAAACAGAAGTGCGACCACTTCTTCCAGAACCTGCAGTATCAGCCCTTTTGCCAGCTGATGGTCAACCTCGGCATGGAGCTGGCCAAGCAAAGCCCCTCCTCGCTGCTCCTTCACATCATGGAAAAGCAGTTTGTCATTACAGCATTCAAGGGAGGGCATTTGCACCTGTGCAATGCCTACGACTATGAAAGTGTCCTCGACATGGTGTATTTCCTGCAACTGGTGATGGAAATCCTGAAACTGGACGTCTCTCAGACGAAGATCTATCTCAGCGGCGACTTCGAGGAGGAGAGCGAGCTGACCAGACAGTTGAAAAAGTACGTTCCGAGAGTGGAAATCCCGAAAAAGGAGTTCCAAAGGCGATTCCAAACCAAGGGCGACCAGCTTCCGATTTGGAAGTATGCCTACCTGGCATGGTGAGCCGATCGCATGAGGATTATTTCAGGTAAATACAGGGGTCGCCTGATCCAGCCGCCCAAGGGTCTGCCTGTCCGACCGACGACTGACCAGGCAAAGGAAGCCCTGTTCAACATCCTTTCCCATCGTCTCGACTTCGAGTCCATTTCCGTGTTGGATGCATTTGCAGGGACAGGGAGCATGAGCTACGAGTTCCTGAGCCGTGGCGTCCGGGCGCTCGTCGCCGTGGATGCGGACGCGAAGTGTGTGCAGTATATCCAAGGCCAGTTCAGGGAGCTGGGCGGGCATGGAGCCAGAGTGGTCAGGCAGACGGTGGAGCGGTACTTGCAAGGCCCGGCCGAAGTGTTTGACTTGATCTTCATGGATCCACCCTATGCATTGCCGGGCCAGGAGGATCTGATCCGAACGGTTTTCCAGAGTGGCTGGCTGGTCTCGCAGGGGATCCTCGTTCTGGAGCACCGGAGTGGGAAGGATTTCAGTAGTTTTGCAGAATTCGTAGAATTGCGGAAATACGGAGGCAGTTCGTTCAGTTTTTTCGAAGCACATCCATGAGAAGTACATTCAAAGTGTTTTTGGGAGCCTTGGTGGTGTCGGCGGCTGTGATTGCTGCTGGATGCGGCTCTTCAGCGACCGAGCGGAAGGCACTCGAGGAACGCGCAGAGGCCAGGAAAGTTCCCAATATCGCCTGGAAGGACGTCAACTTTAGAGATACCGTCCAGGTGGGGGACACCATCCGCCGCGATTTCATTTTTTACAGCACAGGGTGGAAGCCTGTCCTGGTCAAGCATGCCATCCCAGATCATCCTGATTGCACTTGCCAGGTGCCACAGCGGGAGGTGCCCGTCGGCGAACAAGACACCGTGAAGCTGACCTGCATCTTCAAGGACCATCAACCCAAAGCACCGGTGAACATCATCATCGAGCATAACACGCCACAGGCTGAGCAATTGCTCATTTTCGTCGCCCACATGGTGGAGGAGTAGAACCAATCGATCCCGGTTCCGGGGCCGCAACCCATTCCTTGGATTTCACCACTTTCGCGTAGAGGCATTTTGGCTTGACCTCAAGGATCGGCAGGGTGACCTGATGGCCGTGCTTCTCTTGCCAAGCCAAAGACCTTCGTTCTGAACGCCTTTTCCGATTGCCTGGCAAATGCTAAATTTGAACATGCGAAAGGCAATCTTCCCTGGATCTTTTGACCCCGTGACACTGGGGCATACGGAAATTGTGGCACGGGCCACATCCCTTTTCGATCAGGTCGTCGTCGCCATTGGCATGAATGGAGCGAAGACCTCCTTCTTCACGCTTGATGAGCGGTTGGAGATGCTCAGGCTGGCCTTT
>JBJOPY010000095.1:0-6923 GCA_046050405.1 Bacteroidota bacterium | reverse complement strand
CTCAAATTTTCAAGGTAGAGTTATGGCAAGAAACAAGGGCAAATCGAACATTCAAGATGACGAGGTCACCGACCAGGACGAGGTGGTCTTCGAGGAAGAAACAGCCCAGAAATCCGGGGAGGATGCCGCTGGGACAGCACCGAAGACCTTCATGGAAAAGTACCGCAACCTGTGGATGATCGGCGGCGCGGCTGTCCTGGTGGTGATTGCCTACTTCGTGTATCAATGGAGCCAGCGGGACAAGGTAAACCAGGAGGCGCAAGCGGAAATGATCATGCCCGTGGTCAACTACGAGCGCGACTCGATGGCACTTGCGATCAATGGGGACGGCCAGCAATCTCTTCTGGACATCGTGGAGGACTACGGTGGCACGGATGCCGGCAACCTCGCCCGCTACTACCTCGGGACCGCCTATCTGAAATCCGGCAACCTCGAAGAGGGGATCAATGCGCTGGAGGAATACAAGAAGGGCAGAAGCCTGGTGTCGGCGGCAGCCTACGGTGCGCTGGGGTATGCCTACGAGCAAAAAGGCGAATTCGAAGAAGCGGCGAAAAATTACCAAGAAGCCGCACGGACCCCCAAGGAGAATGCCTATTCCACGCCCTATTACCTGATGCAGGCTGGCCGAAACCTGGAATCCGCCGGCAAAGCCGAGGAGGCCCTGGAAGTCTATCAGCGGATCATGGAGAAATATCCGTTGAGTGATCAGGTGAAGGACGGCAGCGTGGACAGGCATATCGCCAGGCTATCTCCGGAAGACATCGAATGAGCCCGGCCGGCCACGACCTTTCCCACATTCGATATGCGGGAAGGAAAAATCATTCGGATGACCTGATCGCCATCGTGGTGAGCAAATGGAATGCTGAAGTGACAGACGCCTTGGCGGATGGGGCGCGGAGTGTCCTCACCGCTGCCGGGTTGCCGGAGAAGCACATCCTCCTCCACCGTGTCCCCGGATCCTTCGAACTTCCGGCAGGTGCCCAATTCGCCATCGAGGGAAACCCGGGCCTCGATGCCGTCATCTGCCTCGGATGCGTGGTGCAGGGCGAGACCCGGCACTTCGAGTTTATCAATCAAGCCGTGGCGCAAGGCATCAAGGATGTGAGCCTGAAATACAACCTCCCTGTGATCTATGGGGTGCTGACCCCGGAAACGAATCAGCAGGCACTCGACCGGGCCGGCGGAAGACTGGGGAACAAGGGCGAGGAGGCGGCAGTTGCCGCACTGGAGATGATCGACTTGCAGCGGGGCGGGTAGTTTCAGGCTATTCGCTCAGCCAGGAAGGCCCATCGCGCACCCTTCCTGAACTTCGTCAGCAGCAGGAACCACTCGCCGCCCTCCGGCAACCCGATCTGTTTTTTGACAGTCTCCACCGGCAGGTCGAAACCCCTGCGAGCGTACTGGATTCTCTGAGCGCCAAGGGCGCGGAGTGCCGCCTTTATTTCCCGTGGCTTCCACATCCAGCTTTCCCGGACACGGAATCGATGGCCATGGAATCCGGGATGATCGTTATCGCAGTAGAAATACCCCTCCTCGGAGAGCATCCCCCCGTTCATCCGCTGCTGTTGAAACCAATGGCGGACAATGCCCGCCTTGTAGAGGGCGGCATCCGCCTCCAAGATGAACCTGGGATTCCCGTCCATGGGATAGGGCATTGGTTCGGCGGGCGTAAATGCAGCCATTTGATAAGCTTGGCCTTTGCGGTAAAAGATCGCGCCGCAGCCGCTCCTGGGCGCATCGATCTCGATGAGCAACTCCTTGCACTCGTTGGCCTCCGAGAGCACCCAGAAAAAGGCCCCCTTGGGGAAGAGCCGTTTCAATGCGGAGATGTCCAGCATGGGCGAACCCTTGACCAGGATGCGTTTCCCATGCTTGCGCATCAGCGGAAGCAATCGGAGGAGGTCGGGCTGGCAGTCCCCGAGGCCGAATACCCGCTTTCCGTTCAAGTCACGCCGGTCGGGATCGGCATAGATCAGGTCAAAGGGAGGCCCGGCATAGTCGGAGAGAAACGCCTCGGCCTTCATGTCCAGCACTGTCAGATTCCCGATCCCCAGCAATCGGACATTGAAGCGGGTCATGGCGGCCAGGGATGCATCGGGCTCCAGGGCGGTCACCTGTGTGAAATGCTTGGCCATGGCCATGCTGTCGATACCGATCCCGCAAGTCAAGTCCAGGGCGACCGCCCCCTCGCCCCAAGGTTTCAGGCTGGCCATGACCTCCGAGGTCGATTGCTCGTAGGCACGCTGTGTGAGCAGGCAGCGATGACCTGCCAGACGGGGGAGTTTTGCAGCCGCCTTTTGCAGCAGCGCCACCTGCATGACCGCAAGCCGGACGGGGAAAGGGACATCGTGGCGCTGAAATGCAAGGCGGTGGGGATCATCGTGCAAATGCGCTTCCACCCAGCTTCTCAGCCCGCTCGACATCAGTGCTTCCAACTCTTCCGCTGTCATATCCCCCCAAAGGTAGCATTGTTGACGGGATGGCAGTGCCGAACCGCATCCCAGCAACTGGTCATGTAAGATGGGAGCCGCATGCACGCATGGGCCAGCATTCCCCGAATATTGCATGCATTGGCATTATCCGCCTTCGTTCCGGGCATCTTCCCATGGGAATCGTTTTCCAAGTGGTTCATGCGTGAACAGAAAGTTCCCTCCGAACTGTGCCGCAGTTTTTGTTGTTTTGCGGAAAAGATGGAAAGCACCCTGAAGAAAGCGGGAATGGGAATGTGGGCAAGGGTGCCGGTGGCAACGTTCGTGCAAGCAGCTGAAAAACCTTCAACCATGCTGCGGCACCCAAAATGGCTGCAAGCCCGGGAGCGATGAGTTGGCAGCGATTGGAAAGCATTGCTCAAATCGGTGAAATCGTCCGCCGGTCGTCACTGCGTCCCCAGCTCATCTTCAAGCACAGCACACGGTGCAGCATTTCAGCAGCGGCGAAATATCGGCTGGAGGCTGAGACGGAGGGCTTGGCAGACCGATTTGACCTCTACTACCTGGACTTGCTGGCGCATCGGGGTGTTTCCGATGCCGTGGCAGATCGGCTGGATGTCCCGCACCGGTCCCCGCAAGTACTGGTCATTGACCATGGGAAGGCAATTTTTTCCGCAAGTCACTATGACATTGAGCCTGAGAAGCTGGCTCGGCTGGCATTGAGCCACTGAGCGTCTTCACTCCCGTGCCCCATTCTACTCCATGTAGTGAAATTCAGTTTCCACGGCGAGATCGGGATGCAGGCTCTTGGCAACTGGGCAATTCAGCGCGATTTGTTCCATCACCTCACGCTGCTCCGCATTCCACGTGGACTTCTCGAAACGGATTAGGACGATCGTCTTCCCCACGCGGCGAGGACTGTTTTCCATGAGCTTCAGCACGTCGCCCGTGACTGCACCGAGCTCCCACCCACGCGCCTGGGCAGCGATGCCCATGGTGGTGACCATGCAGGCGAGCAGGGAGGTCGCGAGCAGGTCGGTCGGTGAAAACGCCGACCCCTTCCCATGGTTGTCCAGAGGTGCATCGGTGAGGATGGTCGTTCCGGACTGCAAGTGCGTCGCAATCGTGCGAAGTTCCCCGAGATAGACGACAGAGGCAGTAGGCATGGTCGGCAATCAATTGAGGATCATCGGGGTAGCCATCACGAAGGTCGGAATGCGCACCTTGAATTCTTGAAGGTCGTCGAGCCTTGTCATGACATAGTGCCCTCGCATCTGGCCGACAGGGGTATGGAAATCACAACCACTCACATATTCGTGCGATGTTCCTGGCAAAATGACTGGCTGGAGCCCCACGACTCCGTCTCCTTCCACCTTGCGCTTGTGGCCATATCCGTCGGTGATGATCCACAGCCGGCGAAGAAGCCGTACGGTGTCCGTCGAATCATTGGTGATGCGAATGCGATAGGCGAAGACGTATTGATCCACTTCAGGGCTGGACCGTTCAGGGACGTATGCTGTCTGCACACTGACAATCACATTGTCAGTGCGGCTCGAAACTGCCTGTGAGAACATGTCGTATTCCATTATTTAGGGCGTTAATCTACGCACAATCCATTCAATGTTCAAATCACGGTGAGAAATCTGCAAGGAAATCCCACGCTAGCCGGACGGGCGCGGTCACGCATCTGGGAAACCTACACGGGCCTGGGTTCCGTCATTTTCGTGACTTCTTTCCGCAGTTCAGGAATGAGATTCAGGCTATCCTCCAGATGGATCTCGATTCCCAATTCCTTGCAAAAGCCCCGCAGGAGGATGAGATTGTTCCGATTGCTCACGATCAGGTTGTTCGGGAGCAATCCCTGCTGAACCATCATGTCCACCAGCGATTCGCCCACCAGGCCCGGAAAACCACTGGGACTTAACAGCTTGACACCTCTGAATTCCTGAACCTCGATGTCAAATAAAACGACAACACGCGGAAAAAATGGAACTTCCTCCTCGTCGTTGATGGTCGCGGCGGGAATGTGGAACACTTCCATCAGCCACATGGCCTCCTCCAAGGGCAGTCGCCTGCATTGGTCGATCTCTTTCTGGCTCAGCTGCACGGTGGGCGGTGAGAAGTCGATGGCATTGTCAGGTGCCAGCCACGCTCGTTTCCATCCGCTTCCGTCCGCTGCGGGGACGGAAAACAACAACCTTCCTTGGTCATCGAGCCCCTCGGCGGGCAGGAACTCCGCAGAACCCTGCAAATCTGCGAGCAATGCCAATGCCTGTGGCACCACCGCGCACATCATATCGACCTCCCTCAGATTCGGAGATTTTGGAAAATAGCTTGGTAGGTTGCTCCGAAAGGAGGGCACCCATGGCCACCCTTTGATGGAGGAAATCCCGGCATGCCGGATGAGATGATGGTCATCAGGTTCCGCCTTCGTTGGGGGAAGGAATGTGATCAGCAGGCAGTGGATGCCGTACATGATCTCCGATACATGCAAGTCTACACCGATGGTGTCACCCAACTGGAGATAGCTTCTCCATCCTGTTTTGCCGGGATACATGCAGAGTGCCTTGAAGTCACTGGATCTGCCCGTCACCGAACAATAGACCTTCTCCCCGGTCGCCGGATCAATCACACCGAAGACTTGCGTGTCATCTACCCATTCCCAAGGGGATTCCAGCGAAAAAGAATGCGCGAACAGAATGAGTTCCCTCCATTTGCTGGCAGGTATTTCGGTGAGCATGGCGTAAAACTAAGGGAAAAAGGCCAACCTGATCCGGGCTCGAGACAAAGTCCCAGGATGAAGATGTTGTTTTCCGATGGAGTTCTTAATAGATGGGTATTGTGAAGGGTATGCTCCGTCAGCCCTCCTTTGTACTGCACTCATGGCTCCTTGACCCGTTTGGGCTTTTGGGGCTCTTCCGCGCCCGAATACTTGCGTTTCCACTGCGCCGTAGGTAGGTTGCCTGACGTGCCCGTCGGCAGATGCCGCCCAATTTGTCGTCTTTCTCCTGTTCCTGGAGGATAGGGCTGTATTGTAGGGTTGGCCTGCAATGCTAGTCCGGTTGGGCGGAATCCTGAGAAACATGACAAACCTCATCGATTTCGCTGTCCTATGTTCTCCTTTCGTAAGCCTCCACGATTGAGATTTGCACCTCAATCCTCATCAAAGTCAATAAGGATATGTCGATCAAAGAAACGTTTTCCAAGCTTCGCAAGGTGAAAACTGGCCCTTGCCTATCCATTCTGATGCCGACTCACCGGGTGGCTCCTTCCAATGTCCAGGACAAGGCGATTCTGAAAGGACTCGCCCACGAGGCCGAGGAAAAGCTCCGGGTCCGTTTCGCTGGTCGCGAGATCAAGGCGTTGCTGGAGAACCTGGCGGCTGCCGTGGAGACATACGACCCTGTCCAGAATCAGGGCGGTCTGGGCGTGTTTGTGGATGGCAGTGTCTGTGAATTGGTGCATCTGGCTGTCCCGGTGGAGACAAAAGTCCTGATCGAAAACAACTTCGCGACGCGGGAATTGATCAAGGCCATGACGACCGAGACTTCCTACTATATACTGACGCTGAGCGAGAAAAACACGCACCTGATGGCTGCTGACCAAGACCATGCCCACGAGGTTCATGCTGCGGGTTTCCCCCTTGCCAATAAGCACCACCATGTTTCTGCGAAGCAGCGGGCGAATTGGACAAAAGAAGATGACAAGCAGGCTCGCGATTACTTCTCCGAAGTCGATCAGCATCTGGAGCAAGTACTCAGCCAGAACCGTCTGCCGCTTGTCGTTGCAGGTTCGGAGCACACCCTGGACAATTTCAGGCATGTCACACGTCATGGGGGAAGCATTTTCACCTCAGTTCTGGGAAATTTTGACAATTCCTCCGTATCTGAAGTCGGAAAAGTGGCGTGGGCACAGGTGAAGGATGCGATCGCGCAGCATCACGCCGACGCCCTGAAGATGCTTTCCGGCGCAATGAATGACAAACTGGCTGCCCTGGGCATCCAAGAGGTGTATGCGATGGCGATTCAGGGGCGGGGGAAAGTGCTTTTCGTGGAGGAGGATTATTTCCAATTCGGGGTGATTTCCGGCGAAAGCATTGAGTTGGAGTCGGACAGTAGCCTTCCAGGCTATGTTTCGGATGTCGTGGATGAGATTGCGGAGGCGGTGCTGGATGCGAAGGGCCGTGTTCTCTTTGTGGAAAAAGGAATGCTGGAACCATTTGGCAGCCCGATCGCCTTGGTGTTGCGCTACTGAGAGGGGATACACCGCCGACATGGAAGCGTGCAAGACCCGGGGAATGGGTCTTGCACGCTTCTATCATTCCTGGCTCCCCATGGCCCCCAGACACTTTTCATCTCATTTACGGGCAGATCCTTGCTGATCGTGGGAGCATATCGCCTTTTCATGTGCTAGCACTGATGGCTTCGGAGGCTGGCAGGGGATCGTCCCTGACGGTCACATGGTAGTGGCTTTCCCGAGAGGGGATGAGTGTGA
>JBJOPY010000094.1:0-8229 GCA_046050405.1 Bacteroidota bacterium | reverse complement strand
GCCGGCGCCTATCCCCACGATGACCTGGTGGAAAATGCCACGATCGTACAAGAGGATGGAAATGGCGGCTTCGATCCAGGTGATTATGTGGCGTTTTACGCGCCGGGGCTGGGACGGTGGGAGAACAATCCTGCGGTCAAGCGTTACATTTATTTCCCGAACTACTACACCGACACCGCCTACTATTTCGTGACCTGGGGAGGCTCCGCCAGCCGCCGCGTCGCCTCCGTGCCGTCCGCCAGCAATCCAAATTTCACACCGGGCTACACCGTCCGGTTTGGCCGGCACGAAGTGGACAAGGACAATACGATTCTTTCGGGGCGCCTATGGATGGGGGAGCGATTCGACCTCCAGACCTCCCAGCGTTTCGATTTCAGCCTTCCGAACGCGCTGCCCGGCACCAATGTCCTGACGACCGTGCGTGTCGGGGCCAAGTCGGTCGGGGTTGCGAGCAATTTTGTCGTCCAAGAAGGCGGAATCAGCTTTGCCCAGCTCGATGTGAGGGCCACCAGTTCCGCCTATGCGTCCATGGACTATTACTGCACCAATCGGACATTCAATATTCCGTCCTCGCAGGTTGCTGACGGTGCATTGAACCTTGACCTGATCTATAGCAAACCGACGACATCCGCCATCGGCTACCTTGACTACATCGAATATCAATACCAGCAGGCACTCGACCTGGGTGGTTCTAACTATTTCTATTTCACTGCCACCGACTGTGTCGGCACCGGCAAGGTGTTCCAGTTCCGATTGGGCGGGGCGAATGCAGGCTACAGCATCTGGGATGTGACCGATCCCCTGAATGTGTTTGCCATCCAGGGCACGTTGAATGGAAGTACGCTTTCATTTGCCGCCCCTGCCGATAGCAACAAGCGCTTCATTGCCTTCAATTCAATGGGCTTCAAGCGTCCGGGCGGTGCCAAGCTGGTCCCCAACCAGAACTTGCACGGATTGCCGCAAGCAGAAATGATGATCGTCACGCACCCGGACTACCTCGGGGAGGCCAACCGGCTTGCCGACTTCCATCGTAATCATTATGGCCACTCTGTGAACGTCGTGCAGATCGGCATGATCTACAATGAATACAGTTCAGGAGGCCAGGATCCGACCGCCATCCGGGATTTTGCGAAGATGTTCTATGATCGTGGATTGCAGGGAGGCACGCCGCTGCGGTACCTGCTCCTGTTCGGCGACGGCTCGTACGATTACAAAGCGATCAAGACACCCGCCAGCATGAACTTCATCCCCACCTATCAAAGCCGTCGTTCACAGCTCCCCACCGGGAGCTATACCAGCGACGATTACTATGGATTCCTGGACGATGGCGAAGGCTTCTGGGGCGAGCAGTCCTTCAACCTGGATGGCGAAACCATCCCCCTCTTCCTGGCGGAAGGGGACTTGAATGAAACAGACCATGGATTGGACATCGCCGTCGGCCGGCTTCCAGTGGCGACTGCGGAAGAGGCCTCCGCAGCCGTGGACAAGATCGTGAGCTACCACAAGGATGCCGCAGGCTACGGCCCCTGGCGGAACCGTGTGGTCTTGGTGGCGGACCACAAGGATGGAGACGGCAATATCCATGCGGTACAGGCGAATGGTTACTCTCCGAAGATCGCAGCGGCAAGCCCCTGCACCAACATCGACAAGATTTTCATGGACAACTACATCATGGAAAACCAGGCCTCGGGCGACCGCTTTCCTGATGGAAAAGCAGCACTGCTGAAGGCACTGGACGAAGGCAGCCTGCTGGTCAACTATACTGGGCACGGAGGGGAGGTGGGATGGTCAAATGCTCAAATACTGGACATCTCAGACATCAACAAGATCGAGAACGACAACCGGCTTCCCGCCTACGTCACGGCGACCTGTGAGTTTGGAAGGTGGGATGACCCCAGTCGAAAGTCAGGAGCAGAGGTGCTACTTGTACGGTCTGGAGGAGGCTCCATTGCGATGTTTACCACCGTGAGGGTGGTCTATTCCGGCCCCAACCAAGTCATCAATTCTAACTTCTACGACGAAGTCTACAAGTACGACATGCTCAACGGCCGAATGCCCACGATGGGGGAGATATTCATGCGGACGAAGAATCGCAGCTGGAACTCCGGCGGCACGAACAATCGCAACTTCTCCTTGCTGGGCGATCCAGCGATGCAATTGGCCTACCCGCACCACAAGGCGGTGGTAACCAAGATCAACGGACGCCCCGTGCAACCCATGGTGGTGGACAGCCTTTCCTCCCTGAACCTGATCACGATCGAGGGTGAGGTGCGTGACCCGCAGGACAATCCCATGCCGTCCTACAATGGCGAACTATCGGCAACAGTCTTTGACAAGCCGTCAAAATTTACGACCCGCCGGGCACCATTTGACTTCACCTGGCAGAAAAACAAGGTCTTCAGGGGGGCTGCCAGCATTCAGAACGGCCTCTTCTCATTCCAGTTTGTCGTGCCCATCGACATTTCCTACGAAGACATGCTGAGCAACCTGAATGGAAAGGTCAGCCTCTATTTCCACAATGAGAAATCAGATGGAGGAGGATGCTACAGCAATGTCTTCATCGGAGGCTCAGACTCGGCAACGATCTCGGACAATCGCCCGCCGGAGATGGATCTGTTCATGAATGACTTCAAGTTTGCAGACGGAGGCATGGTCGGCGCGGATCCAGTCCTGATTGCAGAAGTCTTCGATGAAAATGGCATCAACACGGTCGGTACAGGAATCGGTCACGAGCTGACCGGTGTACTGGACGGCGACGAGAGCAAGGTACATCTTCTCAATGACTACTACGAAGCAAATAGCAATAGCTACCAGGAAGGGACAATCCGCTATCCCTTCAAGGATCTGTCCACCGGTCAGCACAACCTCAGGGTGAAAATCTGGGACGTCGCCAACAACAGCCGTGAAGGCGAGATCAACTTCATCGTGGCCGACGATGCCAAGATGGCCCTGGGTCATGTCGTGAACTATCCCAACCCCTTCACCACCAACACCAAGTTTTTCATCGAGCATAACCGAAACGGCAGCGTGCTCAATGTTCAAGTGAAAGTGTTTTCCATCGGGGGTACACTGGTCAAAACGCTTCAGGGCACTTTCTACGCCGAGGGCAACCTATACTGCGACCTTGAATGGGATGGGCGGGACGACTACGGGGACTTGATCGGACGGGGTGTCTATGTCTATGAAGTGATCGTCAGGGACCAAGCCTCCGGTGACCGGATCAACCGATTCGAAAAGCTGGTATTGCTTCGGTAAAGGCAGATGGGACGGGCTATGGCTGCCGCTTGGAAGAGGGTGTCTTGCCCGATGGCGTGAATTTGTGGGAGCAAATTCAAAAATTAATTCTCGACATTCAGCAGAATTTCATAATTTTAGTAACTTGGCACAAAGCATGAAGCCTATCGGACTGCTCTTCTACTTTTAACAGTTTGTTTTCGAAATAAATTTTTAGACTGCCTTGGTGTTTACCAGGGCTTAAAAGTAGATTCATCATGAAAATCAAAAAGCTCTATCAAACCTGTGCCTGCGCTCTGGTGCTTGCAGCCTGCACATCCTTTCAAACCAAAGGGCAATCCACGACGACCTCCGGCCAAGACATCAAAGCCATCACGACTGCTGTGCCGTTTCTGATGATCTGCCCGGACTCACGCAGCGGAGCCTTGGGTGAC
Source organism: Bacteroidota bacterium (assembly GCA_046050405.1). GTDB lineage: Bacteria > Bacteroidota > Bacteroidia > J057 > JADKCL01 > JADKCL01. Next base: position 4,561 of record JBJOPY010000094.1, on the reverse strand, counting down.
GCCGGGGTGGCCATTGCCAACAATGCGAACGCCACACACTGGAACCTCTCCGCACTTGCGTTTTCGGACAAAAAATTCGGCATCGGACTCAGCTACACCCCTTGGCTGCGGCAGCTTGTCCCAGACATCAACCTCAGCTATTTGAGTGCTTACTACAACCTGGGCGAGAAGGCTGGCACTGTCGCCACCTCCCTGCGTTATTTTTCCCTTGGAAACATCATTTTCACCGACGAAAATGCTGTGGAGTACGGGAACTTCAATGCCAATGAATTTGCCTGGGATGCAGGATATGCCCGCAAGGTCACCAGCAACTTCTCCGCAGGGGTGGCACTGCGGATCATCTACAGCAATCTGGCCGCCAATGCAAGCGTCGGCACACTCCCGGGAGTGTCGGTCGCCGGGGATCTGAACATGCTCTACAGCAAGGACTTCGAGCCTGCGGGTCGTCCTGTGAACTTCAAGTGGGGACTGAACCTCTCCAACATTGGTTCGAAGATCACTTACACGAACGGCTCCAACAGGGATTTCATCCCCACCAATCTGCGCCTGGGCGCAGCCCTCAAGGCGGGCTTGGATGACTTCAACAGCCTGACGCTTACCGCCGATGTGAACAAGCTCATGGTCCCGACCGAAGGCGGGCAAAGCAAGAAGACCTTGATTGATGGCATGTTCTCGAGCTTCGGGGACGCCCCTGGTGGATTCTCCGAGGAGTTGCAGGAAATCAACTTGGCCTCGGGCGTGGAGTACTGGTACAACGATCTTTTCGCAGCGCGTGCCGGACTGTTCTTGGAAAACAACATGAAAGGTGCACGTAAGTTCATCACTCTCGGCCTAGGTGTCAAGTACAGCGTGTTCGCTTTGGATTTCGCCTACTTGACATCCATCGCAAACAACCATCCTCTCCAGAACACCCTCCGCTTCTCTCTCAGCTTTGCATTCGATGCCCAAGGGAACCGCTGATCTGCAAGATGGTTCGGACTACGATGGAATAAAGCCTCAAGACCCTCCAGAACCCCTCTGAAATCACCCGTCCGCAATCCCCCATGCACCTTCTAGCAGAATCCGGCGGCACGAAGACACAGTGGTACCTGTATGACGCTGCCGGCACGAGGCTCGATTTCCGTACCAGTGGCCTCAATCCCAATGTGCAGCCCGCCGATGAAATCGAGCGCCAGCAAAGGAAGGATTGGGGGGAGAACCTGCCGGACAGTAATGGGCTCCACGTCGATTTCTACGGTGCGGGCCTCGGTGCCCCGAAAACAGACAAGATGGTCAATGACCTTCTTCGCAACCTTTTCCCCAATGCCGAGATCCATGTCATGAGCGACATGCTGGCAGCGGCCCTCGCCACATGTGGAAACCAGAAGGGCATAGTCTGCATCCTCGGCACGGGCAGCAACTGCTGCTATTGGGATGGGGAAAAGATCATGGCAAGCCTTGGGTCGCATGGCTATCTCTTCAGCGACGAAGGCAGCGGTGCCGATCTCGGCAGGGCCATCATTTCCGCCGCGCTCCATGGAGACTTGCCCCATGACATCGAACACAAGTTCCGCGACTGGGCGGGAAAGTCCTTCCTGGACATCCGCACGGAAATATACCATTCCCCAAAGGTCAACACAGCCCTCGCAGAGTATTCCATGTTCCTGGCCGAGAACATTGACCTTCCCACCATCCAGATGATGGTGGTCGGGCGGTTCATGGCCTTCCTGCAGAAGACGGCTTTTCGCATCATCGGATACCGGGATCTTCCGATTCATTTCGTGGGATCCATCTCCGAGGCCTATCAGGCTCCCCTGCGGGAAGCCCTGGGAATGATGCAGCTGAAGCCTGCCTCCATCACAGCGGCGCCGGGTGAACGTCTCCTCGCCTATCACCTCGCCAGGCTGACCGCAGATCCATGAAATGGAACTGGAGGTACCTCAAGAGCTTCATTTCAGAGGTGGTGGTCGAGGAGGGCAGATCTGAAATCAGCCCGGGCTTGCAAGTCTGGTATGCCTTTGGTCGCAAGATGCTCAATACCGCCAATGTCAATTACAGCTTCGGAAGGCTTGACCGCGTGTTCCGGTCTGCCTTCCACCAGCTGAAAATCGGAGAGCGCGACATCCATGACGTGCTTCTGCTTGGGTTGGGTGCCGGTAACGTGCCTGCGATCCTGCAGGAATATGACCCGGGCATACGGGTGGTGGCCCTGGAGATCGATCCTGAAGTACTCCGGCTTGCGGAGGCTCACTTCGGGCTGGTGCAAGGGCCGAAATTGGAAGTCATACTGGCGGATGCAATAGACTACGTCTTCGGGGCACAGGAATCGTTTGACATGGTCGTGGTCGATTTGTTCGTGGACGATGTCGTTCCGGAAAGAGCCTGCACCCCGGCGTTTTTAGGGCATTTGCCAAGGTTGCTGAGATCCGGCGGGCTTCTGATATTCAACCGCCTGGCCCATACGGAGGGGCTTCTCCGAGAAACAGAGGCCTTTGGCCGTACAATGATGGAAACCTTGCCAGGCACACGATTCATGCGTGCAGACCTTAACAAGCTCTTGGTCTATGAAGGGAGGTAAAGCCGCGCTGTGGTGGATGGTGGCATCGGCGTTGTCCTGCGTAACTGGTTGTAGATCTGGGAGAAACTTGATTGCTACTTCAGGAATACATGCCCTGGGGATGGGCGAGAGGCTGCCTCCGCCAGGAACCGTCCGTTTTGGAGGCCACAGTGCGAGGGATACCTTCGAGCAGCAAGGCGACTACCGGTGGCGTGTGCTCGTGATGCGCTTCCGCAAGGGGAATGTCTATCTGGAAGAGGACTTCTATGGCTCCGGCCACCTTGCACGCATCCGCATCCAGACCCCCGAGCTTGCCCTGCGAAATGGATTGCGTGTCGGGATGAAAGTTTGCGACCTCTCTGTCAGGGCTTCTGACTGGACGGTCGTACCCATGCCGGACTACAGCCTGGTCGACCTCTATTCCAGCACCATGCCGGGAATACATTTCCTGGTCAGTGATCCGAATGTGCCGTTGGATGCAAACCGGCTGGGATACAGCATCCAGCAATTGTCCCCGGAAACCCTGGTCAGGATCATCGTCGTGTTCTGAGAATCAAATTTGCAAAACCGAGGGACTATTAATCCTGACAGTTTTTCATTTAATTTGTTGAGGAAATAATCAGAATGCAATGCATAAGTACATGGTCACCATTCTCTTGCCTGCTGTTCAAACAAACGAATACATGGCGCTTATCCCCAAGCAGCGTGCAATGATCGTGGAGTTGCTGGCAGCCGGGAAGCTGAGCAGCTTTTCGCTCGGCAGGGAACGTGAGAAGGCTTGGATGGTTGCATCCTGCAAGGACAGGGAGGCACTGAAGAGTATGCTTCGAAAGTTCCCGATGCATCGGTTCTTCGAATATGAGATCAGCGAACTGGTCATCCACGACACAGAGTTCATGGGTCTACCCAAAATGGTCTTGAACTGAACGGCCTCGCCCTCCGATCCAGCGTCATCTGCCTTCCGCTTTGGGCGGCTTCGATAACTGCTTGAAGCGATCCGTCCCTGTGCAGCAATGGAGGGATTGGTCTCGAAGACAAAGCCTAGTCCGTGGACGCATATTTCCGGATCCATCCACTGCAAGAGGAAGAATCATGCGTACTCGGCAGCCTCCCACGAATTCAGCGACTACACACCCTTTCCTTAGCGATGAATCCCGAGCAATCCGACGAGGCTCGCCCGTTCGCATCGAGCGGAACTGCCTCGGCTGACAAATCCATCCTTTCGAGGCGGCCTATGAATCGGACAGGATCAGATTCGCGTAGGAATCAGGCACTCATTCACCCTTCCACTGTCGATGGGGCATAGAGCGACAAGACCTGCTGGGCATGTCTTCCCGAATCCACCTGGGCGATCACATGTTCGATGACACCTTGCTCATCGATGATGTAGGTCGTACGGTGCACGCCGTCATAGGTCTTCCCGAATGTGGTTTTCTCTCCCCAGACCTTGTATTTCTGGATGACTTCTTGCTTCGCGTCCGCCAACAATGCGAAGGGGAGACCATACTTCTTGATGAATTTGAGGTGTTTGGCCTCATGGTCTGGGCTCACGCCCAATACCACAAATCCATGGTCGGAGAGCAGCTGATGATAGTCGCGGAGGTTGCACGCCTCCTTGGTGCAGGTCGGGGTGTCGTCCTGGGGATAGAAATACAGGACCACCTTCCTGCCCAAGAAGTTTGTGAGGGATACGGGGTTTCCGTCTTGGTCATTGACAGTGAAATCGGGAGCTTTTGAGCCTACTTCCAGCAGCATATTCATTCGAGATTACGTTTCCCAGCTATCAACCAACTTGCGTCGATTTGGTTCGGGGTAAAATGCGCGAAAATCTCCCCACAATTACTCAGAATGTGATCATGTATGTTTCCTGGGCTTGATTTCCCGCCTGGTCGTACACCATGACTTGTAAAGTGTGCTGCTCATTCGTGCGTCGGCGAAGGGTGTGGGTGATGGTCTTGGATTTGAAGTCGTATTCGAAAAGTTCCCATCTGCCATCGAGGGTACAATGGATTTTCTGGGCATGAA
>JBJOPY010000093.1:0-11486 GCA_046050405.1 Bacteroidota bacterium | reverse complement strand
GGCCTTTGCCCAGGAACCCGTATGGGATGCCTTCACTTCCATCCATGTTTCAGGCGACATACAATGGGAGGAGAAGAGAGGGATGGGGTATGTACTGTCCTACTCCGACGGGATGTACTCCCTGAAGATAGGCCTGGTTTGCAAGGCGGCGGGCAAATTCCTGCTTACAAACTTCTATGATCCCCCGGATCCCCAGTACAACTTTGACCAACCGGACATCTCCCCGGATTGTGAAAGAGAAGTCATCTCTGACATCCTATTCCTGGTGAACCGCCAGCCCGATGGAACCTATCTGAACAACTATCACCTGTTCGAGCAGTTCATGGATACCACCCTGGAGAGGGACCTGGATTGGATCAAGCACGAGAGCTTCACCTTCGAGGTGAAGTGAACCCGCTGTTCCCGCCGGTTGCGGCTACCCTTTATGAAGGTAACTTTGAAACACCATGGACATGAAACTACGGACGATTGCAATCCTGGGCTGGTTGCTGCTGGCGGCAGGCTGCAAGCAAAAATGTTATCGGGAATATGAGTTCCAGCACCCGGTCTCTGTGTATCCGGTAAGGGAAGTCTATCATATCGGGGACACCCTCTGGGTGGATATGTACTTTTCCGATGTCTTTGATGCAAAAGTGACAGACAATCAAGGGAGGGAATTTCATGAGAGCATCCAGCTGAAAAATTTTGATTTTTATACAACTAAGCTGCAGATCGTCGAACTCAAGACCAAAGCCCTCCCGGCTTTTTCCCAAGAACACAGATGGGATGCCTTCACTTCCATTCATATTTCAGGGCATACAGAATGGGAAGGGAAGGAAGGGATGGAGTATAAATTGCTTTATAGGAATGGAATTTACTTCATGAAAATAGGCTTGGTATGCAATGAAGTGGGTACATTCTTGTTTTCACCGCTTTTTTATTCTGATTACTACTCTCCCTTCGACCAATTGTATGAGACATTCGGACAGGACATCACCCCGGAATGCGAAAAGGAAATCATCACCGATATCCGATTCCCGGTGAACCAGCAGCCCGACGGAACGTATCTGACCAATGATCACCTGTTCGAGCAGTACATGGACACCACCCTGGAGAACGACCTGGACCGCATCCGGACTGCGAGCTTCACCTTTGTGGTGAAGTGAACCCGCTGTTCCCGCCGGTTGCGGCTGGCCATTGGGAAGGTAACGTTGAAACACCATGGACATGAAAACACGGGCGATGGTGATCCTGGGCTTGCTGCTCACAGGATCGCAAGTGTAGCACTGGCCAACTGGCAATCCAAGCCCTTTTCCCTATCTTCGTCCCATTGTTCACTGATCGTTTTCACTTTTAGCTCAGAAATGCCTACACTTCACTGGATCGGAAAAGAAAAGGTCGTCAACCACCACCTCGACGTGCCTTACAGGGTCTTGGAGCATCAGTATGGCTTCGAGGCCGCCACGGGCAAGACCGATGCGCCGACCCACTCCGGCAACAAGATCATCCACGGCGACAACCTGGAGGCGCTCAAGTCGCTGCTGCCCGAGTACGAGGGCAAGGTCAAGTGCATCTACATCGACCCGCCCTACAACACAGGCAACGAGGGCTGGGTCTATAACGACAACGTGAACGATCCCAAGATCAGGAAGTGGCTGGAACAAGTCGTGGGCAAAGAGGGCGAAGACTTGTCCAGGCATGACAAGTGGCTGTGCATGATGTATCCGAGGCTCAGGCTCCTGCATCGTTTGCTTTCGGAGGATGGTGCGATCTTCATTTCGATCGATGACAATGAGCAAGCAAATATGAGACTCATTCTGGATGAAATTTTTGGAAGGTTCAACTTCGTGGACACGATTATTTGGCAGAAGATTTTTGCCCCGAAGAATGCGGCTAGGTTCTTTTCGGCAAACCATGACTTTATCATTTGCTATGCTAAAGACCAGAACAGATGGAGCAGGAATTTATTAAAACGCGAAGACACCCAGAATGATCGGTACTCTAATCCAGACAATGATCCTCGCGGAGTTTGGACGTCAGATAACTTGACAGCTAGAAATCCTTACAATGCTGGCCTTTTTTCAATTACGACTCCCAACGGAAGATTCATCGAAGGCCCACCAAAAGGGACGTATTGGAGAATTTCCGAGCCGAAATACCAGGAATTGCTAGCGGACAATAGAATCTGGTTTGGACAAAAAGGAGATGGCGTACCGCGTCTAAAACGGTTTTTGAGTGAAGTACAGCAAGGCATGGTTCCCCAAACAATCTGGTCGCATACGGAGGTTGGAAACACGCAAGAGGCCAAAAAGGAGTTCAATCAACTTCTTCATGACGTTGACTTGCATTTCGATACCCCGAAGCCAGTACGTTTGTTAACAAGGATATTACAGTTGGCTTCATCCGAAAACTCAGTGGTTCTTGATGCTTTCGCTGGTTCAGGCACCACGGCCCACGCCGTCCTCAACCTCAATCAACAAGACAACGGCAACCGCAAATTCATCCTGATCGAGATGGAAGACTACGCGGAAACCATCACTGCGGAACGTGTGAAGCGCGTGATGCAGGGCTACGGTGAAGGCAAGAATGCAACCGAAGGCACTGGCGGTGCATTCGACTACTACACCCTCGGCCCGGCACTCTTTGACGCCGAAGGCAATCTCAACGAAGCCGTCGGCACCGAAAAAATCCGCGCCTACGTCTGGTACAGCGAGACACGCAGCGCATTCCAGGAACCCACCGGCCCTGAACCCTACTTGTTGGGGAAGGCGGAGGATACGGCCTATTATTTCGTGTATGAGCCGGATGCCCTTACCTGCCTGGACTTCGATCTCCTCGCATCGATGGCCACCCAGGCAGGGCAATACGTGATCTACGCCGACAATTGCCTGCTCACCAAGGAGTTTTTGGCCCAAAACAACATTGTCTTCAAGAAAATCCCCCGCGACATCAGCAGATTCTGAGCATCATGGAACTGAAAGGATACCAAAAGAAAGTCATCGACGACCTCGAAACCTTCGTTCAGCTTTCCGCCGAACTGCACAGCACCCGCAAGGCGTTTGACCAACTCTGGGAGGACAAACTCGGCAGCGCCTACGATCCGCTTACGGGGAAAGGAATGCGGCCCTACCAAAACAACATCCCGCATGCGGCACACGTCTGCCTGAAGGTCCCGACGGCGGGTGGCAAGACCTTCCTGGCGGTGAATGCCCTCAAGACGATTTTTGACTCCTTCCCGCCTGAGTTGCCCAAGGCCGTGATATGGCTGGTGCCGTGGAGCAACCTGCTCGACCAGACCGTGCGCAACCTGAGCAATCCCGACCATCCTTACCGGCAGCGTCTCAATGCCCTGTTCAACCACCGCGTACAGGTCTATCAAAAAGAGGAATTGCTGCAAGGTGCGAGTTTCAGCCCGGCCTCGGTCCGGGAGCAGGTGAGCATCCTGGTGATGAGCTTTGCCAGCCTTCGCGCCCGGAAAAAGGAGGACCGGAAGGTGTACCAGGAAAACGGCCAGATGGCGGGCTTCGCCGGGACATACACCAGCAGCGGCCATGTACTGGAGAACACAGACGAAACGGCCCTGATCAATGTGATCCGCAGCCTGCAACCCGTGGTCGTCCTGGATGAAAGCCACAACGCGGAGAGTGAATTGAGCGTGGACATGCTGCAAAACCTGAATCCATCCTTTGTCCTCGACCTCACGGCCACTCCCCGCAGCAACAGCAACATCCTGAGCATCGTGCCGGCCATCGAGCTCAAAAAGGAACACATGGTCAAGCTGCCCGTGATCGTGTACAACCTGCAACAGCGGGAGCAAGTGATCGACAGCGCACTGCACCTGCAGCAGCAGCTCGAAGCCCTTGCCAGGGCCCAGGAGAACAAGGGCGGCAAGTACATCCGGCCCATCGTCCTGTTTCAGGCTCAAGCACGCACGGGCGACGAGAAAATCGATTTCAAGAAACTCAAGGACATGCTGCTCACCGTCGGCATCCCCGGGGAGCGCATCAAGATCAAAACCGCCGAGATCGACGAATTGAAAGGCATCGACCTCATGGACAGGAAGTGCGAGGTGCGCTACATCATCACCGTCAATGCACTCAAGGAAGGATGGGACTGCCCGTTTGCCTATATCCTGGCTTCCCTGGCAGACAAAAGCAGCGCGGTGGATGTGGAGCAAATCCTGGGGAGGGTGCTGCGACAGCCCTATGTGAGCCAGCATTCGCAGCCCATGCTGAACCTCAGCTATGTATTGACGGCCTCCGCAAAATTCAGCGACACGCTTGGCACCATCGTCAAGGCCCTGCAAAACTCCGGCTTCAGTGAAAAGGACTACCGCCAGAAGGATGCAATGCCCGAAGCGGACAAGGAAGCCACCCGATCGGCGGAGATCCAGCAGGAGTTGTTTGGGAATGCTCCTGCTGGGGATTCCACCGGTGGCGAACTGGAGATCGATACCAGTGAGCTCCGGTTTGACCCGGATGCGGTGGTAGAAACGCCAGAAGCAGGCCTGGAACGCACCGTCAGGTTCGCCCAGGAGGACGCTGGGACATACAGCAGCGGCAATGCCACCGTGGATGCCATCGCCGAGCTGGCATGGCTGGAGAATGCCGCGATGGAGGAACAAGTGAAGCAACAAGCCGCAGGAAATCAGGGTGGCGCAACAGTAGCACCAGAAATGGCCGATAGAGTGAGTTCCTACAAGATGGTCGAAGCCGCCAAGGAATTGGTGATGCCGATCGTGTTGCCCATTTTCATGATCAGAGTGGAACCGTCCATGTTTTCTGGTGACTACTACCAGAAACTCGGCCCCGAGTTGCTGCTTTCAGGCTTTCGGCTGAATGCGCAAGACAGCCTGATCGACCTTGAAGCCATCAAGGCCGAGATCGTGAAGGTCGATTTGGAGCAAACTGTAAAGGATGAATACAGCCCCAAGTATTCGCGGATCGAGAATCCGATGCTCCGGGACGAATTCGCAAGGCTTTTCTTGGCGCATCCCAGGGAAGGGAAAATCAAGGATTTGACGCGACTGCTCTTCGACCAAATGGGCAACCTGTGGCCCATCGCCGATCAGGACATCAAAGCCTACATCGGCAAAATCCTGGGGCAGATCAACGAATTGCAGGTGCATGAGGTCTTTGACAACCGTGTGGGCTATGCCAAAAAAATCAGGGAGAAAATCAAGCAGCACACGGACAACTATGCTGAAAAGAAGTTTGGCGAACTGCTCAAGCTGAGCATGATCCAATGCGTACCGACTTGGAGCTTCCCCTCGGAGATCGTACCCGGCCCGCTGGGGCCCGACCTGTCCAAGTCGCTGTATCAACGGGAAGGCGCGATCAATGAAACCGAAAAACGGATGATCGAGCAAATCACCGCCCTCGACAACATCGCCTTCTGGCACCGCAACCCCTCCCGCAAGCCCGGCGCGTTCAGCATCAACGGGTTCAAGAGCGACCATTACCCCGACTTCATCCTCATCACCAGAAGCGGCAAGGTCATCTTGCTGGAAACCAAGGGCGAGCACCTCAGCAACCCCGAAAACCAAAGCAAATGCCACCTCGGCAACAAGTGGCAGGAGCTGGCTGGGGACCGTTTCAAATACTTCATGGTGTTTGAGCGGAACCCCATCGACGGGGCTTGGACAGTTGAGGAGGCCAAGCGGTTGATTGGGATGCTCTGACAGGGTTTTCACCCGCTGTCCATGCGGCAGGGGGATTCACTTCCCCCGCACGGAGGCGCCGGGTTCACCGGGCAGTGAAAACAATCGGCTCCTTGGGCCCGGGAAACTTCGGCTGGGTGCCGAGGAGGTAGCAGTCCAGGACGGCCTTGACGCGGGCAAACCATTCGCGCACCATGACCTTGTAGTAGGGCATGCCGGGGGGAGGATCGGCCGCCGCGTAGCCGGTGGCCTTGATCCCCTTGGTGTCGGCGATGAAGAGGGCCCGCTGCACATGGAAGCGTTGGCTGACGATGATGATCTCATCCTGGTCGAAGACACTCTTGGAACGCACGACCGAGTCCAGGGTACGGAAACCGGCATGATCGTTGACGATGGCGGCTTCAGGGACCCCGCGCTTCACCAGTTCCCTGCGCATGGCCTCGGTCTCGTTGTAATTTTCACTGCCATTGTCCCCGCTGACGATGATCTTCCGGACCTTTCCCGCGTGGTAGAGTGCGGCGGCGGCATCGATGCGCTGCATGAAGAAGACATTCGGCCCGCGGGCAGTGTTCCGGCTCGTGCCGAGGAGAAGTGCCACGTTGGTGAAGGGGACCTCCTCCAGCCTGTCGAAAATCCTGCCCCCGGTCTGCTGCACCACCCAGACGTTGATGCCGACCACGCATGCAAGCCCTCCCAGGAGCGCAAACAAGCCGCCCCTGAGGATTCTCCCGCCATGTCTTCGGAGAAACTGGATCATCCCCCTGCGAACTTGTACTTGTAGCCTTCCTTCTCCAGGCGCATCCCCACTTCCTTCCGCTTGTCGCCCTGGATGAGGATCTCGCCCTCCTTCACCGTCCCTCCCGTGCCGCAGGCCTGCTTCAGCTTCCTGCCCAGTTCCTCCAGATCCGCTTCCTTGCCGACGAATTCCCGGATCACCGTGGTGACCTTGTTCCCCTTGTTCCGGATGAGATGGATGCGCAGGGACTGCTGGCCGGGGGGCAGGGTCGTGCCTCCGGACTTGCCGCCCTGCGGGGCGGATTTCTTGAAGTCGGGGTCCGTGGAGTAAACCAGACCCCCGAAGTCTCTGATGCTGTTCTTCCTCTGTGCCATGGGCGGGTGGGGTGGACGGGGGTGAACCCTGAACCACGCTGCAAAGGAATGGAAAAAATGCGAGGGACTCAAACCCCTTCTGCCAGGAGGCTGTCCCGGATCATGGACATGACCGGATGGTGCCTGGCCAGATACTTCGTTTCCGTGATGCTGCCCACAGGCTGGAGCCCCTGGATGGCATTCGTGAGGAAGATCTCGGAGGCAGTGGAAAGCCGGGCCAGCTGCAGCGGCTGGGCCTGCACCAGCCATCCGAGCGCCTTCGCGGCCTCCATGACCCGGGCACGCATCACGCCCGGGAGGCATCCTGAACCCAGCCATGGGGTGAGAATGCGGTTCTGGATCACTAGGAAGAGATTGGAGGCGGTGCATTCGGCGACCTCGCCCCGGGGGTTCCGCAGGATGGCATCGTCCATCCCCTCTGCGGCGGCATGCCGTGCGGCCAGGACGTAGGGGAGCGAATTCAGGCTCTTCACCTGCGACAGAACGGAAGGCACGATGGGGTAGGAGTGGGCGATGCAGAGGTGCAGCGGCGGGCGGAGCGTCCAGGGATCTGCATCCAGCGCCTCGATCTCTGCCAGCAGTTCGGGGCCGTCCTGCTGCGGCAGGTAGCGTCCCTCCCCCTGGCGATAGACGGTCAGGCGGATGCGCCCGAACCCCGCCGCATCCTGGCCCTGCGTCAGCCTTTCCACCACGGATCCCAGCAGCTCCCGCCAGGAAGCCTTGCTGTGGCCGACTCCCTCCAGGTCGAACCCGAGCACCTCCATCCCCGCCGCGAGGCGGTCGAGGTGCATCTCCAAGGCGACCGCGCCGCCGTGCCGGACAAGGATCGTCTCAAACAATCCGTCGCCATGGCGAAAGGCCCTGTTCCTGGGATCCAGGCAGGGTCTGCCGTGCGCATGCACTTGGTCCCGGAACCAGAAGCGTTCTTGAATTGGCATACTATTTGTTCAGAACTGACGTAGCCCCGATGGGCTACGGATCAATTCACCGTAATTTTACCAAAATTGCAGTAAACCTGCGAGTTAAAAAACGATTGCAACGATGAAATTTACAAAGACTGTTTTCGCCATTTTCCTGCTGACGGTGATGGGGGCCGGCATGGCGGCCGCGCTGAATCCATCCCGCGAATACAAGCAGCTGCCCTCCAAGTTCAACATGCCGTACGAGGAGGAGGACGTCAAGACGGCCGACGGCGCGACCCTGAAGGCCTGGTACTTCCCCGCCACGGAGGTGAAGACCACCCAGCTGATGCTGATCTGCCACAATGGCGAGGGCAACATGGCCGACTATCTCCGGAAGGTCGATCAATTCCGTACCAATGGCTTCAATGTCGTGATCTTCGACTACCGCGGCTTCGGAAAGAGCAGCGACTTCGAAATCGACAACAACATGTACCTCTATCCGCAGTTCCAGGACGACGTGAAGGCCATGATCGACTTCTGCCGCGGGGAGTATGTGCAGTCCTTCAACATGTATGGATGGGGGATCGGTGCGGGGCTCGCACTGGGCATCGGCTGGAACCGCAATGAGATCAAGAAGATCATCGCGGACACCCCGTTCCTGAGCATGGAGGACCTGGAGAAGCGCTTCAGCAGCTGGGACACCCCCATGGAGGTCCCCTTCGCCGGCTATGACAAGAAGTTCGAGCCGATCTACGCCCTGGACCTTCCCCCGACCAACCTGAAAAGCACGACCAAGAGCGTGCTCCTGATCATCGGGAGCAATGACATCCTCTTCAAGGTGGATGACATGAAGACCCTCCAGAAGAAGCAGCCCAAGGTCATCCAGAAGGAAATCTACGTGGTGCAGAACCCGGACCGCACCGACAACTTCATGGTGGACAAGGAAGCCTACTTCAAGAAACTGAAGGACTTCCTCGCACTCTGAGGCCAACGGCGGGGCAGGAGGGGGGAATGCGCAGCGGGCGCATTCCCCCCTCCGCGTTTCCGCCCTGGATGGCCTTGTGCTGAAGCTTCCCCCCCTGAAGTTCCGGCAAACCGGGACGGGGGCGCCGTGGCGGAAATGCACTGGCAGGCAGGCATCCAGCCCGGGGAGGATGGATCTTGTTTTGCGAAGGAAGCCCACCCTGGAAGGAGCTTGGACGGAGACGGGGCGGTTTCAGATTCGGAAGGGCACAGGGTGCAGCAGCCGCGCACGGGATGTCCCCCGGAAAGCAGGTGCCGATTGTTGAGGGGGGCTTGACGGCTCACGGTTCCCGGCAGGGTTGCGGCCGGCCTACCTACCATTCCCTTGAGAGCAGTCAGGGCTGTTTTTGGGGCCGGAATGGGGCCATTCTGGCTATCTTGCACCGTCATTCTTCGGATCAGTTCCATCCACACCTCAGCCTGGCCTCCGGCCATACCGCTCCGGGAGGAGCCGTTTTCCCAGGCTCAATTGCGTGACATGGGCGACGACCGACAGCAAGGTTCCCGACAGAATAAAATATGCAGCCTCACCGTACAGGCGGTCCATGGAGACACGGTGGTACCAGAACCAGAAATAGAGGGCGGCCGAGAATGCATTGAAGATGGAAAACAGCAGCCAATGATACCTGTAATCCTTCCACACCAGGATGGCCAGGGGAAGGCAGGTGAAGCAGAGCTCCTGGAAAAAAGTCACGAAAGACAGATCCGCCGCGTACAGCAGGCACATGAAGGATCCCTCCGCGTCATGATGATGATTGTAAACACGGATGGCGTAACCCAACACTTCGTGAATGGCACCGGACAGGAAGAGATTGAGTACAAGGCTGAGGAGGTAAAACAATTTCATGGGTCGTCAAAATGAGTGTTTCCAGAATGCTTTTCTTTCAGTCCCGTGCATGCGGCAGTACCTTGCCGGGAGCAGCCTTTCTCCCAGAACCCGCTGCGACAGGGAAACGATGCAGGAAAGCAACAGTCCCGACGCAACAAACATCGCGACCTCCAGGCCCAGGATTTCCATGGCCAGGCGATCGATCTGGTACCAAAAGTAGGACGAGGCCGCCAGCAAAATCAACAGGGAAAAGAGCAACCCATGGTACCGGTAATTTTTGAACCACAGGATCGCAAGGGGAGTGCAGGCAAACAGGAAGAGATGGAAAAGCACGATGAGTTCACTGTCAGCGTGAAAAAAAATCATGCCCCAAGAGTTGGAATCGTAGGAGAAGCAAAGATACCCGATGATATCCAGCAGCAGACGCATCAAGGACGTAATCAGCGTCCAATTGCAAACCAGACTGACGAAATAAAAAACCTTCATGCCGATTCATATTAAGTGGTTTCCAGCGTGATTCGCAGACTGTTCCATGCTTCCCTCCCCGGTGGGTGGCGCAGTGGCGGGCCTCACTGCCGGCCCACCGGCACTTCCGCCATACCGCTCCGGGAGCAGCCGTTTTCCCAGGGTCATCTGCGACCAATGGGCCACCAGGGAAAGCAGGATCCCCGATACCAGGAAATAGAGGGTTTCAAAATACAAGGCTTCAATATCCATATTCTTGCTCATATACCAATACAAGAAATAGAGCGAGGCTGCCACTACATTCAAGCATAGGAACAGCAACCCATGATACCTGTGGTTTTTAACAACCAAGATGGCGAGGGGAGTGCAGGAAAAGAAGATCACCATGAAATTAATTATAAAGGCTACTTCACACATAAAGCTCAACTTGCTTAACAAGGATCCAGCCGGCTCAAACGCCCAAACATAAATTTGGACAGAGAGAGACAGCGCCTTTAAAATTGAATCTGCCAGGATCAAATTGCAAACAAGACTGACGAAATAAAAAACCTTCATGCCGATTCATATTAAGTGGTTTCCAGCGTGATTCGCAGACTGCTCCATGCTTCCCTCCCCGGTGGGTGGCGCAGTGGCGGGGCTCACTGCCGGCCCACCGGCACTTCCGCCATACCGCTCCGGGAGCAGCCTTTTTCCCAGGGTCATCTGCGACCAATGGGCCACCAGGGAAAGCAGGATCCCCGATACCAGGAAATAGAGGGTTTCAAAAACCAAGCGATCAGTACTGGCATAATTGTAGTATTTCCAGAAATACAGCGAAGCTGCCCCTACATTCAAGCATAGGAACAGCAACTCATGATACCTGGGGTTTTTAACTACCAAGATGGCAAGGGGAGTGCAGGAAAAGAAGATCAGCTGGAAATCAATGATATATAGTACTTCTGAGATGACGACCAGCGTGCTCAGCAAGGATCCATCCGTCCCAAAGGCCCAAACATAAATTTCGATGGAGAGAAGCAGTGCCTTCAAAATTGAATTTGCCAGGATCAAATTGCAAACCAGACTGACCAGGTAGAAAAACCTCATAGGAGTTGAAAGTAAGCATTGCCCTCATATTCCAATTGTCTATGCCTATAGGCAGAACGGGAGTCGCATTTGACGATTCCATCCCCTTCAGGATGGCTGTGCGGATTCCCTCTACCCGCTCCAATGGAACAGAATCCACCGTGCTTTGAATCCTGGCGTTTCTCGATTTCAGTGATGATTTCCACATGCCCTAATCTGCTGAATACCACAATGTCGCCGACCTCGGCATCCTTCGGGTTCCTCCGCTGCCTCAGGGGTGACATCCCCGTGTAGATTTGATGGGGATCGTAGTAATGCCGGTTCCCGGAGACGAAATTCCTTCGGTGGGCAAGGTAGATCGCATCCCCCACGAAGACATTGCACAGCCAGCGTTTCCCGGAGCCAGTGTCGCTCCAGAACACGCTGTACAGGTCAGGCCGCCACCGGGCGTACCCGG
>JBJOPY010000092.1:0-30676 GCA_046050405.1 Bacteroidota bacterium | reverse complement strand
GGGATGCTCCCGCGTATGGATTGAGTGTCCAGATCCACAGGAAATCCCCCAGGACGAAACCGCCAATGACCGAGTAAACCACTGTCCCCACTGCCAGGAGGGGCATTGCCTTCCATTTGCCAGCCAGGATGAGATAAGCCCCGAAGATCGGCAGCAGCAGGAAGCCTTCGGTTCGAACGAAAGGGAGAAATGAAAGCGCCAGGCAGGCCCAAGCCGCCTTTTGCCGAACGACCAGATACACCCCCAAAGTCAGCATGAAGGCAAAAAAAGGTTCCGTGAGGCCTGAGAGTTGCACCAGGAAGAGCTCCGGTGCCATCAGCGTGAACAAAGCGGCCGTCCATGCATGCCGGAGGCCCAGCCTCCGTCCGATGCCAATATTCATCCAGCCCGTGGCGACCACCAGCAAACACTGGAACAGCTTGATCCCCGCGAAACCGACCATGGCAAATGGGGCAGCCACAAGCGTGAAAAACGGCTTGGCCCAATGCACGAGCAAGTTGCGCGGATGCTCGAAGGCATAGTGGGCAAACTGATAATGCATTACACTGTCGCCTGCGTCATAGGTCCCGCTGCTTGTCCATGCAACGATGATCGAAACCACGAAATAGGTGATCAGTGCAACCGGGACGAGCCGTTTTCCAATGGAAGATGGCTCGACGAGAGTATTCAAGGACATGGCTTAGAATGGATCTGGGCCTGTGTCAAAGGTGGAGGGGGCACGGTAGTTGGCGATGGCGTTTTCAAGCCGAGCAAAGATGAAGGTACAGGGGATGAAAAACGGCTTTGCATGAACCTTCAGCCATAGCTCCTCGGTGTGCGGCAGATATCGAAATTCAGCCTCCACCCCAATGTCGGCACTTTCAATGCGGCCTTCATGGTCTTCAGGGAAGGTCAAGCCCATCGATCTCAGCTCGGATCGGATATAAGCCATTTTGTTCTGACAAATGCCTTGATATGATTTTGGATCACATGCCATCTCGTTTTCCATGCAGGGTGTTTTAACATCCACGAAATTGTAGCGCGTCAGGTAAAACGCTGCGGTTTTTGTAATTGATGCAGACTAGATCGTCATGATCTCTGCTTCCTTTTTCTTGAGCACCTCATCCACCTTGGCGATGTAGGAATTCGTGATGTCCTGCATCTTGGCTTCGCCACTCTTGATCTCGTCCTCGGAGATCTTTTCCTCCTTGAGCTTCTTGATCATTTCATTGTGGTCCCTGCGAATGCTGCGAATGGCGATCTTGGCTTCTTCACCTTCCCCAGTTGCCTGCCGCGAGAGCTGTCGGCGCCGTTCCTCGCTCGTGATCGGGATTGGGATTCGGATCACAATGCCATCGTTCTGAGGATTGAAACCCAGGTTGGCTTCCTTGATGGACCGCTCAATGGCAGCGATGCTTTTCCTGTCAAATGGCTGAATCACCAGCATCCTGGCATCCTGGGCGGAGATCGTCGCGAGCTGATTCAGCGGGGTCGGGGCACCATAGTATTCGGCCCTCAGCCCGTCGAGCATTGCGGGGTTCGCTTTGCCGGCACGGATTTTGTTCAACTCCAAGTCCAGGTGATGAAGGGTTTTTTTCATCAGATCCTCAGCTTCCTCCAGGATCATCTTTACGTTTTCGTCCATATGCTTGAAAATCTCAGCTTACCAGAGTGCCAACATTTTCGCCGAGAACGACCCTTTTCAGATTGCCCGGCTCATTGATATTGAATACAATGATAGGTAATTTATTCTCCTGGCACAAAGTGAAGGCCGTCATGTCCATGACATTGAGGCGCTTGGAAAGGACATCGCCGAAGCTCACCTCGTCAAATTTGAGGGCTTCAGGGAACTTTTCTGGATCGGCGTTGTACACGCCATCCACCCTGGTGCCCTTCAGCACGACGTTTGCCTCGAGTTCAATGCTGCGCAGGGCTGCGGCGGTGTCGGTGGTGAAATAGGGGTTTCCAGTTCCGGCGCCCAGGATGACGATGCGCCCCTTTTCCAAGTGACGAATGGCACGACGCCTGATGTAGGGTTCGCAGACAGCTTTGATTTCGAGGGCACTCATGACGCGGGTCTTGGCTCCGAGGTTCTCCAAGGCATCTTGCAGGGCCATTGCATTGATCACAGTGGCGAGCATGCCCATGTAATCGCCTTGTGCCCGGTCCATGCCACCCTCCTCGAGCTGTATGCCTCGGAAAATATTCCCCCCCCCGATGACCACGGCAAGTTCGATGCCGAGGTCGCTGGTCTCCTTGATCTGGCGTGCATAGCTGAGCAGCGTTTCGGTATCGATGCCGAAGCTCTTGTCGCCGATCAGCGCCTCGCCGCTAAGTTTGAGCAGTATCCTCTTGTATTTCACTGGCTGACGATTTCGGTGGGGGTGTAAAAAAAGGGAGAGGCTTTCGACTCTCCCTGCATCGTTTCGGATTATGCGCCGAGTTGAACTCTCGCGAAAGCTTTCACCTTCAGGTTCGGATTTGCCTCCTTCAAATACTGGGCAACCGTTTTGGAGGTGTCTTTCACGAACTCCTGCGAAAGCAGGGTGTTCTCCTTGAAGTACTTCTGCAACATCCCTTGGGCGATCTTGTCCACGATGGCCTCTGGCTTGCCTTCGGCCAAGGCACGCTCGCGGCCGATTTCAAGCTCCTTCGCGACGATCTCGGCAGGCACGTCGCTTTGATCCACGGAAACAGGCTTCATGGCGGCGATCTGCATCGCCACATCCTTGCCGATGAGGTCGATGTCTTCCGTCCCGACGTTGCTGAACGCCACGGCCACGCCCACGCGTGCACCCGGATGGATGTAGGTGATCACGCGGTCACCTTCCACGCGGATGCAAGTGCGCACCTGAACCTTCTCGCCGATCTTGCTCATTGCATCGAGCAAGTGGTCGCTGACGGACAGGCCGTCAAGGTGAATTGGCATCAGAGAAGCCGTATCCTTGATGTTGTTTTCAAATGCGACCCGGGCGATCCCTTGGCCGAGACCTTGGAAGTACTCGTTGCGTGCTACAAAATCGGTTTCGCAGTTCAGTTCGACAAGGACCGCAGCATTGTGGCTGTGCTGGACAAAGACCAAGCCTTCGTTCGCATCGCGGTCTTGGCGGTTGTCCGCTATCTTTTGGCCTTTTTTGCGGAGGTAGTCGATTGCAGCATCGCGATCGCCGTCGGCTTGCTCCAAGGCTTTCTTACAATCCATCATGCCCGCGCCCGTTATCTGGCGGAGCTCATTCACATCTTTCGCTGTAATCGTTGCCATTTTGATATCTATAAGTATTTTTTGATCGAGGCTTTGAAAAATTTGTGTGCAAAGATAGGGAATCGGTGCACGATTGGCAATCGAACAGCGAAAATGAATGTTCGGCCATTCATCGTGCTGGTTATCAAGATACTGGCTACAGCGATGGCGCAGGATGGACAATCCCTGCGGATGCGCCAATCCCCCGAAAGGAGACTTGGCAAGGGCACGATTGGCAATGTCCGCCCAGCGACCATGGGGAAATTCCACCGTTCCATGGAGATGGAGGCCTGTCCTTCGCGCATGTGCCGGAACCGATCCTCAATCGAAGAACGTCCAATTGAGGCCGAGGGTGAGCTGCCGCACAGGCATGGGGTAGCCCATGGTCGTGAAGTAACCCGGCTGCGGAACGCCTTCGAGCAGATTGAGCACCTTTGCAAAAACGTATGCCCGCTTGATTTGTACGGCAAAGAAGAGATCGAGACGAGGGTACATGGATTGCAAATAGGTGTCTTGGGGATAGAAGGACTGGGAACCTGGTTCGAAATAGGGGGCATTGAAGGAACTGAAGTACCAGAGGTCAAGGCCGGCTCGTACCAGGGAGGCAAACTTCAAATCCTTCTTCTCATAGAATAGCCCCGTTTTTGTGTAGAAATTTGGCTGGGTCAGCTTGAAGAGTGTGTCCAGCTTGCGGGACGCCGAGGAAAAACCCTGAAAGACGGTTTCACTTTCCAGGTAGATTCTTCCGGCATGCACCCGCAGGTGCAGCTCGCCTCCAGCATATACGGCAGACTCCGTCATTGAGGCACGCTGCCAGCCGGAGGCTGAGAAATAGATCATTCCCGCCTGTCGGCTGGCAAAGGCCGAAACCCTGAAGAAGTTTCCCTGCAACACTCCCGAGGGCGTCCATTGATCCTTGCCTCGGAGTTCGAACCCGAGCCTGAGCAGCTCGACACGCCGGTTGCTGAGATCTGCGAGCGGCTTCAGCCCATTCCCGGGCCAACCGATGCCGAATGCCTGCTGCAAGGTCGGGTTGCGGTCATGTCTCAAAAAATGGAGCTTCAAACCGAAGGGGCGATGGGTCTTGGTGATGGTGGCAGAGTCCTCCGGTTTCAATGGCGATCCGGCAACCCGGTAGCTGTAATCGAGCTGCCATCTCGGGAATCGGTAGTTGAGGTCGATTTCGGCATAGGATTCCGGGTCGAAGACATTGGTGAAGGATTGCCGATAGACCCAGGATGCCTCCCATTCGCGGTTTTCGGGGGCATATTTCAGGTTTCCTTTCCAGAGGATTGAGAACCGTCGGATATCGGTGGTGCGGAGGTTCTTCCGGAATACGCCATATTCCTGGCTGGCCTCCACTCGCTGCGCGGATTTCAGCACACTGCCTGAGTAGCGGTACGTGACCCCAGCATCGATTTTGTCCCGCAGATAGTTCATTTTTTCATAGAAAAACGAACTGTCTCCGATCGTGGGATATACCGGATAGAGTCCGGTGTTAAAGACTGAACCCACGTCCTTGTCCCGGTATTCATTGACAATGAACTCATGCACATACCCTTGGTAGAGGTGGATTTGGTGGCGGAGATCCACCGTGTCCCGGAAGATGCGATAAAATTGACGGTAGGCTGCTGCATTCGAGATGCGTCCGAGCTTGGCATCCTCGAGAAGGACCGCTTGATTCCCCTTTCCGAATTGGATGGAGTCAGGCAGCTGAATCAGAACCCCGCCATTGATGTTTTCATTGTGCTCCTGAAAAAGGTAGTGCGCATAGACTTGATACCGCCCGTTCAGGGTATGGAAATTGGCGGAGCCTCCGAGCGTGTTCTGGTCGGTGACAAATTGGGGATAGACGCCGTTTGCCTGTCGCCTGAGGTAAAGGATGCTGGCATTCAGCAGCGGATTGATATTCTGGGCGATGTCCACTCTGAGTTGCACGGCATCGGCCCTGCCCTGTGCATAGGAGGCATTCACGTAAGGGGTGCGGGTGTCGTAGTACCGCATTCCATACTGCGGATCCAGAAAGTAGCCATTCTCTGCGCCTGTGACTGGATTGATGTAGATTCCCTGATCGATGTTGCTGGCATCCGTGCCATACTTGTAGCGGATGTAGGGCTTTCCCCATTGGCCCAGCGTGGAAGAGAATCCACCCGCCCTATCCAAGAAGTCAGGGTACAACACGTCTTGAATCCTGTAAGTCGCGAGCTGCCGGACAGGTCTCCCATCCATGAGTGCATTCGGGTCAAGCCATTCCGTCCTTTCCTGGACTACCTTGACCTTTGGGCTATCCTGCTGGGTGGTGTCGCCATCGGCAAGAATCGTTTGCCCTTCCCCTCTGACCGCCCCGGGGCTCTGGGCGAGCGTGTGACCACGAATGGCTATATTCAGGAACAGCATCATCATCCCCGCAAGTGTCCTCCACCCAAGCCAAGCCTCTCTGGAAAAGCACGGAAAGCGTTTTGAAAGACAAGTCATCGCTGCCAATCTCTCAGGAATTGTCTTCCTGAATCATGCGACTCAGAATTCGGGTGAGTTTCGGTTCGGCTTTCATCGCCGTGGAAATGATGTCCGGGACATTGGCGGGCTCAAGATGATCTGGATCACAGACGTCTGTGACCACGGAGATGGCAAACGTCCTCAGGGACATGTGGTTGGCGACGATGACCTCCGGCACGGTGCTCATCCCGACCACATCCGCACCGATCATTCGCAGGAAGCGGTACTCAGCCCGGGTCTCCAGATTGGGGCCCGTGACGCCTACATACACGCCGACGTGGGCACGGATGCCTTCCTCCTTGGCGATCGCTACGGCACGCTCGATCATTTGGGGATCGTAGGGACGGCTCATGTCCGGGAACCGGGGACCGAATTCTGGGATGTTCGGGCCCGCAAGTGGGTTCTCGGCTTGCAGATTGATATGATCGTCGATGATCACCAGGTCGCCTTTCTGGTAGCCCAGGTTCATGCCGCCTGCTGCGTTGCTGATGTACAGCGACCGGATACCCAGCAGATGCATTACGCGAATGGGATAGGTGATCTCGGCCATGTTGTAGCCCTCATAATAGTGAAGGCGCCCCTGCATGGCAACGACGTTCTTGCCGCCGATGTTTCCGAAGATCAGCTTCCCGAAATGGCTTTCCACCGTACTGACCGGGAAGTGCGGGATGAAATTGTAGGCGATCTCCTTTTCAATCTTGATCTCGTTGGCCAAGCCTCCAAGGCCGGTTCCGAGTACGATTCCCACTTGTGGTTGGCCTGAATAGTGCTGACGGATATAAGTTACCGCCTCCATGAAACGCTCCATATACTAGATTTTTCTTGCGATGTTCCTGATGTTCTGATCGACCCTTTCCCAGCCTTCCATGGGAGACATTTCCACCTCCAAGTAATATATCGGACGCGAGGCATGGAAATTCATCCAAGGCAACCCAATGAGCCGAAAATAATCCTTTTCCGTGGTCAGGATCACAGAGGGCGTCAAATTACCCTTAATTTCCCTTTGGTGGTCAAAAGCCAGCATTATTTCCTCCATATCCCCCTCGCTGTAGGGATGGTGGTCTGGGAAGGAAAGAAACGAGGAGACATGGGCTCCCATTCCCTCCAAGGTAGAACGGAAGTGGGCATTGTTCCCCAGCCCTGAGAATGCGACGATGTCCCTGCCATTCAGCATCGTAATCTCCATTGGAGCCTCATTGCTTGGGAAAAACGCGATGATGGCCTTGGGTTTCATCTCCATTCGCGTGATCTCTGCCTTTGGAAATCTTCTTCCGAGGTCATCGGTCATCTGAAGGGCCATCCCGGGATTCTGAAACTTGGAGAGGACGATTACATCCGCACGCTTCAATCCTGATAGCGGCTCGCGCAATCGACCCATCGGAAGCACCCGGTCCGAAATGGGTGGCCGCGTGACATCCACCATGACAATGTCCACGCTCCGATGGATCCGCCGGTGCTGGAAGGCGTCATCCATCACCAAGATGTCGATTTCATGGGCGGCCAATAGCTGCCGCGCGCCAGCCACGCGGTCTTCACAGACGGCAATCGGGACCGATGGGAAGCGATGGGCCACCTGAAAGGCCTCGTCCCCGAACTGGCCCGCACCTCCCATGTCGCGTTTCACCAGGAAGTAGCCTCTTGATTTGCGGCCATAGCCACGTGAGAGGTATCCCGGCCGGCACCCCATTTCGAGCAGCCGGCGCAGTAGAAATTCCGCCATGGGCGTCTTCCCGGTGCCTCCGATGGTGATGTTTCCCACCGATATGACTGGAATCCCGGCGGAATGGACTTTTTTCCAGCCTTGATCATACGCCATGTTGCGAAGGCGCATCACAGCGGCATAGATCCACGAGAACGGAAGCAGGGGAAGCATCCAAACATTCATCGGCGGAAAATTAAGGAAAAACTATGCCAAGGAGCGATCTGAAGGTGACTTTGACACGCTACGACCGCCTTTTGATCACAGGGACTTTGCCGAAGGCACGCTTCGCAGGTGGTGTAACGGTGCTTCTTCATTCCCTCTGGGTAGGGAGACTGTCCCAAGGTGGGCGGAGAAGGTCTGCGAGGAGGTTCGCAGGGATGCCGAGTCCTCGGAGAATGCGTCAAAAGTCTGGATAGCAAAACCGAACGGTGGAACTCTGTGAGAACACCACCAGGACCTCGTTAGCCAGCATGCGCAAGACCATCCACAGCCTGGGTGCGTCCCGTAGGCAATACTTCGCGTTCCTCGACCATCGAAGACAGGTCCGGCGGCATCAAACGGCCTGAGCGCATCACAGAGACTGTGGAGCACTCCGGGCGCAAATACAAGACATTCAAATTCTTTGACGAGGACGACCACTCAAGCCTGATGGCAGTAACTAGGGGAGTTCAACATCTGTGGCTTCAAGGCTAGGGGCGTTGCAAAAAACCTCGAAGGAAAGACCCCGTCGCAGGATACCAGGGTCCTTAAACGCCTGAGCTTGCATGCACTGATCAAGGGCATCGGGAAAACCTAGCAATACTACGTCACCAGGCTTGGGGAGGAGACGATACTTAACGCTGGGAATTAAGGAAGTGGTGCTCATCCCACACCCGCTTATTGTGAAATTATGTCCAAATTGGGATGAGATTTTTTTGATGAGGAACTATTCAAGACTACCCCGCAGATCTTGTCATACACCCCCGATTCAACCCCATGGGGATAGACATTCCGATTTGCACTAATTTTGGCCATCAGTTTCCAAGCGAATAGGTACATATCACATGTCCTCAGAAAAAGTGCCGGGCTTCATCGCCTACAAGTTTCTCGCCCTTAAGTGCTACGCCTCCACGGAATGGCTGGCAGAAGGGAAGAAAAAGTACCGTCGGGTGTTTGAAAGCACCGAGGTGACTTACGTTTACGCGGAATTCAGCTTTTACAACAAGCTTTTCGATGAGCAGGATTGGGAGGTGAAGGTCAATCTCAGATGCCTGGAACTTGACTCTGACGGACTGAGGATCAAGGAGATTTGCAGCATTTTCGTGGATCGGAAGGTCACGAGTACTGAAAACATTGTTTACGTCCGCGAAGGCTGGGGCAGTTCTACCCCAGGCATGCTCTGGAAAAAAGGCACCTTCCTCTGGGTGGCGTCGCTGGATGGACGCGTCGTGGGGGAAGCCAAGTTCTATGTGGAGGATCGCGGCCCTGTGACCCCGACAGACAACCCTTATCTGACACTGCGCTCGCTACGTCTATTCGAAGGCCCGATCAGCACCCCCCCACCCCCATCTCGAAAATATTACCAGAAGTTCGACCAAACCGACACGCGTTATGTCTGGGGGGAACTAGACCTTGCCAATCAAATTCGGGATGCCGACTGGACTTGTGAGGTGGTGTTCAACTTTTACAACGATGCACGGCAGCTCAAGGGACGCACCGAAGAACTTTTGACAGTGAAAAAGGATCAGGAAACCATTCAAATCTGCTCCGGATGGGGCAGTGATGCTAGAGGTACCTGGTTCAACGACAACTATACCCTGGAGGTGGTGTTCATGGAACATCTCCTCGCTGTCGTGACCTTCGAGGTTGGGGTCGGATTCGTGGAAGGCGATGCGCAAGTGCTGCAGTTGGCGACAGGAGTGCCCATGGTCGCCCATACACCCTTGATAGAGCGCAGCCTCGACGACCTGATGAAGGATTTGGACGGGCTGATAGGCCTCTCGGGCATCAAGAGGAAACTCCGCGAGTACACCCAATACCTTAACTTCTTGAAAATTCGTGCCGAAAAAGGCTTCGAGGATCCCCAGCACATCAGCCTGCACGCAGTCTTCATGGGCAATCCCGGTACGGGCAAGACTACCTTGGCGAAGATGCTCGGCCAAATCTATCAGAAGATGGGGCTGCTGACGAAAGGCCATGTGCATGAAGTGGATCGTGCCGACCTTGTAGGCGAATTCATCGGACAAACCGCTCCGAAAGTCAAAGAAGCCATCAAAAAGGCTGCCGGGGGCATTCTTTTCATTGACGAGGCCTACTCTCTGGCACGATCCAAGGACGACGGCAAGGACTACGGCCGAGAAGTCATCGAAATCCTGATCAAGGAAATGAGCGACGGGCTAAATGGAATCGCCGTCATCGTGGCTGGCTATCCAGAGGAAATGCGCACATTCCTGGAAAGCAATCCCGGACTGAAGTCGCGCTTCAACATGCATTACGACTTCCCCGATTACCTGCCCCAAGAACTCCTCCAAATCGCCATGTACAGCACGGAGAAACGTGCCGTAAAGCTTACGGAGGAAGCCAAAGCGGTCATCAATGAAAAACTCGTGGAGGCATACCGAAACCGAGATCGCAGCTTCGGGAATGCGAGGCTTGTGAACAGCATCATCGACGAAGGCAAGATGAACATGGGACTTCGCGTGATGAGTTCTGGCATCGACACGCGCGACCTGACCGAAGAAGACCTGAGCCTGATCAGGGCCGAAGACATCCGAAAGATATTCAGGGAAGACAAGCGGGAGATCGCCGAGATCCCGATTGATCCCGCATTGCTTCAGGACGCCATGGCTGAGCTGAGTGCCCTCATCGGCATGGGAAACGTGAAAAACGAGATCAACGAGTTTGTAAAACTGGTCAAGTTTTACCGTGAGATCGGAAAGGATGTGTTGAACACGTTCTCATTACACAGCATATTTGCTGGGAATCCGGGGACTGGGAAGACGACGGTTGCTCGGATCCTGGCACGGGTGTTCAGGGCTCTCGGCATCTTGGAGCGCGGGCATATTGTGGAGGTGGACCGCTCGTCACTGGTCGGCGGATATGTGGGCCAGACCGCCATCAAAACCAGCGAAAAGCTGGATCTGGCCAAAGGCGGCGTCCTCTTCATCGACGAGGCTTATGCCCTGACCTCGGCCGGAGGCAACGACTTCGGAAAGGAAGCCGTCGAAACCATCCTGAAGCGGATGGAAGACAAGCGCGGTGAGTTCGTCGTGATCGTGGCAGGCTATCCTGACAATATGAAGAGCTTCCTCGAAGCCAATCCCGGCTTGAAATCTCGGTTTGACAAGGTCTTCAACTTCGAAGATTACTCACCTGCGGAACTCTGGGAAATCTGTGTGCAGATGCTTAAAAAGGATGAATTGGTGCCTGACACCGCTGCCGAGGCCCACCTGAAGAAGTACTTCACATCCCGTCATGAGCGCAAGGACAAGTACTTTGGGAATGCAAGGACCGTGCGCAAGGTCGTGGAGGAAGCAGTCAAGAATCAACATCTGCGGCTCGCAAGCATGGCAGAGGCAGAGCGCCAGACTGACATGATGCACAGCCTGATCTTGGCTGACGTGCTGGAGTTCGAAAAAGACAGCGACGAAATCGCAGTCGCAGCCAGAAACAAAGTCGGCTTCCATTTCGGCGGAAGTAGCGGAAGCGAGGGCTACGCTGGCAGCCCCGGGCCACAGCAGCCCACCGAAGGGGAAGTCATTTGAAGGATTCATGCTGCATGTTCATCATGCGCATGAGCGATCACACAATAACCCATTTGATGCCGCCTGTCCCATCGGAGTCCACAGGGAAGTGAAATGCCCATTTTATAGAGGGAGGAGGAGCCTGGAAAAATGATGGTTCGGCGAGCCATCCCCGCGAAAATGAACCAATGGCATCCCTCCAGATGGAATTGAAATTCCGAATCGTCCCTAAACAAACCAAGATCAATGCCCGGCCGGAAGCCCTGGGCGCACAAGATTTTCGTGCAACCCTGTTGCATTCATGGCTCTTGATGGATTATATTTGGATGGTGGTAGCTCCATCATGAGAAATATACGCACCATGATCGCCCCGTGTTTGTTGCTGATAGCGACCCTCATTACCTTGCCAGGATCAGGGATTCTCCACCTCATCCACGACTGGGAATCGCATGTGAAGCTCGCCCATGGCACCGATTCCGATCAGATTGGCCATGAAGGCTGTCCAATCTGTGAATATGCCAGTTCGCCCAGCCTCCAAACACAGTCGAAATTTGAGTTGACTGCCCCGACTTGGGTTGATGTGAATGCAGTCCCATCTCAATCGATCTTCAACTGCGTTTCGATTTGGGTTGCGGATCAAGGAGGGCCTCCCAAAACCTGACCAGCCCCAGTTTCTGGCCAGCCAAGCCGGTATCGGCGAATGTGTTCCGCTATTTCCTCAGTCAGGATCTAAGAATCAGCCATGTTGAAATTTTTTCAGATTGTTGTGGTGTTCATGCTGCTGGCACGGATGTACGGTAGCGGAAAGCTGGTCAAGGCACAGCCCGGGGATCGACATTGCAGGCATGCCGTCTATGGCGTGGTGAGTGACAGCGAGACTTTGGAGCCACTGGTCTATGCAAAAGTCTATTTCAAGGCACTGGGCAAAGGAACCATCACGGGCATGAACGGCGAATACCGCATTGAGGGCATCTGTGACGGGCTGGACACGCTCACGGTCTCGCACATCGGTTGCGGCGAGCAGCAGTTTCAGGTGCAAATCCAGGAAAACACCCACTTTGACATTCAGCTCCCCCATAACCGCAGCCATATGGACACGGTGCACATCCACGACAAGCATGCAGACTCGAAACCGACACAGGCGGAGTCCAGCCTCAGTGGGAAGGAGCTCGACAAATTGGCAGGGAAGCCACTGGGAGAAGCACTCAAGGAAATCGCGGGTGTGAATGCCTTGCAGACAGGGCCGTCGATTTTCAAGCCGATGATCCATGGCATGCACGGCAATCGCATTGTGATCATGAACAACGGCGTGCGACAGGAGAGCCAGCAATGGGGGAGCGAACATGCTCCCGAGATCGATCCATTTACCGCCACGAGGCTGGCAGTGGTAAAGGGGGCGAATGGTGTAAGGTATGGGCCTGATGCGATCGCGGGAGTGGTATTGGTCGAGTCCGGTGAACTGCCAGGCAGTGCTGGGGTGAAGGGGAGCCTAAATTTGATCGGAAATAGCAATGGAGGCATGGGAGCCTTTGCTGGGTTGGTAGAGGGTCGATTCTCGCGAAGGATGCCTCTCGCTTGGAGGCTTCAAGGCTCCATGAAGCGGGGAGGAAACGTACGCACGCCCGGGTATGTCCTCGCCAACACCGGGCTCAAGGAAATGAACCTCAGCACAATGCTGGGATGGAGCAGTGAGCGGTACGGGGTGGAGGCATTTTGCAGCCGTTTTGACACGGATATCGCCATATTTGCCGGATCGCATATCGGCAACCTGACCGATCTGCAAAATGCGATCGCAAGCGACACCCCATTGGTGCATGGACTTTTCACATACAGGCTGGATCGCCCTTATCAGCACATCGTGCATGACCTGGCCAAGTTGCGGGCCTGGATGGAAACAGGCCATGTGGGGAACCTGAGCACCACAGTGAGCTTTCAGCACAACCTCCGCCAAGAGTTTGACAACCATCGCTCTTCGGGACTGAGCGGTGCGGCGCAGTTACACTACCAAATCTCCACTACGGCAGCCGAACTGGTTTGGGAGCACCACAAGTGGAAAAATCTAAAGGGCATGGTGGGAGTGACCGGCCAGGCTCAAATCAATCGCTATGAAGGCTTCTATTTCATCCCCAATTTCCGGAACTTCAATCTGGGTTCCTTCTGGATTGAGCGGCTCGTGAGGCTGCGCTGGGAGCTCGAAGCGGGACTGCGCTACGACCACCGCTGGAACCAAGTATGGATGTGGCAAAATGGCGTGATCGTCTCTCCCGAGAAAAAGTGGCAGAATCTCAGCGGGAGCCTTGGCGGCTTGGTGCGCATCGATGAGCACCTGAGCATTCACGGCAATCTGGGCAGGGCATGGCGCCCCCCCACCATGAACGAACTCTACAGCGAGGGAGTGCACCACGGAGCCGCGAGCTACGAGATCGGGGACAGCAACCTGACCCCGGAGAATGCACTCAGCTCCTCCCTGTCCCTACAGTACAAAGGCCATGGGGAGCTGAGAGGTGAGCTGGGGGTGTACCACAACCTCATACAAGGCTTCATTTATCAAGAACCTGTGCAACCTGCCACCCTGACGATCCGGGGGGCATTTCCCACCTTTCGGTACCGGCAGGTCGATGCACGATTCATGGGCGTGGATGCCGCGCTGAATTGGTCGGTCACCGACCATCTGGAATGGAATGCAAAGATCTCCATGGTTCGCGCCCAGAACCTCACCTCTGACCTGCCCCTGAGCTTCATACCCGCCGACAGGCTCGAGTCCGGGGTCAGCTATCAGTTCCATGGAAGCAAGCGGATTCATTCACCTGCCTTGAATGTCAGCGGCGTGGCGACGCGACGGCAGAATCGGTACCCTGCCGGGGTGGACTATGCTCCTCCCCCTGCAGCATGGGCTTTGCTGAATGTAGAAGCTTCAGCAACTTTGGTTATGGGAGGATTCACCATGGACATCGCCCTGGGCTGCAGAAACCTCACGCAGACACGATACCGTGATTACCTGAACAGGTTCCGATACTATGCCGATGAAATCGGACGCAACTACTCGCTCAGGATCAGAGTTCCCTTTTCTTTTTCCTATCTTTAAAATTGCTTACCTAATCTACATGTCGTCATGAAAAAGTACAGTTTGATGTTTCCACTTGTCCTCGTTGTCAATTGGTTTTGTCTAACGGGCTGCAAGCCGGACAAACCTGTGGATCCCAACGAGGAGGAACTGATTACAAAGGTGGTGCTGACGTTCACGGACAGCGTAACCGGAGCATTGGCCAAGGAGGTGATCTATTCTGATCCCGACGGCGACGGTGGGAATGGGCCGGTACGCTTCGATAGCATCGTTCTCGACTCAGGGGGCGTCTACGACGTTCGCATCACCCTGCTGGATGAGTCCGATGCCAACGACATCCACAACATCAGTGATGAAGTGCGTGCAGAGGGCGATGAACACCTTTTTTGCTATGCTGCTTCAGGGGTGAATGTCATGATTCAACTCACCGACAGCGACGGCAACTTCCCAGTGGGGATCACTTCCGTTTGGCGGGCACTGGATGTGGGTACAGGAACGGTCTCAGTGGAATTGCGTCACCAGCCGGACGGAACCAAAAACGGCACTTGCATACCCGGATCCACCGACTTGAAGCTTGGTTTTCACCTAAGCGTCCAATAGGCAGATGGCTCCCCTGGCCGGGAGCAGTCTTGATTCCAGGCTGGAGTGTCATCCCCGCCTGCGGCGGGGCGGGAACGCATAGACGGAAAATCCCCTTGATCTGGGATCCGGCGATTTGCAATGCAGGCAGCAATGCAACGGTCATCCGTGCGGATGCAGTTGCTTTCAGCATGAGCCGGACTTGATCCCGGCTCCTTTGCCTGTCGCCATGGCATGCGCCCTACGATGCCCGCGAATTGACAAGGGCTCCGACTAGATCATACCCCGTCCACGCAGATACTCCACCCAACCCTCATGCTGCTGCCCCTTCAGCACTCTTGGGAACTTGCTCTGACCGCCGGCCTTGCCGATGCGAGCCAGGTAGTCGATGAACACCTGATTGGGAAGAACACGCACGAACATGTAGGCCAAGGCATATTTGCGCTCGATTCCATAGTCATCGTTGACCCTGACCAGTTCTTCATCCAGAATCCTCTGGATCGCATCAGTATCCACGTCCTCATCGCAACCGATGTACCATTGATGGGCATAGCTCCCCCCATGGGGCAGACCCGTGACTGCAAACTCAGAAACGCTCACACCCAACCTATCCGCTGTGGCTGTGACAGCGTGGGTCATATTGTCCACACTCAGGTGTTCGCCGACGAGACTGAGAAAATGCTTGGTACGGCCCTCGATCACCAGCTCCATCGGGTCGTCGTTCACGAAACGCACAACATCGCCGATCAAATAACGCCAGGCTCCTGCGCAGGTACTCATGACCAGCGCATAAGACTTTCCCAGTTCCACCTCGGCAAGCGTATAGGTTTGTGCATGAACATTCCGCAGCTGACCATCTGCATCAAAATTCGTCTCTTCGAATGGCAAGAACTCGTAGAAGATGCCATGCTCGGCCAAAATTTCCATTCCAGGGGCATCCAAATGGCTTTGCAAGGCGATGAATCCTTCGGAAGCAAGATAAGTTTCCACGAAAGCGACATCCCTGGAAAAATGGGAATGAAGCTTCTTCCGGTAAGGGTCGATCGCCACGCCTCCGTGGATATAGGCTTGGAAGTTCGGCCAAATGTCATGGATGCTCATGACACCGTAGCGGGCTTCGATACGCTCCATCAGGATTTCCAACCATGCAGGCACGCCCGCGACGATCCCGATATCCCATTTGGGTGCGTTTTGCGCCATCAGCTGCAGACGGCTCTCCCAGCTGGGAGCATCTGAGATGCGGCGTCCAGGCCTCTGCATGGTCTTCATGACACGCGGGATGTGCTTGGAATGAATCCCGCTCGCATCACCCTTGTAGTGATTGCCGAAATACTGCAAGGTGGTGGTTCCGCTCAAAGTCAGGATCTTCTTGCTGACAATCGAAGGGCTGACTTTAAACCTGCGCAGAACCAACAATTGACGGACACTTGCCTGCTGAGTGGCGCGAATCAAGTCCTTTGTCACGGGAACGTTCTTGGAGGGAGCTCCCGAGGTTCCCGAGCTCAAGGCAAAATAGCGTACGACCCCTGGCCAACATACGTCTGCTTCGCCGTCCTCTGCCCTTTGCCACCA
The DNA here is from genome assembly GCA_046050405.1 of Bacteroidota bacterium. Taxonomy (GTDB): domain Bacteria; phylum Bacteroidota; class Bacteroidia; order J057; family JADKCL01; genus JADKCL01. The sequence goes on along the minus strand of JBJOPY010000092.1, from coordinate 14,321 downwards.
AGGATGAATGGACTCATAGTTGCAAATCGGGACAGTCTTTTGGAAGCGTGCCAGCGGGTCGGAGGAAGACAAGATGTCTTCATAACCATAGTATTTGCCGAATGCGGTGTCCTTGGCTTTCAGCAGCAACTTGTGGAATGTGCGCTTCTGCCCTAGAAATTGATTTTTCCGAAGCTTGCGCACCGCTTCAGCCATCGCCAGTCGCTTCTTGATTACATCTGTAAAGGGAAACATAACTCGCTAGTTTACGATCGACAGGATTGCCTGACATTCCTGCCCACCACTCCCAAAAATAGATGTTTTTTCATTACTTTGATTGTTATGATTATGACGGGCAATTCCACAATTTGGATCAAATGCTGGATCGCCCCTTGTGAGCGATGGCCAAACCATGTAGATTTAGCAACTTTCGAGCCCCGGGGACAGGGGCAGAGATATGCAGTGAATCATGCTTAGACTCCTCTGGTTGACCATAGCCCTCACCTTGGTTGGGAACGCGCGGGCATATCATGACCATGCCGATTCCTCCGGGATACGCTTCATTGCAAACAAGGGCCAGTGGGAACCGCAGGTGATCTATGCGGCAGACCTCCCAGGCGGCAGGATTTTTCTGGAGAAAGATCGCCTGACATACGCCTTCTGCGATGTCGGCAACCTGCATGAGCAGATGTTCCACCACTCTCCCGGAAAGCCAGTGGATTCCACCTTGCGCTGCCATGCCTTTTCCGTGAAGTTTGCAGGCTCGCTGACCACAGAAGCGATCTTGGGAGAATCCAAGGTGCCGGAGTATCACAACTACTTCCATGGGAATGACTCCTCCAAATGGGCATCACTCGTACCCCTCTTCCGGCAGGTTCGGTACAGGAACCTCTATCCCGGCATAGACTTCGTGATCTATGCCAAGGACCGTGGGCTCAAGTATGACTTCGTGGTGCGACCAGGTGCCGATCCCGATCGGATCGGGATGGTATATGAGGGGTTGGAAAAGCTGGAAATCCAGAATGGGGAACTCAAACTGGTCACTTCCGTGAATGAAATCACCGAGCGTCGCCCCATCGCTTTCCAAAACGAGACCCCCTTGGCCTGTGCCTTCAGCCTTCAAGACAAGATCATCAGTTTTTATTTCCCCGATGGTTACCGTGACGAACATGAGCTGGTCATCGACCCGACCATGATTTTCTCAACTTTTTCGGGTTCCTATGCAAACAATTTCGGATTCTCGGCTACCTATGATGCCTCCGGGAACCTCTATGCTGGCGGTATCGCTTTCTCCCGGGGCTATCCTGTCACCAATGGTTCCTACCAGACAACCTTTGCAGGTGAGTTTGACATTTCCATCACGAAATTCAGCTCCACAGGTGGACTACTTTTCTCCACTTATTTAGGCGGGAGTGGCCAAGATCAGCCACATAGCATGGTCACAGACCTCTTCGGAAACCTGCTCATCTACGGGATGACCCGGTCACGCAACTTTCCCACCAGTTCATTTGCCTATGATAGAACGTTGGACGGCCCTTCGGATATTTATGTGAGCAAGATCAGTCCCAATGGAGCCTCGCTCCTGGCTAGCACACTGATCGGCGGGACTGGATCTGACGCCTTAAACATCAACAACAACGACTCGCAAAGCAGCCTGAAGTACAACTATGGGGACGATGCCAGGGGCGAAATCAACACAGATGACAATGGGAACGTCTATATCGCCTCGTGTACGCAGTCAAGGGATTTCCCGACGACGCAGGGCGCATTCCGCCCACAGTCCTCCGGCTCTCAAGATGGCGTTGTCTTCAAGTTCAATCCTGCCCTGTCCTCCCTCACTTGGAGCACTCATCTGGGAGGAAGCGGCGATGACGCGGCCTACTCGATCAAGATCGATCCTGCCTATGGGGTCTATGTCTGCGGCGGAACAGCAAGCAGCAATTTCCCAACGACAGTGGGCACACTATCGGCCAGCTATCGCGGGGGGATCGACGGTTTCATCACCCACTTGAACAGTACTGGAACAGGTATGATCGCCAGCACTTTCATTGGAACAGGAGCCTACGACCAAACCTATTTTCTGGAAGTGGATGCCGATGGGGACGTATATGTGGTCGGGCAGACACGGGGAAGCATGCCGATCACTCCAGGCGTATGGAGCATGGGCACCACCGGGCAATTCATCCAGAAGTTGAGCCCTGATCTGGCCAGATTGGTCTATTCCACGGCCTTCGGCGCGGGTGGATCGGTCAACATCTCTCCCACTGCATTCCTGGTGGATGTCTGCGAGTACGTTTATGTTTCTGGATGGGGCGGCAGTAGCAACTTCAGCGGCACGGGATCCACCAAGGGTCTGCCCACAACCTCCAATGCCTACCAAAGGACCACTGACGGGAGCGATTTTTATTTGATCGTCTTGAAAACCGATGCTTCCTCGCTGCACTATGCGACCTTCATGGGTGGATCTGTCAGCCAAGAGCATGTGGACGGTGGAACGAGCAGGTTCAGCAAGCGCGCGGAGGTGTATCAGACGGTTTGCGCGGGCTGCTTTAACAATTCCGATTTCCCGACGACCCCAGGTGCGTTCTCCAGCACCAACAATGCGGGATCCGGAGGATGCAACCTCGCTTGTTTCAAGATGGACTTAGACCTGGAAGGGATCACAGCTGCGTTTCAGCCACTGCCTGCAATGGCCGGATGTGCTCCCCACTCCGTTCAGTTTCAAAACCGCAGTATTGGAGGCACCTCTTGGCTCTGGAATTTCGGTGACCCCGGTTCCGGACCCTCCAATACCTCCACGGCCACCAACCCCAGCCATACCTTCCAGAATCCAGGGTTGTATAGGGTCACACTGATCCTGTCCGACCCCAACAGTTGCAATGGATCGGACACCAGCTACCGCACCATCCGTGTCTATGCCACGCCGCAACTGTCCCTTGCACCATCCGCCAGTGTCTGCAAAGGTCAGTCAGTCACATTGCAGGCGAGTGGTGGCCAGAATTATGCATGGAGTCCATCGACGGGTCTGAGCAGCACCACCTCAGCCAACCCCGTGGCGACGCTGACGACCACCCAGACCTACACAGTCATCACCACCAATCAAGGTGGATGTGCAGATACCGGGCAGGTGACAGTCACTGTTTTGCCATCCCCGATAGCCGATGCTGGTGAAGGCGGCTTCATCTGTCCCGGCAACAGCATCCAACTGGACGCATCCGGAGGGGGATCCTATAGCTGGAGCAATGGCGCGACCCTCTCCAATCCGTCGATTCCCAATCCGATTGCGTTCCCGAACCAAACGACCAACTATGTATTGACTGTCACCGCCGCGAACGGCTGCACCGATACAGATACCGTCACTGTCAGTGTAAGCACGGTGCGTGCACAGCCGGGCCCCAATGTCGATCTTTGCACCGGAAGTTCAATTCAGCTAAATGGTTCGGGTGGTGGAACGTATTTCTGGCAACCCCCTACCGGCCTCTCTGCCACCAACATCCCTGATCCAGTCGCCCATCCCACGGCTTCGACGACCTACTTTTTGACAGTCTCCGACGGGGCCGGCTGCACACATACGGACAGTCTGCGCGTGTCGGTGCATCCCTTGCCTTCCATCGATGTCGGTTCTGATTTCATCATGTGCGAAAATGACACTGTGCAATTACAGGCTACAGGTGCACAGAGCTACTCTTGGTCTCCAGCCACTGCATTGAGCAATCCACTTTCCGGTTCGCCGATGGCATTTCCGATCCGTGACATCATCTACGTCGCGACCGGAACAGATCAGTTTGGCTGCCAAGATCAAGATACCCTTGCCATTCAAGTGCTGCCGGCTCCCATAGCCAATGCATGGGGAGGAAAAATGATCTGTGAGGATTCCTCGCTGCAGGTGTTTTCTTCAGGAGGGGTCACCTACTCCTGGATCCCTCCCACTGCGTTCAATGATCCCCATCTCCAGAATCCAATCGTGACGCTCACGGCAACGACGGACCTGGTCGTAACAGCCCTCGGTGCCAATGGCTGCAGGGATAGAGACACCGTGCACGTCCCCGTGACGCCCACCCCGGTCATTCGGGTGGTGGGACCAAAGATTCTCTGCAAGGGTGAATCTACCGCCCTGCTCGCCTCTGGCGGGGAGACATACCTCTGGAGTACAGGTGCCACTACACCACGAATCAACGTTCGACCTCAGGCCTCGACAGTTTACACGGTCTGGGCATACATTAATGGATGCCCCAGCAAACCTGACAGCATCTTCATGATGGTGGATACGGTCCTCCCAGTGGCAAACTTCTTTGCGGATCCAGATTCAGGGATCCTCCCATTTTCGGCCTCATTTTTCAACCAAAGCGAACATTCGACGCATTGGGCATGGGATTTCGGAGATGGTAGTGGCAGCGGTGACTTCAGCCCCACCCATGAATACCAGGACACTGGACACTACGAGGTGATACTGACCGCTACCACCACGAATGGGTGCCGGGATACAGCGGTACAAAAGGTCATCGTTGGTGCCGATTTCACTATCTATATCCCAAACGCCTTTACTCCAAATGGAGACGGGCTGAACGATTATTGGCATGTGAACTGGATCGGCGTAGAAACCTTCCACGTGATGCTGTTCGACCGTTGGGGAATGATGATCTTTGAATCATCGGATCCCGATTTCCAATGGGATGCGATCCTACATGGAAAGGCCTGCCAAGAAGGCATTTACACCTATGTGATCCAGGCCTCTGGCTACCTTCGGGAAAAAATGAAGCGTGCCGGAACCGTAACACTGATTCGATAATTCGCCGATAGTCCTATCTGTGTTTACATCGGCTTGCTTTGGCATTGGCCGGCACCGTTCAATTCCCTTGCATCCTCTGACACTGGTCGATGAAATTCCTGCATGTGCTCCCCCCCCTTGGGCATACGACGATCAATTGCGAACTTCAATTGGCCATCCACCACCCCCTTCTCGGTCATGCTGAATCCGTAGTCAATCACGAAGATCGGAGCCAACGGGCAGGGGTGCCCGCAGACAGACCCAGCCATACTCCGGATTGGCATCCCTGGCATTTTCCACGAGCTCCTTCAGCGCATGCGCTGTGGAGCGATTGCTCAACTACAGCAATGCAGTAAATTGAGAATACACCCTGAGGCAGGCTTTGTTGTACATCGAAAAGGGTTCAGGTTATCCATAGTTCTTTCCTCCAGAGACACCATGTCCCGCCCTTTATCTTTAAGAATTTAAAATCCATCCGCCGATCAGTGCCAATGCTGCCTCAACAGCAGCTGAATCACTCTCCCCAGCCATTCAGAATCGACCGCATCGAAGTGGGAAAGCTCTTCTGAATCCACATCCAAGACCCCGACAACATGATCGCCGTAGATCATCGGAACCACAATCTCACTCCTGCTCAAGCTGTTACAGGCGATATGGCCTGGAAAGGCCACCACATCAGGTACGACCAAAGCCTCCATCCGCTCGGCCGCTGCCCCGCAGACACCGCGCCCGACCGCTATGCGTGTGCAGGCAGGCGGCCCTTGGAATGGCCCCAGGACGAGTTCCCCTTCCTTCATCAGGTAAAACCCGACCCATAAAAACCCAAACACCTCTTTCAACACTGCCGCTACATTCGCCAAATTGGCAATCAAGTCAAGTTCTCCACCGATCAAGGACTCGATTTGTGGAAGCAAACTTCTGTATTGATCGGCCTTTGTGGCGTCAGATAGGATGGAAATCGACCCTGCCATGGATTTGCGAACCTGGGATATTGAAACAGTGATTAACTTCGACAACAAGTCTGCTGAACCTGTAGGTTTCGGCATCCACTCTGCAAAAATGCATATGGAGGCTCTACTTGAGATTATACCTTTGAAAAAATTTCCTGAAACAATGAAGAGATATTTGAGGCCGGCATTTGCCCTGGCAGTGTTGATTTCGCTCGGGATGGGACTCTATTCCCAGGGCGACAAGAGCAAGTACACGGGAGGTGCCAAATACGTCACCACCACCCAGACTTCTCCCGACGGAAAGTACACATGGTTCTCCGTCTCAGGGGATCCGCTCAATTCGCGCATTTATACCCTTCAAAATGGGCTGACGGTCTATCTGACAGTCAACAAAAACGAACCCCGGATCCAGACCAGCATCGTTGTACGCACCGGCAGCAACAATGACCCCAAGGATTGCACGGGACTTGCTCATTACCTGGAGCACTTGCTTTTCAAAGGAACAGACCGATACGGCACTTTGGACTACGCCAAGGAGAAACCGCTTCTGGACAGGATTGAAAAATTGTACGAGCAATACCGGGGCACTTCCGACGAAGCTACACGGGAAAATATCTATGCCCAGATCGACAAGACATCCGGTGAGGCAGCCAAGTTCGCCATCGCCAACGAACTCGCCAAAATGCTCTCTTCCATCGGTGCCAAAGGCACCAATGCCTATACCTCGGTCGAGCGTACAGCCTTCATTAATGACATTCCGTCCAACATGGTGGCCATATGGCTGAAAATCGAAAGTGAACGTTTTCGAAACCCCGTCTTTCGCTTGTTCCATACAGAACTCGAGGCTGTATATGAGGAAAAGAACATTTCGCTCGACAGTGACTACGATGCTGCCTACGAGAAGCTCATGGAAGCCGTCTTCCCTACCCATAACTATGGACAGCAAACCACGATCGGTACTGTGGATCACTTGAAGAACCCTTCGATCAAGAAAATCAAGGACTATTTCGCTGCCTACTACGTTCCGAACAACATGGCGATCTGCCTCTCTGGCGACTTCGACCCAGACCAGGTGGTTCGCTTGATCGACGAGAACTTCGGCAGCTTCCAAAGCAAGCCTGTCAAGCCCTACGAAGGCCCGATAGAGGCTCCGCTGAGTGGAGTGCACCGCGTCGAAGTACATGGCCCTGATGCGGAGTTTATAGACATCGCCTTCCGCATACCTGGCGCCTCCAGCACCGATATTCCTGCCCTCGAGATGATCAACTACCTCCTCAGCAATTCCACTGCGGGACTGATCGACCTCAACCTCGTCAAGCAGCAGAAGGTGCTGGAAGCCAATAGCTATACGACCAAACACAAGGATTATGGTATCTTTATGCTCCATGGATCCCCGAAAGAAGGACAGAAACTGGAAGAGGTGGAGCAATTGCTGATCGAACAGCTCGCGCGGATCAAATCCGGAGAGTTTGATGCCATGCTACTGCCCGCTGTCGTCAACAACATGGAAATCCAGCAGATGCGTCAGTATGAAAGCAACCAAGGACGCACGGAGGATTATATCGATGCCTTCATCTCCGGTCAACCGTGGGTCGATCACATCCAAAAGATCGACAAAATGCGGAAATTATCCAAGGAGGATGTCATTCAGGTCGCCAGAACCTACTTCGAGGACAACTATGTCGTATTGTACAAGCGTACCGGAGAACGCGAGGCCTCCCAGAAGGTGGTCAAACCGAAAATAACGCCCGTGGAGGTAAACAGGGATTCCCAAAGCGAATTCCTGAAGTCCATCGCGACGATGGAAGCTCCTGAGATCGTGCCGCGATTCCTCAACTATGACAAGGACATCCTGAAATCAACACTTAAATCCGGGGTGAAGATGCACTATGTGAAAAACGAGGAAAACGACCTGTTCACCCTCTTTTACTTGCTTGATTTCGGCAAGAATCAAGATAAAGAAATGGCATTGGCCATTGAATACCTTCCTTTCCTCGGCACTGACCAATTCTCAGCAGATGAAATCTCCAAAAAATTCTATCAGCTCGGAACGACCTTCGATGTCAGTGTCGGAGACGATCGGATATACGTTTATGTAAGCGGACTCGCCTCCAACTTCGAGGCGAGTTTGGATTTATTCGAGCACCTTCTAAAGAATGCCAGGGCGGACGATGCGGCACTGGTCTCGCTGATTGATCGTACAGTCAAGGCTCGCGAAGACGCAAAACTGGACAAGGGCCAGATCCTGTGGGGAGCCATGCGATCCTACGGCCTCTATGGTGCCAAGAATCCGTTTAACGACATCCTTCAAGAAAAGATTCTGCGCGGAATCAAATCCGAGGCCTTGGTAGGCAAAATAAAGGGCATGACTGACTACCAGCACCGCGTGCTTTACTACGGCCCAGCCAACCCGGCAGAGGTTGCCACGACACTGAACCGCCTCCACCAAGTGCCTGCGAGTCTGAGGCCAGTTCCTGACATGAATCCTTATCCTTTTGCGGAAACCAATAAACCCAAGGTCTATTTTGTGAACTACGACATCGTCCAGGCCGAAATCCTCTGGTTGTCACGGTCGGTCATGTACGATCCAACCATGTACCAGATCATCCTGATGTTCAATGAATACTTTGGTGATAACATGTCCAGCATCGTCTTCCAAACCATCCGTGAATCCAAGGCATTGGCCTATTCCACCTTCTCCTCATTTGTCACGCCTCCGAAATACAAGGAACCTTATTCCGTACTGTCCTACGTCGGAACCCAAGCTGACAAGGTCGGTGAGGCCGTCGCTGGAATGTTTGAACTTCTGAACAACATACCGAAGTCTGAGGCTCTGTTCGAAAACGCGAAGGCCTCGATCCGGAACCAGATCGATACCGAGCGGATCACCCGCACAGCCATCCTCTTCCGTTACGAGAATGCTCTGCGGCATGGCATCAGTGTCGATCAGCGCATGGAAATTTACGTCGCCCTTCCGAAATTGACATTTGACGACGTGCAGGCCTTTCACAAGAATTATGTCTCTGGCAAGCAGTATAACTTATTTGTCCTTGGCAGCAAAGACAGGATCGACCTTAAGGCGCTCTCGCAGTATGGAGAAGTCGTCGAGCTGAGCTTGCAGGATTTGTTCGGATACTGAGAGACCCCGGACCATTGCCATCCCTGCACCAGCTCTCCATCATGAATTGATGAGACCGTTGCAAAGTGTCAAAAGATCTGTCAATTAAGCACTTGGTAGGGGAGGAAGAATCGAATTCAGCGAATGGAGTACTACTTTTGAATGAATATGGACTTTGAGGCAATGGTTTGTGCTTCAAATTGGCGTACGGCGCACCAATCGCATTTTACCATTGCCTTCTAAATCCCTATCTTGTTCCGCTCAATGATCGAAGAATGAATCAGCACCACGCGCATCAGCTCAGGGTCAAAGACATCGGTATAGATGCTTATCTGGAAATCATCGCCTATCTCCGGGCTGATTCGCATGTCTGCAAATCCGACGGCTTCACAGCCCATGCCAGGCTACTGGTCGAAGCGAATGGAAATAGGATCATCGCGACACTCAATGTGGTTCAAGGCGATTTCCTTACCCCAGGGGAAGTGGGGCTATCATCGGCTGCACTTGGACGGTTGCAAGTGAAGGACGGTGACAAAGTCTGTATCTCGCACCACCCGCCCAACCTATCCTTTTCCAGGGTGAGGGCAAAGATGAATGGCGAGGAGCTCAATCGTGCGGATTTCGATGCGATCCTGAATGATGTGGTCGCAGGCCGATATGCCAGCATCGAGCTGGCGGCATTTTTAGCAACCTGTGCCGGCAACCGCCTCTGTCTTCCTGAAATCGTGGCACTTACGCAGGCAATGATCTCCTCTGGGCAGCGGATTGTCTGGGATGAGCCGATGATCGTGGACAAGCACTGCATTGGGGGACTACCCGGGAACCGCACCACACCGATCGTGGTGGGCATCGCCGCCGCCGCTGGATTGACCATCCCGAAGACCTCTTCCAAAGCCATCACATCGCCTGCCGGCACCGCAGACGTCATGGAGACGATGACCACGGTGGATCTATCGGTCGAGCGCATTCGCGAAGTGGTGAGCCGTGTAGGCGGTTGCCTTGCCTGGGGTGGGGCCGTAGGCCTGAGCCCTGCCGACGACATCCTGATTCACATCGAGAAGGCACTAGACATCGACAGTGAAGGTCAGACGATCGCTTCCGTATTGAGCAAAAAAGCCGCAGCCGGATCCACCCATGTGGTGATCGACATACCCGTCGGCGCGACAGCCAAGGTGCATACCCTGGAGGATGCCGTGAAGCTCAAGTATGAATTCAATACGGTGGCATCAACCATCGGCCTCGAGGTCGAGGTGGTCATCACGGACGGCACCCAGCCGGTTGGACGTGGAATCGGGCCGGCATTGGAAGCCATGGATGTCTTGCGCGTACTGAGGAATGAGGCTGATGCGCCGGAGGACCTTCGGGACCGGGCACTGTTGCTTGCCGCAAAGGTGCTCGAATGCTCTGGCAGATTTTCGAAGCAAGACGCGGTTCAGATCGCATCCGAGATGTTGTACAGCGGCAAGGCCTTGGCGAAATTCATGGCGATTTGCGAGGCACAAGGCGGATTCAAGGAACCTCAAACCGCAGAATTCAGGCATGGATGTACTGCCACGCAGTCTGGGACGGTAGCTGCCGTGGACAATCGCAACCTTGCACGAATTGCAAAGCTGGCTGGAGCACCCAGGTCTCCCGCAGCTGGGATACAATACTTAGCGCCGATCGGACGCATCGTCCGTCAGGGCGATCTCCTTTTCACCATCCATGCCTCTTCCCAAGGCGAACTGGACTATGCGATGGATTTCCTGGGTACATTGCCCAACCTGATCCGAATCGAGTCCTGAATGCTATCGGGCTTGGATGGGCGGAACCTGGGATTTCCACCGCATTTCGAAACCACCTTTGTGTGCCCTCCAGAATGACATTGCATGAAAATATACATTTGCTAACATGAAAGAAAAAGCCCTCCGGAGTGCCTGGATTCCCATCGTGACAAGGATTCCACTCACTCCGAAGGGCAGGTTCCCGATGCTGTTAACGATCAGGAAAGATGCTCTGGCAGAACCTTATTGGCGGCTGCCGATCCGATGTCATAGAGCCGGAAGCGGTTCTCGGCATTGCTCATTTCGATCAAGCTCTCTACGTCGGCGTCGTCGAATGTCCCTATGCCCAAGCCGTTCAACTCTTTCTCTGTGATCGCGAAATTATACCGAAGGTATTTGAGCATTGGCTTTCCTGCCAGGTAATCCCCTTGAAGTTTCCCGCTCTCGCCATCGATCTCCACGGCCGTGGGGGATTCAGAAAGCCATTGCAGGAGAAGCTCATTTTGCGAAGACGCATCTTGCATGAGCATATTAGGAACTGCTGCGGCCCATGTGGCAAGCCAAGCCTCCTCGATCTCTCCGGATTTTTTCTTGAAAACACTGTAACCGGTTCCAACCGATACGATGCTGAGCTTATCTTCTCCCATTTCCCACTGAAAGGGAAAGCCTTTCAGCGTGGCAACCATCAGCAGTGTCAGGCTTGGATTATTGGCCATGCTTACGCCACCATCCACGAAGGCACCCACCTGACCGTTTCCAACGTCGATCATTTGGGGGAGGAAGTATGTCGGAGCGGCACTGCTTGCCCGGACGGCTTTCCAGAGGGGGATGTCCTTGTTTTTTCCAATAGCGGAATCGAAGTACTTGCCACCGGGATGGTTGATCAATGGCCATACACTGTTGGTATCAGCCCGCTTTGCCACGATGCAGAGGCCTGTCCTGATCTTGTCGCTGCCGAGAGTGATCTCTCCAAATGCCTTTCGGAGACTCTCTTCCAAGACTTTATGATCGTAGCCTGCCTTCATAAACTTGAACGTTTCTAATGGATTCCACCAGTTGTTCTTTTTCCCGAAAATCTTGCCTCCGAGATCCATGTAGAGTTTCACGAGATCGTCCACACTGAAGCCAATTGACAATCCTGCTGCGATGATGGAACCCGTGGATGTGCCACCAATGAGGTCAAAATAATCACAAAGGAGCAGGTTGGGGTCGCCTTCCCGCTGGCGCAGGATCGTTTCAATCTTCTTGAGGAAGCCTAATGATAAGGCACCTCTGATTCCACCACCGTCCAACGACAAAATCCTCTTGGGCGTAATCTTGGGGTCCAGGTGTTCTGCAAATGTTTTTTTCATCATATCCTTGATTTTAAAAATGAGCTGTAAATATATTCAAACCATCGTATAAGACAAACGCCCATCTGGACATTTATACCCCTGGAGGGTTGTTCCCTGGCAGTTTCCTTTTCACCGGCCAGTGGCACCCTTACGGAACCAGAGCTTCCTCCAAGCGGATTCTGAATGCTTGCATCAGGATTTCGCGCTGTTGTCAGCTATTTTCTCCCCGATGACCGGCAGCCGCTTGAACGGTTTTGTCCGGTCGAACAGGTAGCGAAGTGTATGGTAGGTCTTGTAGTCACGCCCACCGATTCCGCGGGCGAGGTTGAGCATCTTGGGGTTGAAGTCTCCGATCCAGTTCATTTCCATGTGGTTCCAGTGATTCATAGGGTGCAAAACGATGCGGGCATGGTTAATCAGCCCACCGTCCACGCCTTTACCCTGGTGTTCCTTGACGATCCCGAAGATGATGCCGTAGCACTTGGTGATTTTGCGCATCTTGATCCGCCAGAGGGTTTTCAGCTTTTGGGGCCATCCGAACTTACCGTTGAAATCCTTGAAGACTTGGTTCATGTCCGGAATCATGATGAAAAAGGCGATGGGCTCATCCTTGTAATAGCCAAAGATTGCCAATTCCTCCGCCAGTATCGGCTTCATCCTGTTCATGATCGCCATGGCCTGCTCCTTGCGCATGGGTTTAAAACCATCATGGCCTGTCCAGGCACCATTCAGGATGGTGCGGAAGTCCTCCGCAAACTTGCCCAACCGATTCTTTTTCAGGGTTGTGAAATGGTAGTTCGGATCCTTGGCCACCATTTCAGCTTTTTCATACAGCCGCTCCTGCATGGGTTCCATCAGCGGCCGGAACAGCACGTATTGCTTGAAGTATGTTCTGAAACCATAGTTTTCGAAGAGCGGGATGTAGTATTCTGGCTGATAGTTCATCTGATAGACCGGCTCATGCCGACCTTCGTAGAGTAGTCCCCACCACGCCTCCCGTTCCCCGAAATTGATGGGGCCATCCATGGCTTCCATGCCATTCTCGGTGAGCCACTCCTTGCATTTGTCGAAGAGCATGTTTGCAGTCCCTTGATCGTCCACGCATTCGAAGAAACCCATGCCTCCTGTCGGTTGCGCTTCCGTGTTCGCGGTGCGTTCATTGATGAAGGCTGCGACACGACCGACGGTCTCCCCCTCGCCGTTCTGCAAAATCCACCGAATCGCCTTCCCATGCCGCCAGAACTTGTTGGTTTTGGGGTTGAAGACGGCTTCTATGTCCTTGTCCAAGGGTCTGATCCACAAAGGGTCATTTTTATAAATCCGTACGGGAAGCTCCAGAAATTCCCGAATGAGACGCTGGTCGCCGAGCTTGATCTCCAAAAATTTCATCCGATTATCCATATTCAATAGCCGTCAAAAATAGGCCAATGCCGGAAGCTTGCAAAACATCATGTCGTCATATTAGTTGGATAGCCAAATATGGATGCACTACCCTTTCCCTCCAGTCTCTGCCATCTTTGCCGTCACCTCCGCATGACCACCAACGCCCGAGGGAGCGTGTTCATGATGTGTGAGAGGTCAAGGGTGGACGGGCGGTTTGTGAAATATCCACCGCAGCCGGTGGGGCGGTGTGATGGATGGGAGTCGTAGGATGGATTCCGCAAGCTCCATCGTTGCGTACTCCGGGCAATGATTTTGAGAGGCATTCCATTCCTTCCATGTATGCAATGAATCTGTGGATTGCGAGCAATTCCGTGCGCCTTTTGCTTGCAGGCGAGGTGACACGAGACATGCCCTGAAAGAAATGTGAATGCAGGAACTTCGCCTAGCTTTCCCATGGCTGCCTCAGTGCATCGTGGACGCGTCGGCATGGATGGAGGGGGATGCCGTTGTTTGGGCTGAGCCATCCTTCCTGCCTAGTTTTACATCCGATGTACACGGCGCGCAATCTGGAAGATGCCTTGGCTGCCCCCTCGGAGACGGGAGAGCTTTATCTGTCGGGTCGCGGCTGGACGGACTTCCCCATGGAAGTGCTGGATTTGCCCCACCTGCGGGTACTGGATCTCAGCCAGAACCTTTTGCGGGAAGTGCCTCCGGGGATCGGGAGATTGAACCGGCTGGAGGTGCTCAATCTTCGCAACAATCAGATCCGTCGGCTGCCTCCGGAAATCGGGGTGCTGAACCGGCTTCGGCGGTTGGTTCTGGATGAGAATCAATTGGCGGAATTGCCTTCCGAGCTGCTGCTCTGCGATTCATTGCGGACACTCGAACTGAGTGGCAATAGCTTTGTAACCACCCGCTGAACTGCATATTCCGCTCGAAGCGGGCTGCCGCGTGATTTGCGTTCATGAAACAGAAACTGGATTACCGTGCGCTGGTCGCGGAGTACGAGCGCGGCACGGAACTGAC
>JBJOPY010000091.1:0-7326 GCA_046050405.1 Bacteroidota bacterium | reverse complement strand
GTCCTGGCGCAGACGATCGTCCTGAAGCCACTGTTCATGGTCTTCGAGGAATTGCTCTCTAATACCCCCGGGCTCAAGTTCGTTTACAGCTCCATCAAGGACCTGATGGAGGCCTTTGTCGGTGAGAAAAAGCGGTTCAACAAGCCTGTCCTTGTCCGGATGAGCCAGGAGGTCGAATTGCAGCGGTTCGGATTCGTCACCGACGACGACCTGGTCAAGCTCGGCAAGGAATTTGATGGAAAGGTGGCCGTTTATCTTCCCTTTTCCTACAGCATCTCAGGACAGCTGTACATCGTGCCGTCACGGCTGCTCACTCCCCTCCCGGATGTGGATGCGGCAGAACTGATGAAGTATGTCCTCAGCGGAGGGGTGACCGACCTGGAGGACATCATGGACCGCAAGCATCCCTTCTTCAAGCTGAAGGAGAGGCTGTCCAGGAAGGCGCCGGAGCAGGCGGAGCAGAATTCCTGAAACAGCAGGCCGCCACCATGGGGGCCCCTTGGACATCGGAAGGGGATGCCTTATAGGGATTTGCACCGGCAGTTTCGGTTCTCCGCCCGTTTGGAGGAAGTATGATTAGCTTTGCAGGATGAAATTCTCCTCTCTGCCCAATAAAGCCATCGTCATCCTACCATGAAGTCACTCCCCATCGCACTGGATCGCCTGCTGCTCAATCCCTCCTATGAACGCATCGAAGGCAAGCTCCTGAAGGTGGCCGAGGATGCGAGCAGAATCATCCTGGAGCTGAAAGACAAGAAGTTGAAGACGCTCCTGGGCCCCTTCCCTGTGACGGATTGGGCGAGCCTGGAGAACCGGACGGTCATCGCCTTCCTGAAAGCAGGGGAGCAAACCCGGGTATATGACTGCAAGGCCATCCCCAAGGCGGACCGGGCCTCCTCCTCAGCGGCGCCTGCTCCCAAGCGCGCCTCCCTGAAATCCAGGTCGGAACCGAAGGATTTCTCCCCAAAGGCAAAGTGGAAGAAATTCGCCGAAGGCAGGATGATCGGCAAACCGGTCAAGCTGACCAGCATGGAGAAGGGTTTCGGCCTGGACATCCCCCTGCTGGAGTCCATCTGCCGCCACCTGGAGATCCCTGTCGGCCAGAACACCGGCGTGGTCGCCTACCTCGACTTCCGCAGGATATTCCATTTCATCAGCAGTCCGGAATTCAAGGCCTTCAAGGGGAGCTGACGCCCGGTCAGGGACGCAGATCGCGGAGCATTGCCGGGAGTATCCGCCGCCTACCGCCGGTCTGCGGAGGATCTCCCCACGCGACCCACCCCCCCGTCCATCGCCTGGACGGGTTCACGGAAGCGGCATTCATTCGGACATCAGGCGCGAGGTCCAGCCTGTCCTCGGCCTCATCGTGGTATGCAGCATGACCAGCAGCCCGAGCCCGATGAATCCGAAAAACACGATCGCCATCCCCGTAGCGCGGGGGTCATTGCCCGGGATCCCGTTCAGGGAAGGCTGGGCGAAGATCGTGACCAGGACAACCGCCGCAAGAGCACCCGCCAGCACCAGTCCCAGGAGATGCTTCCTCAGGTAAACACCCACGATTGCCGGGACGGTCGCCAAGGCGAGCATCAGCCAGAACCAGGAGGCAAGTCGAAACGCGGAGGCATCGGGAATGTCGCTCCGTGTGCTGTCCACGATCAGGCGGGACAATGGATTGCTGCGCATGGCCTCCACGTCTGCCGCCCAGTCGCGGTTCACACCCACCATGATGAGGCTGCCGAGCAGCATGGAGACGAGAAAAATGGTCGCAAAAACCTGAATGATTGTTCGCATCGCTTTACCAATGATTGATCAAACCCAGTGGAAGGCCGTTTCCATGCGTGGCGGGCAGGCCGCGCTCACCTCCAGCGAAGATGCTTCTGAATGAATCTATTAAATTGAATATCATTTTATTGTATATGGATTCTCCCCTCTCTCGCCGGGAACCGGGGGTGGTGGGAGGATGGATGCCGGTGAGGGGTGGCCCTGCCTGCAGGGCGGCTATGAAACAGGTGCCCGGGATGAGGGCAAGGAGGAGGCGATTCTTCATCCGGGATGGATGGGAGCCGAAGTTGGCGAAAATCAGGATCGGATTCCCGGGAATCATCGAAAGGGGATGCCCCGCCCGAGACCCGCCAAGCCCCGGCCAGAAATCACTTCCCGGACGACCCACGGGGCTGAGGATGCCCTTCCATTCCAGATGAACTGTCATTGCCATTCCGTTCTGCACCAGCCTTGTGAATGCCCCTGTGCAGCACCGGCCTCGCACGCCCTTTATTCCCCGCATCCCCCTCATGCCCGCAGGAACCGCATCGTCCGCTCCAGAAACATATCGGGTGCCTCCGCATGCAACCAGTGGCCTGCGCCGGGAACCGTGTCAAACTCCGCCTGCGGGAAGCGTGAGCGAATCGTCGGGAAGTCGGTGTCCAGTACATAGTCGGATTTCCCGCCCCGGATGAACAATGCCGGCACGTCCACGGGATGGGGCGCGGAGATGCCTTCCAGGATATTCCCATAGTCGCGGTGCAGCACCGCGAGGTTGAATTTCCATTCGAAGCCTCCCTCCTGCCGCCGGTCCAGGTTTTTCAACAAGAACTGCCGCACCCCGAGGTCTGGAATCCGCAGTGCAAGCCATTGGTCGGCCTGCTTGCGGTCCCGGATCGTCTCCAGGGGAAACGCCACCAATGCGTCCATGATCTCCCTGTGCCGGAAGTCATTGGCCGAGATGCCCATGTCGGCGACGATCAGCTTCTCCACCCTGTATTCGTTCCTCACCGCAAATTGCATCACGGTCTTGCCGCCCATGGAATGGCCGATCAGGTGGGCGGTGGGGATGCCCTGCTGCCCCATGAACTCATGGAGGTCATCCGCCAGCTGTGAATAGGTAAAGGGGCTGTCCGTGTGCGGGGACTTGCCATGGTTCCGCTGATCGACGATGAAGACGCTGTAATGCTCGGCATACTGCCTGGCCAGGCTCTGCCAGTTGTCCAGCGCGCCGAAGAGCCCATGCAGGATGATGAGGGCAGGGCCGGATCCGAAGGATTTGTAATTGAGCTCCATGGGGCGAAGTTATGGAAATTTTGGAGGGAAGGCCGCCTTGGAACGGTCGGCCACCCCGCTCTCATCGCGGATGATATCATCCTTTACACGGATTACCCGCTGTGCCGCGAACCAATCCCGGTCAAATCCGTTACCATCCCCAATACGGGTCTCTACCCCGGCGAGAAAATGATCACCTCCCTCAAACTCTTCATGGGTGCGGTGCTGGCACTATCGGGTGTCGCCGCATTCCTCATCGGCTACACCCAATCCGGCATCTTGCTCCAGCTGATCTTCGGCAAGGAGCGCGTGAAGAAGACGGGCACCCGGTGGCTCGCACTCTACCTCTACATCGCCGCAGGGGTGCTGCTGCTTACTGCTTTTTTGCTGTTGCTCCCTTGAGCCGGGGTTGCTTGGCCGCCGGCATTCGGGCGCCTGGGCCTCCCGCGTCCTTCAGCTTGTCCACCAGGAATGGCGCGGTCCTGCTTTCCGGGACGTCCAGGATGCCCATGGGCGGCCCTTGGTACACGAGATGCCCCCCCTTGTCCCCTCCTTCGGGGCCCAGGTCGATCAACCAATCCGCACATTTGATCATCTCGAGGTTGTGCTCCACCACCAGCACCGTATTCTGCCGCTCCACCAGTTCATTCATGGCGAAGAGCAGCTTCTTGATGTCCTCGAAGTGCAATCCGGTCGTCGGTTCGTCGAAAATATAGAGGGTTCCCCTCGCGTTATGGCCCTGGCTCAGGAAGAAGGCCAGCTTGAGGCGCTGGGCCTCGCCCCCGGATAGGGTGCTGGAACTCTGCCCCATCCGCAGGTAGCCGAGGCCCACCCGGTTCAGGACCTCGAGTTTGCTGACGATCTTCGGCTCCTCCGAGAAGAACTCACTGGCTTCACTGATGGTCATGTTCAGGGCATCGTGGATGTTCTTGCCCTTGTACTTCACCTGCAGCACCGGCTTGCGGAACCGCATTCCATTGCATTCCTCGCAGGTCAGGGTGACATCCGGCAGGAATTGCATTTCGATCGTCACGAATCCCTCCCCTTTGCACGTTTCACAGCGGCCGCCCTCCACATTGAAGGAGAAATGCCCTGACTTCAGGTCTGCGACCCTGGCCATGGGCTGGTCGGCATACAGGTCCCGGATGGCATCATAGGCCTTGATATAGGTCACAGGGTTGCTCCTGGCATTCCGGCCGATCGGGGTCTGGTCCACCATCTCCACGTAATTGACCTCATCGACATTGCCTTCCAGCTTGTCGAAATGCCCCGGCTTCTCCCCGAACGCGTCAATCTTCCGCTTCAGGGCCGGGTACAGGATCTTCGTGATCAGGGTGCTCTTGCCCGACCCGCTGACGCCGGTCACGACGGTCATCGCATACAGGGGCACCTCGATGCTGATGTTCTTGAGATTGTTCTCCATGGCACCCCTGAGGTGGATGCTCTTCAGGATCTTCCGGCGTACCTTCGGCACAGGGATCCCTTCGCGTCCCGTCAGATACCGCGCCGTCAGCGAGTCCGACACCAGCAATTGATCGCTGGTCCCGGCAAACACCACCTCCCCGCCCAGCTCACCGGCCCCCGGCCCCATGTCGATCAGGTAGTCCGCCTGGCGAATCACGGACTCGTCATGCTCGACGACGATCACCGTGTTTCCCTTCTCCTTGAGGCGCTTCATCACCGAGATGAGCCGATCGGTATCCCTCGGGTGCAGGCCGATGCTCGGCTCGTCCAGGATGTACATCGCACCCACGAGGCCACTCCCGAGGGAGGTGGAGAGCTTGATCCGCTGCATTTCTCCGCCGGAGAGGCTCTGGATCTGCCGGTTCAGGCTCAGGTATCCGACCCCGACCTTGACCAGGAAATCCAACCGGCTGCCGATCTCGTTCAGAATGCGGGCGGCGACCTGGCGGTCGCGCGCATCCAGTTCCAGCGCGGCGAAGACCTGCTGCAGCTCCGTGATCTCCATCATCAGCAGCTCCCCGATGGCATGCCCGCCCACCTTCACATAACCCGCATCCTTGCGGATGCGGACGCCCTTGCACTCCGGGCAGCGGGTTTGCCCCCGGAAGCGGGAGGCCATGATCCGGTTTTGAACCTTCTGCTGCTGCTCCCGGAGGTAAGCGAAAAACCTGAGGTAGCCCCATGCCTGCCCGATCCCGTCGCGAACCATGTCCCTCTCCTCCTCCGTCAGTGCGTACCAGGGCCGGTGAATCGGGAAATCAACCTTCACGGCCTCCTGGATGAACCGCTGCAAGTATTCACCCATCTGTTCCCCGCGCCAGGGCGCGACCGCCCCTGCATAGACCGACAGGGCGCGGTTCGGGACCACCAGATCCTCATCGATCCCGAGGATTCGCCCCAATCCTTCACACACCTTGCAGGCACCGTAGGGATTGTTGAAGGCGAAGAGATTCACGGATGGCGCCTCGAAGGTCATCCCGTCGCGCTCGAACTTTTCCGAGAACTCCTTCCACTCGCCATCGTCCACCTTGACCTGGCAGCTCCCAAAGCCCTCCTGGTAGGCTGTCTGCACGGAATCTGAAAGCCGGAATCCCAGCGCCTCGTCGTCATCGTGGTGCATCGACAGCCGGTCGATCAGCAGCAGGAAGGAACTGAGGATCTTCGGCAGCCTCATGTTCAGGATAGTCTCGATCTCCAGCGCCCCCTCCTCCTCCGCCCAGATCCGGGAGAAGCCTTTTTTCAATGCCACCCTCAGTTCACTCATGTAGCCCTGCGACCGGACGACGATCCTGGAGGCGAGATAGACCTTGGCACCCTCCGGCTGCTGCAGGATGTACTTCACGACATCCGAGACCCGGTCACGGGTCACGAGATCTCCGGAGACGGGCGAATAGGTCTTGCCCACCCGGGCGTACAGGAGCTTCAGGTAATCGTAGATCTCGGTGAGGGTGCCGACAGTGGAGCGGGGGTTGCCCGATGCCTTGCGCTGCTCGATGGCCAGTGCGGGTGAAATCCCCTGGATGAAATCCACATCGGGCTTTTCCATGCGGTCCAGGAACTGGCGTGCATAGGAGCTCAGGCTTTCCACATACCGTCTCTGCCCTTCCGCATACAGGGTGTCAATGGCGAGGGAGGACTTTCCGGAGCCGCTCACGCCCGTGACCACCACCAGTTCGTTCCGGGGAATCTCGACCGTGATGTTTTTCAGGTTGTGGACTCGCGCCCCCTTGATGAAGATGTTTTTGACTCTTGACAATGTCTGAGGCTATTGATTCGTAACTACCTGCGAACGCTTGCGTATCACGAGCATATAATCGTCCCGCAAGTTACATCTTTCCCGTGACCCAGCCGGAGAAATTCGGAGGCCCGGAGGCAATTTCTGTCCATCGAAAAGGAGAACCGGCCCATGCGCAACCCCCTCTCACCCCAGGAAGACACTGAACTCGTGCGGGCGTTCAGGGGAGGCGACGGGGATGCCTTTGCCAGGCTCATGGAACGCCATCAGAACCGCATCTTCACGACCATCTTCCTGATCGTCAGGGACCGGGAGCAGGCGGAGGACATCTTCCAGGAGACCATGATCAAGCTCATCCGCCTGATCCAGGCAGACCAATACGACGAGAAAGGCAAGTTCATGGCCTGGGCCGTGCGCATTGCCCGGAACTTCGCCATCGACGAATACCGGAGGGAAAGGCGAGGGCCGCAGATGCTGCGGGAAAACGGTGGATACGACCTGTCCGACACCGTCGCCTACCGGACGGAGCTCAGCATCGAGGACCGGATCATCCACCAGGAAAACGCAGCGTATGTACGACACCTGATCCAGCGAATCCCCGAAAAGCAGCGGGAGGTGCTGGTCATGCGCCACTATGCCGGCATGAGCTTCCAGGAGATCGCAGAGGTGCAGGGCGTCAGTATCAATACCGCCCTCGGCAGGATGCGCTATGCCTTGGCTTGTCTGCGCAAGTGTGCAGGGGTGGGCAGGACCATGGAAGATCGCAATGCGGAACAAATTCACTGAGGACGACATCCTGCGGTTTCTCTACAGCGAGATGACCCCGCAAGAGCAAGATGCGTTTCTGCACGCGCTGGCCGGGGACGAGGCCCTTCAGGAGAGGTTTGAGGCCCTGAATGCAACGCAGGAGGGCCTTCGGCCTGTGGAGCTGGCACCGGCGGAGGCCTCCGTGAAGCGGATCATGGGCCATGCCCGGCGTGCCGCGAACAAACCCTGCCCTCGGCTGCGGAGGCTTGCGTATGCCGGGGGAGGCAGCCGCTTCGCCTTCCAGCAGATGATCCTCTTCATCATGGTCGCCTTCACCTGCATCA
>JBJOPY010000090.1:0-7240 GCA_046050405.1 Bacteroidota bacterium | reverse complement strand
CCATACGTTGTTCGGGTTTGCGGGATCGGCGGCAATGTCCTTGGCTCCGTCACCTGGGGTGTCGGCTCCCTGTGCGGGCCTGCCCATAAGCACGTGCCGCTTCGGGGATGCCCGGAATTTCCCGATCCAGAAGGGGCCTGATCGCCTCGGGGGTCACGTCACGGGGAGAAAGCCCGGTGCCACCCGTGAAGATCAGCAGGTCGATGCCTTGAGCCACGTACTGCTTGACTTTGGACTGGATCTCCGAGACTTCATCGGGGATGACCACATAGTCGGCGATGGCCACCTCGCAGGCTTCGAGTTTGGACACGACCGCCCTTCCCGCCCGGTCCTGCTTCTTGTCAGCCGAAACCGAGTCACTGCAGACCACCACGGCCGCCCGCAGATCCAGGCGAAACTTGTCCTTGAAATCGGTACTGCCGCCTGTCTTCGTGACCAGGCGGATGTTCCGGATCTCGATTCCCTTGTCCATCGGCTTGAGCATGTCATAGATCGTCAGTGCCACGACACTGGCGCCGTGCATGGCCTCCACCTCCACACCAGTCCGGTAGATGGCCTTCACCTCCATCTCGATGCGGATTTCGAGGCCATTCGTCTCATAGCGCACCGCCGTGTATTCCACTGGGATCGGATGGCAATCCGGGATCATGTCAGACGTCCGCTTGACCGCAAAAAGACCCGCCGTCTTGGCCATCTCCAGGACATTTCCTTTCGGGACAGTATTTTCCAGGATCGCCGCCATGGCGGCGGCATCGCTCAAGACGACAGTCGCCTCGGCGACTGCGGAGCGGAGCGTGGTGGGCTTATGCGTGATATCTACCAAGGGTGAGAAAAATATCAGGGGTGATCAATGGACAGCCGGGGCTGCCTGCTAACGGTTTTCCTTCCAAACATAGCTCTCATCGGCAAAAATTTCCTTCCCGAAGATGGGGACTTTTTCCTTGATTTCCTCGACGATTTCACGGCAGGCATCCAATGCCATCCCGCGGTGCCGTGAACTGACGAATACGAAAAGACAGATTTCGCCGGCCTTCACCACGCCGAGGCTGTGGTAAATGTGAATGCAACTGAGGGTGTGTTTGGCGAAGGCGGCTTCCCTTATTTCATGGAGGATCTTTTCGGCCATTTCAGGATAGGCGCTATAGTCGATCGCCACCACAGCCTTGCCGCCGATGGTATCTGCGCGTACCTGTCCGAGGAAGATGCCGTGTGCGCCGATGTCCGTCCTGGCTTGGTGCTTGCTGATGCTTTCCCCGATGAAGGCACCGCTGATCGCCCCCTCGACGAAAACCTTCCTGTGCCTGTATCCTTCTCTTGTTTCCATGCTTTACACGAGCAATGTCCCCCTTATAATTTGGCAGTTGGCCTCGGCCTTTTCATCCACCTGCAAAGGGAGGCAGCAGCACGACCTCCGATGACGCTTGAATGAAACAGGGCCCTTCCACGATGTTTTGATCCACAGCGATCTTCCACTCAGCCTCCGCAAGCTCAGGGTGCAAGCGCAGCAGCCAGGCCCGCAAGTCAATTTGCATTCCTTCGCCTTCATACACCACCTCCTCGGCAGTCTTGCCAAGCCTGGTCGCGATCATGCCGAAATATCTGAGTCGGATCTTCATCGGGCCTCCTGCAAATATGCATCGATCTCGGCTCTGGAATTGAAATTTCGCATCCCCTTCGGATCAAACCCCTGCATGAACCTTCCAGGATCCAGAACTGCCGCCTTCAGCTCCATGACTACGCTTCGCATCCTCAGTTGCCGGGCGGCGAGCATCCGTTCCAGGACGGGCAAGGCCCTGCGATGGTACAGACCGATGAGTGGCTGGATGCGGTCATCCAAGATGAGCACGGCTGCGGCCTGGTCCGCATAGCCTTCGACCATCCAATGCAGCAACCCTTCATCGATGAGTGGCATGTCGCAAGGCAGCACCAGGTTCAAATGGTGATGCGAGTGGCGAATTCCAGAGACAAGTCCCGAGAGCGGGCCAGCCCCCTTGGTTTCATCCGCTTGGACTGGATACCCGAATTGCAGGTAAGCCGGATCATTCGCCACGATGAGAATGTCCGGCGTGATATGCTGGATACAATCCAATACATGCAGGACCATGGGCTTTCCATTGAATTCCACCAACCCTTTCTCAGCGCCCATCCGGGTACTCCTGCCGCCTGCCAATATGATGCTTCCGATCCTGTTTTCCATTTCCGAAAGACTTGACGCTCTTCCTAGGGAGTGCAATTTCGGAGAAACTTGCCAATGACCGGCGACTTGGTTTTCCACATTCCCGAGGCAGCTGGATGGCCTTCCAGCCCACCATCCGCTGAATGGGATCCCTTCCGCATGCCTGCTTCCTGCATGGTTGAAGGCCGGAAAAACCTGTTGAGCCAGGAATTCAGCCTCTATTAAGTGTCTTTACAGCAACCCTCCCGCATGGATCCTGGAGGGATTCCGCCAAGAATTCTCATCGATATGCGCCCCATGTTTCATTTTTTACCTAAATTCGCCAATGGATCGGTTCTCTCAGAATCGATTCATTGTGGTTAGTCAGAAACATATACTTAATTAAAATGGCCGAGACAGAGACAGTCTTAAAACCTACGAATGACACCTCGAAGAGTCCAGGTGTCCACTACATCAAGACCAAGAAGGAAGAGCTTGACTTTTGTTACACGGTTCCGGACAAAATCTTCCAGCTGAGTCTCGGGAAGAACGCGCATTTCAGCAACGCCAGATTCATGGGCGACTTCTCGATGACACTCGAGGAAGCCCAGAATGCAAAGTGCGACTACATCGCCAAAATGTGCAACATTCATGAAGGCAGCAAGGTCCTGGATCTTGGCTGTGGATGGGGAGGAATCCTGCAGTATCTGAAAACCAAGTACAAAATCAAGGAGACGGGGGTGGTGTTGGCCGAAGGCCAATACAAGCACTGCAAGGAGACAGGACTGAATGTGCATCTCAAGGACATGCGCACCGTGACCCCCCAGGATTTCGGGATCTTCGATGCCGTGACCGCTTCCGGCAGCTTCGACCATGTCCTGAGCTACGAAGAATTCCTCGCAGGAAAGCAGGAAGAGGTCTATACGAAATGGTTTGACATGGTTGCGGACCTCCTTCCCATCGGTGGCCGCCACTACATGCAGACAATGACTTTCGGACGGAAAATCATCCCGAGGGAAACATGGGACATCAATGCTCCCACGGACTCCGACGAATTCACGATGGCCCTGATGGTGAAGCAGTTTCCCATGTCATGGCTCCCATACATGGACGAGGACATCATCCGGTACGCCTCCAAGCGCTTCAAGCTCATCGAGCATAGCAGCGGAAGGCTGGACTATGTGGAAACCAACCGTCGATGGACGGCAGCTTACAAGAAATTCGGGTGGAAAAAGTACTGGTACTACCTCACCATGCTGCCGAAATATCTTACTGACAAGGAGTTCCGCTATGTTGCTTCCTTCCTGAAATATGCCCCCAATCGCCGCTGCTTCGAGCGGGAGCTGTTCGACCACTTCCGTTTCGTCTTCGAGCGCATCCATTGAGCGGTATGCGGCCAGCCATATTGAACGAGAAGTCCCGGGATACTCCCGGGACTTCTCGTTTTCAGGTGAAAGCGACTTCCGGTGCGCTTGCGACGGAAGAACTCCTGCCAGGGACACGCGCGGGCATTCTGCACCCACCTGCTGCCCATTGAAGCCGTTGCCGAAGATGCATCTGCCCGCCCAGGATTCGACTGGCCGCAAGGACAGGCGGCTATAAGGCTCCGCCGATCAGCTTTGCGATCAGGAAAGCCACGCCCGCTGCCGCCACGCCGACCCCGGTGACCTTGAATGCACCCTGGATCGGGTGCTGTCCAGTGATCTTGCTCTTGAAATACCCGAAAATGAACAGGCAAATCACCGTCAAGATGGCTGAAGACAGCAATCCCTGCATCGGAGTGCTGGTGAGAATATACCCCAGCAGGGGAATCAATCCGCCGGCAATGTAGGCGATTCCGATCGTCAAGGCAGAGTTGCGGGCACGGTTGACGTGCGGTGGCTCGAGTCCGAGCTCATATTTCATCATGAAGGACACCCATTTGTCCTTGTCCTTCACCATTTCCTCCACGATCGTCTCCTGGATCTGGGCATTCAATCCCATTTCGGCGAAGATTTCACGCACCTCCTGTTTTTCCCTTTCGGGCAGCCGCTCCACCTCGTCGTATTCACGCCTCAGCTCGGAAGCATAATGTTCCTGCTCCGTCTTGCCTGCGAGGTATCCCCCGAGGCCCATGGCGATCGAGCCCGCCACGATCTCCGCGATCCCTGCGGTGAGGATCACGCCATTGCTGCCGACTGCTCCGCTCAGCCCCGCCGCCAGTGCAAACGGGACGGTGAGCCCGTCAGACATTCCGATCACGATATCCGTGATGAACTCCGAACTTTTCAGGTGGTCTTCTACGTGTGGATGATGGTGCGCCATTTCAGATTTTGTATTTTGCCGCCGCAATCTAGTGTTTTTTAGAAGAATTTCGTGGCGGCATCCAAAAATGAAAGCCAGGTGAACTGGATTGCGGGATGGCAAATCCATCGGACACAGGATCGGAATCTGGATCGATTCCAGCGAACCCTGGACCCGCCTCCCAAAACTTTTGCCAGGCCCCAATCCTTGCAATCCTCGAAAATTTCTTAATTTTCCCAGCCCACGAGTGCACCCTGTACGCGAAATGTGTGCTGGGCACGCACTGGTGGCCTTGGATGGTATAAGTTCTCTGATGGTGAATCCCTTAAAGTACAGTATGTTATGGCGATCAATCTCCAAAAAGGACAGCGGATCAATGTAGGGTTGAGCAAGGTCGATGTGGGCCTGGGCTGGAAGCCCGCCGTTTTAGGCAAGGAAGCTGACCTGGACGCATCCGTCTTCATGGTGGGAAAGAACGGGAAGCTCCCGGAAGACGAGTTTTTTATCTTCTACAACAACCTCCAATCCCCGGATGGTGCCGTCCAGCATACCGGCGATGTTCAACGCGCCTCCGGGGACGATGAGGATGAGGAAACCATCAGCGTGGACCTCGACAAGGTGGATCCCCGCATCGAGGAGCTCATCTTCGTGGTGACCATCCATGATGCAGAAAAAATCGGGCAAAACTTCGGACAGGTGAAGGATGCCTACATCCGCGTCATCGATCAGGTGACGCAGGCAGAGATGATGCGGTACGAACTGAGCGAGGACTTCTCCATCGAAACTGCCGTGACCATCGGCCGCTTTTACCGTCGCGACAGGGAGTGGCGGTTCGAGGCCATGGGGACCGGAAACCGGGGCGGATTGGCAGGATATCTGAACATTTACAACTGACATCTAGTTCCACTCTTCAAAATATACACAATGGCTATCAATCTCACGAAAGGGCAGACCATCAACCTTGACAAGAACGTCAATGACCTGTCCATGGTCACCATCGGTCTGGGATGGAAGGTCCGCCAAAAGAAGAAGGGCTTCCTCGGCAAGATATTTGGCTCCGAAGAGCCAGACTTTGACCTGGATGCAATGGCATTCCTGCTCGACGACCAAGACAAAGTACGCAATTTTGGCCATGAGCGCGACCTGGGGGGCGGTCGAAAAATCGGATTGGTCGATTCCGACATCGTGTTCTTCAACAACCTCCGCCACCCCTCCGGCACAATCTGGCACACCGGCGATGAGCTGAAGGGAGGGGTCGGTGGCGATGACGAACGCATCATCGTCAAGCTGAATGAATTGCCGGCACAGTACACGAAGATCGTCTTCCTCGTGTGCATTTACCAAGGCCGCCAGAAGAATCAGCATTTCGGCCTCATCGACAATGCCTTCATCCGTGCAGTGGATGCCAAAGGCAAGGAAATCGCCCGCTACGGATTGAGCGATGACCCCAGCTATGACAACCAATGCTCCATGATCTTCGGCGAAGTCTATCGCAAGGACGGAGATTGGAAGTTCCGTGCCACCGGGAACGCGTATTACGCGGATTCCTTCGTGGAAATTCTTAAAAGCTATGTATAAGTTATCCTGATCGAGGAATGAGAAAACTACCGGTTTACCTCCTGCTGGACACCTCCGGGTCCATGTATGGAGAACCCATCGAAGCCGTCAAAAACGGGGTCCAGACCTTGGTGGCTGCACTCCGTCAAGACCCCTATGCACTGGAAACGGCGTACTTGAGCGTGATCACGTTCGACACTGGCGCCCGCCAGCTCGTCCCGCTGACTGAGCTGGCCAGTTTCCAAATGCCCAACATCCAGGCACAGGGGCAGACTTGCATGGGCGAAGCCCTGAAGCTCCTCTCCCAGAAGGTGGATTCCGAGGTGCAGCGCACCACCGCCGAGGTCAAGGGCGATTGGAAGCCCATCGTCTTCCTCATGACCGACGGTACACCGACCGATGACCTGGCTGCAGGCCTGTCGGCGATCCGCTCGAAAAAATTCGGCATGATCGTCGCCTGCGCTGCCGGGACGAATGCGGCTGTCGATTCTCTCCGGCAGATCACTGAGAACATCGTATCACTGGACACCGCCGACAGCAGCACCATCTCTGCCTTCTTCAAGTGGGTCTCCGCCTCCATTTCGACCGGCAGCCAGAAAGTCGAGGCAAGCGGCAAGGAAGTCGCGGGCCTGCAGGAACTGCCTCCGCCACCCCCAGAAATCAACATTGTCGTCTAATCCACGCGAAGTGCCTACCTGATGCGGCGACTCCCTGTTTACCTGCTCCTGGATACCTCCGGCTCGATGCGCGGCGAGCCCATCGAATCCGTCAAGGTCGGACTCGAGTCGATGGTCTCCAGCCTGCGGCAGGATCCCTTCGCCCTGGAATCCGTTCACCTGAGCATCATCACCTTCGACAGGGAGGTCAAGGTCCTGGTGCCCCTGACAGAGCTGGATGCCTTCCAGCTGCCTGAGATCCCGGTTCCAGACAGCGGGCCCACGAACCTGGGGGAAGCCCTGGAACTGCTGGTGAAGCGTGTCCACAGCGAAGTCATCAGGAGCACCGCCGACCGCAAGGGCGACTGGATGCCCCTGCTGTTCATCATGACCGACGGCAGCCCATCCGACCTCATGACCTTCCGTGACGCGGTCCCTAAAGTCAAGGCCATCCAATTCGGCAATATCGTGGCCTGTGCCGCAGGGCCGAAGGCCAAGGTGGACGCACTCAGGGACATCACACCGAACATCGTCAGCCTTGACACCACAGATGCAACTACTTTCGGGAGCTTCTTCAAATGGGTTTCAG
>JBJOPY010000089.1:0-34357 GCA_046050405.1 Bacteroidota bacterium | reverse complement strand
ACTCCGGCGAACCCGCACTGTTCATGCCTGACATGGCACCCATCCTCCATGTATTGGAATACGATGCGAAAAAGGTGACGGATGCGATGGCAAGGAATCCGCAGATGGATACGGCGGAGGTATCCTGGCAGGCTTGGCCTCTCCGGCATGGGTTCTCTCGTAGGGCTTTGCATTCGGCCAGGTATATTGCCCCAGCGCTTTCCAGACTTGGAAATTGTGGCCTTGTGACCCATCGATCTGGGCGACAGCTCCATCGATCAGGGCAAAAAGATGCTCCTTCGACAGCACGGTCTTTCGGAGCGCATTCCATCTGCACCGCAATTGGTCCTGGAACTTGGGATCCCTGGCGAGGAAGCCCCACCATTGAGGGATGTGGTCCGATGTGGTTCCATATTCTTCCCAATGCCATCCATTGGGTGCATAGCCATAGTAATATTCAAAATTCCCGTAGCCCAGGTCATAGTCCCATATCGGACCGGCCGTGAGTTTCCCCCCCTTGCTGTTTCGATCCTTGAAATAAAAGGAGCTGACCCAGTAGCCATCCACATTCTTGGCAAGCTCCACCATGATGAACATATCCAGAAAGCTCTGCACATCTATGAAATGCGGATACCCGTTCACATCGTCCGTGAGACCCCTGTCGCAGGCCAATTCGAAGCTGTCCACGTAGGCATGGATATACTCTCTCTGCGCCTCGGTGATCTTGTCAGGTTCAGGGCAGTGAAGCATCCAATACAAGGGTTCTGAGCTTTCCATCGGGGTGAACCTGGACTCCCAGCCATCGTTAAGACTGCCCTGCTCCCAGTCATTCTTGACGATGTATCCGCCGGTGAGGCTGTCGCCCGCGTTGTCATCGGAATCGAGCCTTGCTATGTCCACGCGGTTCTTGCCCCGCTTGATCTTTTCCCCCAGCAGATATACTCCTCGGTACTCCCCATCCATGACGACATCCACAAATCTGACACGTGGTGAATAGTGCCCCATCTCACCGTAGATCACGTGTGTCAGGTAGTTCCTGACCAATGACTTGTCCGGGAAATTTGCAAGCAGCACGAAGTCCGTTTCCTTGGGAAAACCCAGAAAGGCAGCCTCTTTGGCCTTTTCCCCCGAGGAGTCCCTGGTTTGTATCGCAAAGGAAAGCTTCGAATGCCGTTGTGAACTCTTGCCCCTGAACTCCATTCCGACGTAGCCGTCGTAAGCGTTAAAAGGATCCGAGGGATGGTTCTCCTTGCCTGGGCCATTGTCAATGATGCCGAAGCGCACCTTGGTCTTCGGCTCGTCTCTGACCACCTGCCCGAGACTATTGATCATCACAATCGGGAGTTTGGATTCTGCAATCATGTAGGGCGTTGCTGGCTCCTTGCTGAAGACAAGCTTCCAACGGAGGAGTTTCCCGCTCTCATTTCCAGGCTCGGTATCAATGATGACAAGCTTCCAGGTCCCATTTGGATCCTGTCCGTTGTTGAGACCGCCAAATGAAACCTCCGGCAAGAAATCGCCGGTGAATGGAGCATGACCGCTATTGGCACTGACCGATGCCTTCTGCGTGAGGCAGCAGTCTGTAATGTCGTCTTCGCTGTCGCCATTCCGCCGAAACAGATCTCCTACCCGTCCGTCCGGTGCCACAAGGAAAATGCTTACGTCTTCATCCCAGGGGTGCTGTATGTCCACACAGACTTTCTCCAGGCCAAAATCCCGGCCGATCGCTTTCGGGAGGCCGGATATCTTCAGCGAGTAGGTGTTTGCCTCCCCATTGTCCTTGA
The DNA here is from genome assembly GCA_046050405.1 of Bacteroidota bacterium. Taxonomy (GTDB): domain Bacteria; phylum Bacteroidota; class Bacteroidia; order J057; family JADKCL01; genus JADKCL01. The sequence continues at coordinate 32,594 of JBJOPY010000089.1, read as the reverse complement.
TGTCGCCGCCAGTTCCCGTAAAAGTCTGTGCATGCAATTCTTGTAGCCTCAGATGCAACTGGATCCCGGTTAGAAAAAGGATGGCAGTCATTCCTAGCCTGAATTTCACGAGTCCAATTTAAAGACATCCACCAAATGATAGAAAGACAACCCTGCCGTGTGCATGGCCTTTATTGCCCCCCGATTGCCTTCCCAATATCCGATCCCAATCAGAACAAGCTGAAATTGAATGCGATGTTGCCTAGGTTCGTTGAATCCATCCAAGCCGTTAGGGATTGAAGAGGATGAAACAAGTGCCTCCCAGTTACGGATTCGCGACTGGGAGGCACTCTGATCGATCAAGGTGGAATCTGGCGTCAGGCGCTGCAGACCAAGCACTCGTCCGGGTTCTCCAGCGAACAGCTGATTTCCTCAAGGGCTGTCTCGCGGCTTTTTTCCTTGTTGTCACGCATCATTTCAGCATCTACGGTGAACTTGATCGCATCGGCTGCTGATTTGGTACGCAGATAGTACATGCCAGTCTTCAATCCTTTTTCCCAGGCATGGAAATGCATCGAGGTGAGTTTCCCGTAGTTGGCTTCCTGCATGAAGATGTTCATGCTCTGGCTCTGGCAAATGAATGCACCCCTGTCTGCGGCCATGTCCACAATGGTCTTTTGCTTGATCTCCCAAGCGGTCTTGTACAGGTCGCGGATGTGCTGCGGAATCTCCTCGAAGCCTTGGATCGAACCATTGGCAGCGAGAAGCCGGTTCTTCATGTTGTCATCCCATAGCTTCAGGGCGATCAGGTCTTTCAGCAAATGTTTGTTCACGACCACGAATTCTCCGCTCAACACCCGGCGACTGTAGATGTTGCTGGTATAGGGCTCGAAGCACTCATTGTTGCCCAGGATTTGGGAAGTACTAGCCGTGGGCATGGGTGCGACCAGGAGGCTGTTGCGCAATCCATGCTTTTGTACCTTGGCCTTGAGCGTGTACCAGTCCCAGCGAAGGCTCGGCTCCACGCCCCACATGTCAAATTGCAAAATCCCCTTGCTCGCCGGCGACCCTTCATAGGACTCGTAGGTGCCGAAGCGCTCGGCGAGCTCCATGGATGCCTCTACCGCCCCGAAATAGATCGTCTCGAAGATTTCACGGTTCAAGGTTCGTGCCTCCTCGCTCTCGAAAGGCAGGCGCATCAAGATCAGGGCATCTGCCAAGCCTTGCACACCGATACCGATCGGACGGTGGCGAAGGTTGCTCTTCTTGGCCTCAGGCACAGGATAATAGTTCACATCGATCACCTTGTTGAGGTTCCTCGTCACCACCTTGGTGATTTGATAGAGGCGGTCATGATCAAACTTGCCATCTTTCACGAATTGATTCAAAGCCAAGCTTGCCAGATTGCAAACTGCCACCTCATCGGGCGCAGTGTATTCTATCACTTCCGTGCAGAGATTGCTGCTCCGGATGGTTCCGAGGTTCTGCTGGTTGCTCTTGCCATTGCAGGCGTCCTTATAGAGCATGTAAGGTGTTCCGGTCTCGATCTGGCTCTCCACGATCTTGAACCAGAGCTCTTGCGCCTTGATCACCTTGCGGGCGCGACCCTCGGATTCGTACTTGTGATAGAGTGCCTCGAACTCCGCTCCCCAGCAATCACACAATCCAGGTGCCTCATTCGGACAGAAGAGCGACCACTCTCCACCTTCTTTCACGCGCTTCATGAAAAGGTCTGGGATCCAAAGCGCATAAAACAAGTCACGGGCACGGTTCTCCTCCTTGCCGTGGTTTTTCTTCAGGTCGAGGAACTCGAACACATCCGCATGCCAGGGCTCCAGGTAAATGGCAAAGGCTCCTTTGCGCTTCCCACCGCCTTGGTCCACATATCGGGCTGTGTCATTGAATACACGGAGCATCGGCACGATGCCGTTGCTGGTGCCGTTGGTGCCTTTGATGTAGGAACCTGTTGCGCGGATTCCTTGAATGCTCAAGCCTATCCCGCCTGCACTTTGGGAAATCTCAGCGCATTGCTTCAGCGTTCCAAAAATGCCAGGGATGCTGTCGCTCTGCATGGTCAGCAAGAAGCAGGAAGAGAGTTGCGGCTTGGGGGTGCCGGCATTGAACAGTGTCGGAGTGGCGTGAATGAACCACTTCTCGCTCATAAGGTGGTAGGTCTCGATGGCCGCATCAAGGTCGCGTCCGTGTATGCCGACAGATACACGCATTAGCATGTGCTGGGGCCGCTCCACGACTTGTCCTTCCATTTTCAGGAGATAGCTGCGTTCTAGCGTCTTGAAGCCGAAATAGTCGAAGTTGTAATCGCGGTCATAGATAATGGTGCTGTCCAGCAGGTCGGCATTTTCCATGACGATCCTATAGGTTTCCTCGCCGACCAATCCAGCAGGCTCACCTGTCTTGGGATCTTTATAGTGATAGAGCTTTTCTATCGTCGCTGAGAAAGACTTGTCAGTTTCTTTATGCAAGTTGGATATCGCGATCCTCGCAGCCAAGACTGCATAGTCAGGGTGCTTCGTGGTCATCGAGGCTGCTGTCTCGGCAGCGAGGTTGTCTATCTGGGTGGTTTCCACACCATCATAAACACCATCGATGACCTTTTTGGTCACCGTGACCGGATCCACGTAGGCCATGTCCAAGCCATAGACCAGCTTCTTCACACGGGCAGTGATCTTGTCAAACTTCACTGCCTCTTTCTTTCCACTTCTTTTCTTTACGTACATGGTGTTCGAATTGTAATACGAGAGACGAATAACAATAGATTCAACGACTTGGTTCAGAAATCTTCATCCAGCTTGAAGACATGGTTTTCCTTATTGCTCATGACTCCCGCCTTCTGGTACTCGGCTACGCGCTTCTCGAAGAAATTGGTCTTGCCTTGCAGCGATATCAAATCCATGAAGTCAAACGGGTTGGAAGTTCCATAAGCTTTGCTGTAACCGAGCGCGACGAGCAGGCGGTCGGCTACAAACTCAATGTATTGACTCATGAGGGAGGCATTCATTCCGATCAGTGACACCGGGAGTGCATCAATGATGAATTCCTTTTCGATGGCCACCGCTTCCACGATCAGCTCACGGATGCGCCATTCCTCCAGCTTCTCCTCCAGCATGCTGTATAGCAAACATGCAAAGTCGCAGTGTAGGCCTTCGTCTCGGCTGATCAGCTCATTGCTGAAGGTGAGTCCGGGCATCAAGCCCCGTTTCTTAAGCCAAAAAATGGAGCAGAAGCTACCGCTGAAGAAAATTCCCTCCACTGCGGCAAAGGCGACAAGGCGCTCCGCGAAACTTGCCTGGCTTCCGATCCATCGCAGCGCCCACTGGGCTTTCTTGGCCACACAAGGGACGTTTTCCAATGCGTGAAACAGCATGTCCTTTTCCTTTGCATCCTTGATGTACGTGTCTATCAGGAGGCTGTAGGTTTCGGAGTGGATATTTTCAATGGCGATCTGAAAACCATAGAAGCACCTGGCTTCCGGCACTTGAACCTCGTGGAGGAAGCGCTCCGCAAGATTTTCGTTGACGATGCCGTCGCTTGCCGCAAAGAACGCCAGGACATGCTTGATGAAATGGCGTTCGTTGTCATCGAGTTTCACCCAATCGGCAAGATCGGGGGCGAGATCTATCTCCTCGGCGGTCCAGAAGCTTGCTTCCGCTTGCTTGTACATCGTCCAGATTTCGTTGTGTTTGATGGGAAATAACACAAACCGATCCTTGTTTTCAGTGAGAAGTGGTTCCATTCTATTTTCGGGAGATTAATTAGATCTTACATATATATTTCTGTGGTCGAATCCTCAAGCCTAGGCGGAGCACCTTCCCAGAAAATGACTTTGATCAGCGGAAGGCAGTCACTAAACTTGATCGCCATCACCTTCGTTTTTGAAGAGAATGAAGCGAACATCTTACAAGTTTAAGCAGTCGGCGGCAAATTCGAAGACGGACTTTTCAACAAAAAACGGCGGATAAAATTTAACCGTCTGTTTTTTAGACGCTTGACCTGTTGATAGGAAACGAATGATATTTTCACCGTTCCTTACACTTGCAAAAGTGAAATGTAAAGCAGTTTTGGATTTGGTGAACGGAGCCTGAATACCCTGAACGGCATCATGAGGAATGGATCCCAGAAGCCACACATTTCGGCATTATTCCTGAGTTCGCGTCATCCGGGCGCGACAAGAAACTTGCCTGATCGCAGGCTACCCTCGCGATCAATAAATCAACACACTCCCCACCGGAGCGTGAATGACGCTGGGGCGCCATGCGATCAGGTCAGATGGATTGGGTTAGGGGAAAAGCAAAGCACGAAGATCACGACGGCCGACCAGCCAAGCAGCTTCTGAGGAAGGCTGAGCGGAGTGTCATCGGGTGCGGTGGGGTGATCCAAGCCGATCACTCTCACCGCCATCCAAGAATATAGTAGCCAGATTACGCCGGGGGTGGTCGTCCCTATCGTCGATCCCACCAAAAATTGAAACACGGCCATGAGGGATGTACCGAGCACGAGCCAGGATGGGCTGCGTCCCGAAAAGATTCGGCGCAGCACATAATATATCAGAACGAGGTACAGGGAGGTCGTCCCAATTCGAAAGAGAGCTTCGTACCAGACGATGCCCGAGAAGAGGATTCGAAGATCATCCATGGTGAGCATCCCTATGCCTCCTAAGAGCAGCAGACAAAAGACAGCAACACGACTGATGACTCCGGCGCGTCGCGCCCCAAACAGTCCATAGGTAATATGCCCGCCGTCGAGCTGTCCTATGGGAAGAAGATTCAGGGCGGTGAAAAACAGCGTCAGGAATCCCACCAGCAGGAAGGGGTAGTGTTGCATTTCAAAGGAAGGCGGCATATTCGGTTCGTCTCGGAACAGCCATTTCATTCCTTCGAAGAACAGGCTCCCCCCAAAGCGCAAGACTCCCGGTGCATTCTCCATCATGGCCTCACTTGGGATGCCACCGAAAACAGACTTGTAATCATGGATGGAATAAATGTACTCCTCCACAGGAGGGAGGTGCGTGAAACCATAGATCAAAGTTCCAGTGGCTACGACAAAACCCGCCAATGGACCCGCTAGGCCGATATCAAAGTACTTTTTCCTGCTTGATGGCAGTTCTCGAATCCTGATCACCGCCCCGAAACTCCCGATATTGGGGGCGCCGGGTATGAAAATCGGAATATAGTAAGGCAGGGAACACTTGACACGATGGGCCGTGGCCAAGAAGTAATGGCCAAATTCGTGCACGGTCAGGAAGGCCAGGAACGCAAATGAAAACGGCATCCCTCTCCAAAGCTCGCCCCATGACAACGTCCCCGTTAACAGCAATTCCCTTCCTGTCACCATTTCAGCCCCGGCTATCAGGGTTGTGAGCACCGTGACCAGGAAAAGGAAGGCATGCAAGAGATATCTATTCTTCATTTGATAGCAAGTGAACCCTGAGGAGCGTCACATGTTGCTGGATGTCGGGTGATCGAACCAGCCAGCATGGATACGCCATTATTCGGAATAGACTTTCATTAATTTTGCATCCATGAGTAAAATTAAAGAATAGCTGAGGAAATAGCACACCTACATTCAAATGGTCTTAGAAGCGCAATCACCCACGATAAGGCGGTTTCTGGAACGGTTGCTGCCTGAACAAAACGCCGAACTACCTTGCATGAATGAATGGGCATCCGGCAAGTACCACCCCTCCTCCTTTAAAGATGTTCATGCCCAGGCGCACTGTGCGGCAGCCTACTTGATGAGCCGGGGCTTGCGAAAAGGTGATAATGTCGCATTGATTGCAAAACCTGGGTTGCGTTATCATGTCATGAACATCGCCCTGCAGTTCCTCGGGGCTGTGAATGTTACAATTCCGCACTCCTTCACGGAAGAAGATATCCAGTCCCTGCACCGCCGCTACCACTTCAGTCTGCTCTTTGCAGACAGTGCTGCGCAGTTTCTGGATTATGGGCAATTCCAAGGAATGAAGCAGGACTTGCTGGGAGTGATCATCGGTGAGGACGAGGTGGACGCCTTGCATCCAGAGAAAATCGTCACGTACGACCGTGTCGTCACTCTTGGAAAGTCTGCTTGGCGGGAGGAGGCGAATGCTCTCAAAATGACGAAAGGAGCCGTATTGCCGCAAGACATGTATGCCATATTGCTGGATCCGGACGGGAAAGCTACCCCCATGAGTATCGAGCAGTGGATGGATGCGGTAGAATCGGCTGAGAAATCTCTCTTGACCTCCCAGGTGAAAAGCTTCATCAGTGCAATTACGCCGGACAGATTGTTATGGCGGTCATTTGGTTTTGCAGCCGTCAGGAATCGCATCTCATGGTGGATCAGACCCGATCAGAGTTTAAAGGGTGCGGGTTACCTGGACATCAAGCCCCAACTGCTGCTGCTGAATCCTCAAGGGCTCAGCGTACTGTTTGACTTGCTTCCTGAGATCATCGACTCCCCTGAGAAGGGGCGCAGGGCGATTATTGCCTCCCAAGATGTCGTCCGCCATCGCGAGGATGCCAAGGCGCTTGGGAGAAAGAATCCCTTGTTCAATCGATTTGCGTATTGGACGAGCAACCGCAAGCTCTATAAACGCATCCGTGCCAAGCTCGGGGGCAGGATATCTGAAATCGCCTGCGACCAAGGACTGGTCGACCTCGATGCAATGGTGTTCTTCGAGGAGGCCGGGATCAAGGTCAGGCAATGGTGAAGAATGGCATCAGGCAACCCAGGCCAGATGTTGAATGCTGGCAGCTGCCTGGTGCTCAGTCAGGCAACAGGAAGGGATATCGATAGTCCTTCGGAGGAACGAAAGTTTCCTTGATGGTACGCGGAGAAACCCAGCGCAGGAGATTCAGATAGGATCCGGCCTTGTCGTTGGTTCCTGATGCCCTTGCTCCGCCGAATGGCTGCTGGCCTACGACGGCGCCTGTGGGCTTGTCATTGATGTAAAAATTGCCGGCAGCATTTTCAAGCATGCGGCTGGCTTTCTCGATCACGTAGCGATCCCTTGCAAACAGCGCACCGGTCAGGGCATACGGTCCTGTCCTGTCCAGGATGCCGATGACGTCCTCCCAGTGATCGTCTTCATATTCATAGACCGTGATCACGGGGCCGAAGATTTCCTCGCACATCGTCAAGAAGAGGGGGTTGTTGGTCTTGATCACGGTCGGCTCGATGAAGAAGCCCTTGCTTTTGTCATAGTTTCCTCCGGCGATGATCTCCGCCTCCTTGCTCTCCCTGGCGCGGTCAATGTAGCGGGCAATCTTGTTGAAGGATCGCTCGTCGATCACGGCATTAATGAAATTGGTGAAGTCTCTCGGATCCCCCATTCTGAAGGTCTTCAGATCTGAGATCACCTGGGACATCACGTCCACGTAGATCGACCTCGGGAGATAGGCACGCGAGGCTGCCGAGCATTTCTGCCCCTGAAACTCGAATGCACCACGGCTGATTGCCGTTGCAACTGCTTGTGGGTCGGCACTCCCGTGGGCAAAGATGAAATCCTTTCCCCCGGTCTCTCCTACCACTCTCGGGTAGGACTTGTACTTGCCGATATTGTTTCCGACTTCCCTCCAGATATGCTGGAAGACACCGGTCGAACCTGTGAAATGGAGCCCAGCGAAGTCTGGATGCTGGAAAATGATGTCGCCCGCAAGGGGGCCATCGACATAGATCAGGTTGATGACCCCGTCCGGCAGGCCGGCTTCGCGGTAGATCTCCATGATCACCTGGGCCGAATAGATCTGCGAATCCGACGGTTTCCAGACGACGGTGTTGCCCATTATCGCGGGTGCTCCGCAGAGGTTTGCGGCGATGGAGGTGAAATTGAAGGGGGTCAGGGCGAAGACGAAACCTTCGAGCGGCCGGTATTCAATGCGGTTCCAGACACCGGGATGCGACTCGGGTTGATCCTTGTAGATCTGTGTCATGTAGGCTGCGTTGAACCGCCAGAAGTCTGCGAGCTCACAGACAGCATCGATCTCGGCCTGAAAGGCATTTTTGCTCTGGGCAAGCATCGTGGCAGCGTTCATCTTGGCGCGGTAGGGGCCTGTCAGCAGTTCGGCAGCCTTTAGGAAGATGGCTGCACGCTGTTCCCAGGGCATGGCAGCCCATTTGGGTCTTGCTCCAAGTGCGGCGGCGATCGCAGCGTGGACATGCGAGGCGTCGCCCCAGGCATGATACCCCAGCAAAAGCGAATGGTTGTGTGGCGGGTGCATTGGCCGCTTCTCAGGCGTGAAAACCGCGTCAGAACCAATGTACATGGGGATTTCCACCTTGTGGGCCGAGAGTTCATCGATCTTGGCGATGAGTGCTTTTCTCTCGTAACTGCCAGGAGCATAGCTCAATACAGGCTCATTTTTCGGAACAGGAACATTAAAGAATGCGTTTGACATGCGTATCTTTCCTTGAATTTGCCCCCTAAGTTAATCAGGATTTGGGGACTGGAGCGTTGGGGGGGGAGTCCAAACGCCTACGATCGGAGACGCCCCTGTCCAAATGCGTTTTGATCGCTTGGTGAAAGGCCGGCGTGCGATTGATTGCCTTCTCGGTCGCGAGTCGATGCGTCAGTTCCCTCAGTCTTTCAATCCTGCCAGGAAGCGGACCAATTTTCGCTTTGCCACAGGAAGCAGCGACGCTTCTTCCGGGAACCGCATTCTGGAGTTGATGGAAAAGGTGGCGGGGTTGGGTAGGTTCTGCCGGTAGCGAATGAGCTCTAGCTTGATGGCTTCGAAGGTATTCGCGAAGCTCAGCCTGAAATCTCCCACCCATTGGGTATGTATGCCCCGATAGCGTTCATTTGCATCTTCGAATACGGTGATTTGATAGGAGTAGGCCCTAACCTCCTGCGTGTCTCCACCGCGCACCAAGATGTAACCTGCATCGCGGTACAGCGGCAGAAGTCCGATCGTATCGATTTCGATGCTTTCATCGATCAATTCGTACAGTTGCCTGCCCTCGTCCAGGGATGCCTTGATCTTGGGTAGTGAAAACTCGACAATCTCTTCGATTTCACGGATGGCATCGTCGTCTGCGAGCAAGGACGCATACAAGGCTCTGAACTTCTCCCAGTCAATGGCCTTCAATTGCTTGGGAGCTTGACTTTCAAATTGCTGCTTTCCTTGCAGGAAGGCATGGAGATCTTGGTAGTGGTTGATCAACTCTGAAAAAACGGGGTACAGAAGCACTTGATCGAAGGCTTGCTTGACCCCCTGCAGATATGCCAGCAGCACATATTTCTTGTATTCGAAGTCCTGTAGACCCTCAACGAACCAATTGGAACTAAGCGTTTTCATATTCTACTCGGATGCTCATACATAGTAGAATCTACGAAAATTCCCGGAAAAGTGATGGTGAGGAGAAGGGATTCCCGAAAAAATAGGGAGTCTATCGATTCCAGCCGGGGAAGCATGAGCAGGATGGGAAGGTTTTCGAATGCGACCCGGGAGCCTTGCAACCTGCAAGAGCAGTCTGAGCCGTGCATCTGTCCAGCAGGCCTAAATCGCCAAAATCCAATCCCAATCAAATCCCTAACAAGAGCCGTGCAGGATCCTCGAGGAATTCCTTCACCTTGTATAAAAAGGTCACGGCCTCCTTCCCGTCCACGATTCGGTGGTCATAGGACAGCGCCAGGTACATTACTGGGCGGATGACGATCTGCCCACCGACCACGACAGGGCGGTCGACGATGTTGTGCATGCCGAGGATGGCACTCTGCGGCGGGTTCAAAATAGGTGTTGAGAGCATGGATCCGAAGACACCGCCGTTGGTGATGGTGAAGGTGCCGCCAGTCATGTCTTCGATGGTGATCTTGCCTTCACGGGCTTTGATGGCGTAGGCTGCGATCACCTTCTCGATTTCCAAGATAGTCATCTTCTCGGCATTGCGAATGTTAGGAACCACCAGGCCACGATCCGTGCTGACGGCCACACCGATATCAATGTAGCGGAAGCTCACCATGTCGTCGCCGTCGATCTGAGAGTTGATGTTCGGGACAAATTTCATGGCCTCGCAGCATGCGCGTACGAAGAAGCCCATGAAGCCAAGGCCTACACCATGTACTTCCTTGAATTTGTCTTTATACAGCGCACGGAGATCCTTGATTGCTTGCATGTCCACCTCATTGAAGGTGGTGAGCATGGCAGTGTTGTTTTTAGCCCCGACCAATCGCTCGGCAATCCTCCGACGCAGGACGGTCATCTTCTTGTGCTCGCTGGTGCGATCGCCTGGAGGTGCGGGTGTGCCCGTGACCGTTTGTTCAGCCTTGGGCAGTGTCGAGGCATTGCCTTGGTTTTTCACTGCTTCCACCACGTCGGTCTTGGTCACGCGACCGCCACGCCCCGTCCCTGCCACGGATTCCTTGGCGATGTCTTTGTCCCGCATCATTTTTTCTGCGGACACAGATGCGACACCCTCCGTGTAGGCGGAGCCCTTTCCGGCATCCACCCGGGGGGGGATAGGTTCGGCGGCGGTTTCGGTGGCGGGTCTGGCATCTGGTGCTGCCCCCGCGACGGAGGCATCGATCTTGGCGACGACTTCTCCGACACGGACGATCTCGCCTTCCTTTTTCAAGATCTCGATTCTGCCTCCACCCTCGGCATTGATGCTGAGCGTGGCTTTGTCGGAGTTGATTTCCACCAATTCGTCATCCATCTGAACGATGTCTCCTGTATTGACCAGCCAAGCTCCAAGCTCAACCTCTGTGATCGATTCGCCCGGAACCGGGACTTTCACTTCAAGAATCATGCGGCTTATGTTTTCGAAAGTACTTCTATTGCTTTTCTTGCGACACTGTCCGATGGTGTGGCCGCAAATGCGCGATCCAGAATGGATTTTAGCTCCGTCAAGTGAAGCTTCTTATATCCCGTGGCCGGACTTGCACCTTCAGGGCGGGAGATGACCTCCCATGGGAGGTCGCGCAACTTCCGGAGGAGGAACGACCATGGACCCATGTTCTCGGGTTCATCCTGAACCCAGAACCATTGCTTGGCATTCTTGTATTTGGCCTTGACGGCCTCAATCTGACGTGTCGGAAGAGGATAGATCTGCTCCAGGCGCACGACAGCGACATCCATGCGGGATTCTTCCTTCTGCCGCTTGACAAGCTCGTAGTACAGCCTGCCGGAGACCATCAGGACACGCTCAACCGCTGCGGCATCCACGAGGGTGTCATCAATCAATTCTTGAAAGTGTCCATCGCTGAGTTCCGCCAGCCTGCTGGTCGCTTCTGGCAAGCGGAGCAATCCCTTCGGTGTGAAAACGATCAATGGAACCCTGAATTCGCGGTGCAACTGGCGACGCAACAAATGGAACATCTGTGCGGGCGTCGTGGGCTGGACAATCTGCCAGTTGTTGCTGCTGCACATCTCCAGGAAGCGCTCAATCCGCGCAGAGGAGTGTTCCGGGCCTTGGCCCTCATACCCGTGGGGGAGCAGCATCGTGAGACCGCTCAGGCGCATCCACTTCTGTTCGGAACAGGAGACGAATTGGTCGATCACGACCTGGGCACCATTTCCGAAATCTCCAAATTGCGCCTCCCAAATCGTCAGGTGATTCGGAGAGGATAATGAATAGCCGTATTCGAAGCCTAGGACGGCATACTCACTCAGTAGGGAGTTGTAGATGTTGATTTTGTTCTTGTAGCCAAGATTGTTCAGGGGCACATATTCTTCTTCCGTTTGATCAATCTTCAATACGGCATGACGATGTGCAAATGTACCCCGCTCTACGTCCTGCCCCGAGAACCTGACCCCGAAGCCTTCATTCAGCAATGTGGCATACGCGAGCAATTCACCCATGGACCAGTCAAGTTTGTCAGCCTTGATTTGATCCTTCCGTTGGTCGAAAATCTTAATGGTCTTGTCAAAAAACGCCTTGTCATTTGGCAGATCGACCATTTTGTCGGCGAGGGACTTCAGCAGGGACAGTTCAACGCCTGTGTTGGGGCTTTGCACCCAATCGGACTCCTGCTCGCGGCGGATGCCTTTCCAGACAGATTCCCCGAAACTGTATTTGACGGCCTGCCCGCTCTGCTTCACCGAGTTCAAGTCGCTCTGAAGTGAGGACCGGAATGCCTTGTCAAGCTCCTTGTCGTAGCCTGCCGTCACCACCGATTGATTCAGGAGGGATTCGAAATAGATATCCCGTGGATTCTTGTGTGCCTCGATCTCCTTGTACAAGATCGGCTGCGTGAAGCGCGGCTCATCGCCTTCGTTGTGTCCCCAGCGGCGATAGCAAAGCAGGTCGATGAAAACGTCACGGTGATACCGCTGCCGAAACTCCATTGCCAGGTTGCATGCATAGACGACCGCTTCCACATCGTCTCCGTTCACATGGAAGACTGGAGAGTTGGTCACCTTGGCCACGTCCGTGCAGTAGGTGCTCGTGCGTGCATCGGTATAGTTGGTGGTGAAACCAACTTGGTTGTTGATGACCAAGTGTATGGTGCCGCCGGCTTGGTATCCTTCCAATTCGCTCATTTGGATTTGCTCGTACACAATGCCTTGGGCGGCGACAGCAGCGTCTCCGTGGATGAGAATCGGGACGATCTTCTTGCGGTCGCCTGCATACTTTTGGTCAAGCTTGGCGCGCGCCTTTCCTTGGGCCACTGGGCCGACTGCCTCCAGGTGGGATGGATTGGCGCAGAGGGACAGGTGCACCCGTACATTGGCACGGGAAGTGATGTCGCAAGAATAGCCATGATGGTACTTTACATCCCCTGCGAAGTCGTCAATTTCTTGGTAATAGCCTTCGAACTCCGTAAAAATCTCGGAATATGGCTTTTTAAGGATGTTGGCTAGGATGTTCAGTCGGCCGCGATGGGCCATCCCGATCACGTATTCCTGTACCCCGAGTTCGGAGCCGGCTTCAATGATTTCGTCCAGGGCTGGAATCGTTGTCTCGGCACCCTCGACGGAGAAACGTTTTTCGCCGACATACTTCTTGGCGAGAAAGTCCTCGAAGACGACAGCCTCGTTCAGCTTGGAGAGGATGCGCAATTGCTGCTCTTTGGAGAAGGATGGCATATTGCGCGCAGTCTCCATCTTGGTACGGAGCCAATCCACGATCTCAGGCTCCCGGATGAACATGTACTCTGCCCCGATGTGGCGGCAATAAGTGGTTTCAAGCAGGGCGACGATGTCGCGCAACGTTGCCGGCCCCAGCCCTACATCCACGCCCGCGTGGAAAATCGTGCCAAGGTCCGCATCGCCCAGTCCGAAATTCTCGAGCGCCAGCGTTGGGCTATACTTGCGACGTTCCCTGACAGGGTTGCTTTTCGTGAACAAATGCCCTCGTGAACGGTAGGCATTGATCAGATTCAACACTTGGATTTCTTTGAGGTCCGTGTTTGCCGTGGCTGCATCTCCGGCTTGCAGCCGGGCAAAGTCGAAGCCTTCGAAAAACTTGGCCCAGCCGTAGTCCACGCTCGCCGGGTCGCTGAGATATTGCCGATAGATCTGGTCAATGTATCCAGGCTCGGCATTGCTCAGATAGGAAAAGTTAGATGCCATTTTTCAATGATCAATGAACAAAAGAACCAGGGTCAGCGAACAGCGGAGACAGCCTTTTCAGTCACTCGTGCTTCGAAGTCTGCACGGAATTTCTTCAATGCCGAGCGTACCGGCCATGCGGTAGCGTCTGCCAATGCACAAACCGTCCTCCCCTCCAAGGTATCGCAGAGTTCCAGGAGAACCTCGATGTCACGTGTGGTCGCCGTGCGGTCGACGAACTTGCGCAACGTCTTCACAAACCATCCCGTGCCTTCACGGCAGGGCGTACATTGTCCGCATGACTCGTGGTCGTAGAATTTTGCCACACGGTAGGTGAATTTCACCATGTCAGTGTCTTCGTTCAGCACGCACATTCCAGCAGTGCCCAATACGGAGCCTACACTGCGCAAGGAATCGCTGTCCATGGTGAGGCCGCTGTGTACCTCATCGGCGGTGAGAAAGGGGCATGAAGAACCGCCAGGAACCACGCACTTGATCTTTTTTCCGTTTCGCATGCCTCCGGCGACTTCATAAATCATGTCCGTGAGCTTCATCCCTGTCGGATACTCGTACACCCCGGGGCGGTTCACATGCCCGGAGATGCCGTAAAGGATCGGGCCGGGATGTGTGTGGGCACCGATGGAGGACCACCACTTCGCCCCATGGCGGATGACAAGCGGCACATTGGTCAGCGTCTCAATGTTGTTGATGGTCGTGGGCTTCCCCCAGAGACCGTACTGTGCTGGAAACGGCGGCTTCGACCGGGGATAAGGGCGGTTTCCTTCCAATGATTCCATCAGGGAAGTTTCTTCGCCGCAGATGTAGGCGCCTGCCCCTGTGTGCACGAACACCTCGCAGGAGAAATTCGTCCCGAAGAGGTTCTTGCCTGCAAACCCTTTCATATAGGCTTCGTCCACGGCCCGCTGCATGATGTCGATATAATCCATGTATTCCCCACGGATATAGACATAGGCGGCATCCATCTCCATCGCATAGCATGCGATGATGGCACCCTCGATGAACTGGTGCGGGTTGAACTCATAGATGCGGCGATCCTTGATGGTGCCAGGTTCGGACTCATCGCCGTTGCAGGCTAGGTACCTAGGTAAGTTGGGCTTTTTGGGTGGCATGAAGGACCATTTGAGCCCGGCATTGAAACCAGCTCCACCCCGGCCCCTGATGTTTGCAGCCTTCACCTCATCGATAACTTTCTTCGGATCCCAGTCGTCCGAGGTCACGACCTTCCTCAGCATTTCATACCCGCCGTGACGCATGTACACATCTATGCGATTCAGGTTCGGAATGTCCGGAAGCAAAACTTTCTTGTACTCTCGCCAATTTTCCATTTTCGGATCGAACTCTATTCAGAAATGAACCTTAAAATTATAAATAATTTCTCAGATTCAGCCGAAAACACTGCATGTTTTCAGGATTCCGGACGGTTGGAGCCCTTTACAGGACACGGCTCATGAGCCCGTCCGGTCATGGACCTCATCCATGCCACCAGGCTCCAAGGGGGGAGCCACAGCGACAGAATCGGCAAGCCTCGGCTCTTCATGGATATTCCTGAAGAACCTCCTTTGAAAAAAAACGATGGCAATGATGCCGACCGTAATGGCAGCATCCGCCACATTGAACACAGGAAGCAGGTTCAGTTCCAAGCCCAGAACATTGCCATGCACCAGGTCAAAATAGAACATATCCACGACCCGGCCATGCAGCAGCCCGCCCTCATAGTCATTGATTCCGGCAAACCAGACGCCGTAGAATGCGCGGTCGACGATGTTGCCGATGGCACCCCCCAAGATCAGTGCCAGGAAGTGGGGGAGGGAGGTTCGGGAATCCCTGACCCGCTGAAGCAGATAGAGGATCACGACCACTGCTAGTATGGAAAACATGGTCAGGGAAAGCTTGGCCGTTTCGTCGCTCATGCTGACTCCCACCTTGGCCATGAGATCCCGAATGGTCAGCCCGAAGGCAGCACCCTTGTTTTCGATGTAGTTGATACGGAAAAAATCACCAAGCACCCTGACTTCTTCATAGGGTTGCATGGTGAGCTTCACGCCGAGCTTGACCACTTGGTCGATGATGACCACCATGAACGCACACCAGAAAAATCTGTAATCGTACAATATCCGCCCCGGAGTACCCTGTTCCGAAAGGTCTCCGAACGGTGGCTTTTGCGTGTTACTCACCGGGAAGGGTAGGGTCTCGTGCGATCAGGGCTTTGGTTGTTGGGTTCGCTTGGCCTCGATGGAAAGCTCCGTATGGGGAACGGCTCTGAGGCGCTCCTTGGAAATGAGCTTTCCTGTTTCTTTGCAACGCCCATAGGTGCCGTTTTGGATCCGTTCCAGGGCCCGGTGCAGCGACCCGATGAATTTCTGTTGACGCGCCATGAACATCTCTGTCTGTTCCTTTTCCAAGGTGTCGCTGCCAAACTCGGTCATGTTGTAACCGTCGGCGGAGGTGAGGTTGCTGTCGCGAAGACTCTCTGCGAGATCCTTGTACTCTTGCTCCGCGAGCAACAGTTTTTCGGTGATCAGAATCCTGAACTCCTCAAGTTCCGCCTTGCTGTAGAAATTCTTCTCCTTCGCTTCCATAATTTACGAATTTACCAGATAATTTTTATCCAACCATGAATCCCATCGATTTCGACAGGGTGGCCATCCTGGAAATTATTGTCAATTTCCAGCGATGACGCCAGCGTTTCACTACAAATATAATCCATATTCTCGGTGAGAGCCTCTCGCCACTCGGCCACACCGGAAAGTCGGATCAGGATGCGGTCGGTGACTTCCAGTCCGCTGTCCTTGCGGATGCCTTGGATGCGACTGACCAGCTCTCTGGAAACGCCTTCTCGCTTGAGCGCATCGGTCAGTGTCAGGTCCAGCGCCACAGTCACCTTCTCATTCCCTGCCACGCGCCAGCCCGGAACGTCATCCGTACGGATTTCGACATCTTCCTTCCTCAGTTCAAAGGGTTGCCCGTCCAAGTCTATGACGATCTTGCCATTCAGTGAAAGCTCGGCAAACTCTTGGTTCCCAAATTTTTCGACGGCAGCGGCGGCAAATTTCATCTTGGCTCCGAGCCTGGATCCCAATGCTTTGAAATTGGCCTTGGCCTTTTTGACGATCACGGCATTGCCGTCGCCATCCCGCACCAGCTCCAGCGCTTTGACATTGACCTCGGAAAGGATGATATCCTTGACTGCCATCACCTGCCGCGCCATTTCCTCGCTGAGTACGGGTACGAGTACACGGGCGAGCGGCTGCCTGACTTTCAGGTTCACCTGAGGATGCTTGCGGATGCTGTGCACCAGTGAAGTGATCTCCCTGGCAAATGCCATCCTTTGCTCCAGGTCGTGATCTATCTCGGCTGGATTGGAGGAGGGAAAACGACACAAGTGAACAGATTCGTACGGTTCCAGTCCAGTGACGCGATTCAGGTCGCCGTACAGCTTTTCACTGTAGAATGGCGCATAGGGGGCCATCATCTTGGACAGGGTAAGCAGGCACTCATACAGCGTTTGATAGGCCGCCACCTTCTCTCCTGACATCTCGCCCTTCCAGAAGACACGCCGGCTCAGTCTTACGTACCAATTGCTGAGCTCGTCCAGGAATGCCTCCATCGCCTTGATGCCACGATGAGGCTCATAATTCCCAAGGGCAGCATCCACATCGGCAATGAGGGTGTTCAGTTTGGACATGGCCCAGCGATCCATTTCACGGCGTTCCGAGACGGGGATGCGTGGTTGGCGATGATCAAATCCATCCACATTGGCGTATTGGGCGAAGAAAAAGTAGGTGTTGAAGAGGGTGCCGAAGTAACCTTGCTGTGTCTCCTTCATGTGCTCCTCATTGAACTTCAGGTTGTCCCAAGGAGCGGTATTGCCGACCATGTACCAGCGTACCGTGTCGGCGCCGTAGGTCCGGAGCATCTTGAATGGGTCGACGACATTGCCCAGTCGCTTGGACATTTTGACGCCGTCTTTGTCCAGGACGAGCCCATTTGAGACGACATTCTTATATGCAACCTTGTCAAATACCATCGTGGCGATGGCATGAAGGGTGAAAAACCAGCCACGGGTCTGGTCGACACCTTCCGCAATGAAATCCCCGGGGAAGTTCTGGTCGAAGAGCTCCTGGTTCTCAAATGGATAGTGCAACTGCGCCACGGGCATTGCCCCTGAATCAAACCATACGTCGATCAGGTCGGGCTCGCGGTGCATCGGCTTGCCGGTTTCGCTGACCAATACCACGTAGTCCACATACGGTCTGTGCAGGTCATCGCGGCCAGCAAACTCATCGGCCTGCTCCGCCGTCATGAACCCTGCGGCGACGGACTTCTTCATCTCGGCGAATAATTCTTCCCGTGAGCCGATGCATTTCTTCTCCGAGGCGTCATCCGTCGCCCAGATAGGAAGGGGAATCCCCCAGAATCTGGAACGGCTCAGGTTCCAATCCACAAGGTTCTCCAGCCAGTTTCCGAAGCGGCCCGAACCTGTGCTTTCAGGCTTCCAATGGATGGTTTTGTTCAGCTCCACCATGCGGTCTTTCATGGCAGTGGTCTTGATGAACCATGCATCGAGCGGATAATACAAGATGGGCTTGTCAGTTCTCCAACAGTGTGGGTAGTCGTGCTCGTATTTCTCGACCTTGAAGGCCTTGTTTTCCTCCTTGAGCTGGATGGCGATCATTACGTCCGTCGATCTGTAATCGGGGGCATTCTCATCGTCATCGTTGTAGTTCTTCACAAATCGGCCTGCATAGGGGGCCATTTCGGCGACAAATCTTCCCTTCTTGTCCACCAGTGGTCCGCGAGAACCGTCCGGGTGGGTGACAAGCAACGCGGGGATGCCATTCTGGGCGGCTACCCTGAAATCGTCCGCGCCAAATGTCGGTGCGATGTGAACGATTCCGGTGCCGTCCTCGGTGGTCACAAAGTCGCCGACAATCACACGGAAAGCATCGCCTTCGGGTTTCACATAGGGCATCAGTTGCTCATAGTGGATACCTGCAAGCTCTGCACCTGAATAGGTGCCAACCTGCATGAAATGGATTTTCTTCCCTCCGACCTTCCCAGTACCCTGGCCATCGACCATCGGACCTTCGATCCCCAGCACCTTGCCCATCAAGGCCTCGGCCATGATGATGGAAATGGGGGCATCCGTATAAGGATTGGTGGTATTCACCTGGACGTATGCAATGCCTTTGCCGACCGCCAGGGCGGTGTTGCTGGGCAATGTCCACGGGGTGGTCGTCCATGCGAGGAAATAGACGGGGCCGGCTGCCTTTGAAAACAGCAGCTCGGATCGGGAGTCTCGGATCGCCTTGAATTGGGCGACAATCGTCGTATCCTTCACCTTTTGGTAGGTGCCGGGCTGATTGAGCTCGTGGGAGCTGAGACCGGTTCCCGCAGCTGGGGAATAAGGCTGAATCGTATAACCTTTGTACAGAAGGTTTTTATCGAACAACTGCTTCAGGAGCCACCAGCAACTCTCGATGTACTTGCTCTCATAGGTGACATACGGGTGTTCCAAGTCCACCCAATAGCCCATTTTTTCAGTGACTTCGTTCCATTCATTCGTGAAGCGCATCACCGCAGCCTTGCAGGCCTGGTTATATTCTTCGACAGGAACCCTGTGGCCGATGTCGTCCTTGGTAATGCCAAGTTCCTTCTCCACATTCAGCTCGATGGGAAGTCCGTGTGTATCCCACCCCGCTTTGCGGTGCACTTGGTATCCCTTCAGGGTCTTGTAGCGGCAGAAAATGTCCTTGATTGTACGACCCATCACGTGGTGGATGCCCGGATGTCCGTTGGCGCTCGGTGGCCCCTCATAGAAAACGAACGAGGGGTTGCCCTCCCGTGCGGAAATGCTCTTCTTGAAAATGTCCGTTTCCTTCCAGAATCGAAGGATCGCTTTGTCCAATTCAGGCAGCGATAGCTTCTGATATTCCTGGTACAGCTTCGCCAGTGTTGGGTTTTTCGTTTCCATTGATATTTCGATAAGGCACCGTCATCCAGAGGGGTCGCTCACCTGAGGGGGCTTGTACTGCCCCGGTTCATGACGCATTGCCTTGAACTAAAAAAAGATGCGCAAGTTTATGAAAAATCCGAGTACCCGGGGTGTGGAATGCCCAGGGTCACAAGGGCAACCGGTCAACATGATCGAATGAGGATGGAGGCCATGGAGGGTCAAATCCCTTAGCGGGTATCTGGCGCAGCCTATTTTCATCACAGCTCCAATTATCCTGAAATCCAATGCACCAAGATGGCACTGAACTTTCATCCCTATATTTCCCCTCCAAATCGCAATCCCGAAAAGAAAACCCCTAATTTTAAGGCGATGTCCAAAAAGCGTGCATTGGAAATGATCCAGGCTCCGATCGCCGAGGAGCTGGTGCAATTCGAAAAGTACTTTCGGGGAGCGATGAAGAGCCGCGTGATGCTTCTGGACAAGATCATGCAATATTTGGTGAAGCGCAAGGGCAAGCAGATGCGACCAATGTTTGTCTTGCTCTGCGCCAATGCTGCGGGGGGCATCACACCCAGCACTTATCGCGGAGCCGCACTGATCGAACTTCTGCACACGGCCACACTCGTGCACGATGATGTAGTGGATGACGCTGATGAGCGTCGCGGATTTTTCAGCATCAATGCACTCTGGAAGAACAAGATCGCTGTCCTCATCGGCGACTTCTTGCTCAGCAAGGGTTTGCTGATGTCACTGGAGCATGACGACTTCCAGTTGCTGAAGATTACCAGCAATGCCGTCAGGCTCATGGCGGAGGGTGAGCTTCTCCAAATCGAAAAGGCAAGGAAGCTGAATGTGGATGAAGCGGTCTATTTCGAGATCATCCGGCAAAAGACAGCCTCCCTGATTGCGAGCTGCTGCGAGGTCGGTGCTGCCAGTGCCCGCCCGACGGATGCTGAATTCATCGAGAGGATGCGTCTCATGGGCGAGAAGATCGGCATGGCCTTCCAAATCCGCGACGACCTGTTCGACTATGGCACGGAGGATGTCGGCAAACCGCTCGGCATCGATATCAAGGAAAAGAAGATGACCCTCCCGCTCATCCACGTCCTGAACAAATCAAGCTGGGCGCACCGTCGCAAGATCATCAATGTCGTCCGCAATCACAACACGGACAAGAGGGCCGTCGCTTGGGTGATCGAGTATGTAAGAGACCACGGCGGCATCGCTTACAGTGAGCAGGTGATGAACAATTTCCTGAAGGAGGCCATGGAAATCTTGGGGGGACTGCCTGAGTCACCCAGCAAGACCAGCCTCAGGGCATTGGTGGACTACTCGGTATCACGGGAGAAATAGTGCCTAAGACTTCGGGAATCCTGTCATGGCCATCAGGGACTTGGCCTGGTTGAAATGACGCCTTTCATGCTGGAAAATGATCAAGAGGGCATCATGAAGGCTGTAAGTGATGAAGGCTGCAGCCGGCGATGTGATCATCGTCTTGTGATGGTCGACCTTGTCCGTGCTTTCCACCTTGCTGATCAGCTGTTTCTGATGAAGTGCGAACTCGTCTAGGATGCTCGTCGCGACGGTGCTCCGCACCGGCTTGAAAGGTCCCGGAGACTTTCCCTTTTTCACCTCTACGTCAGAGGTCGCGTTCAGTAAGGTCTTCCCCCAAAATTTGTGAAACAGCGGCAGCTTCTCCCAGAAGGATTCATACTTGTCGCCACGACTGATGGCCTCCAGCTGGGCGAAATAGCTGCGATTTGTGTTGATCAGGTGGTCTATGCACTCGCCGATGCTCCATGTAGCTGGATTGGGTTTCCAGTTGAGTTGTTCGGCGGTGAGACTGCCAAATACTTCCTGCAACTTGGAGGGCAACTCGGCAGCTTCTTTCAGGATCGGATTCAGATATGTGTTTTTCACGCGTATGGGATGAGTATTTTAATCGATTTAAGAGTGTCTTTGCATTTCTAAGTCCATCCTTGGGGCTCTCCCTTGCGCCAGGGGGCTCCACCCTTCCTTGCTCACTGGTGATTCGAGTCTGTACCCAGGCAGTTAGAGGTATCTCGATCTCGATGAAGTGCAGGGTTCCTTCATCAGGCTATTCTATTTTACCGTGTCGGGAGTCTCTTTTTCCGCAAAGGGAGACTCCCGACACAATTTGCCTGTCGTAATTCTCAGGCACCCATCAGCACCTTCAATTTTGCCATTTGCTCATCGAAGCTATCGCGATTGAACTTGCTGTTCTCGAAGTTCTCCATCATCTCCAGGGTGGCCTCATAGGACTCCTCTTTTCCCAGCCCAAATTCACATTCAGCTTTGGTCTGCATGATCCACATGATATCGTTGCGCTTCATGCCATCCTTGCTCTTCATGAGGGCCTTGCAAATGTCCAGAACCGCTTGGCGAATCCATTTCGCCGTGGTCTTGTATGTAATCTTCTCATCCTGGTCGCTCGTCAGCGAGCTGAGCCATGTCATGATGAAGGCAGTATTGACACCATTGTAATAATCGCTTGCGACATAAAATCCGCGCTGATAGTGATGCAATGATCTCTTCAAATCGGCGATGTCTTTGGTTTGGTCATACAGCCGCTTGTAGATCGCCCCCACCAATCCTAGCGTTTCCACGTCATTGGTCGTGTCGGGCTTCAATGGCTGCAAAATCTCCAGCGCCTTTGTCAGCGCATCCTTTTCATTCGGAAGTTTTGATTTGTAGGTTACCAAGGCAAACCTTTGAGTGACATAGGTGTCATTGGACGACTGCTTCATGGCTTGCTCGAAAAGCTTGAAGGCCGTCTCATAATCCGCGTTGTTTTTGGCTTCTTCGGCTTTTAGCAGAACCTCCGACAAACTGTCGCCTTCCTCTTCCGCAGGTTTGTCCTCATTGTTTTTGGAGGAGGACTTCGCTTTCAGGTCGGTAAACACCGGTGGCTCCAGGCCAGGCAAGTAGGTGTAAACCGGGCTGTCGTTTTTTCCCTTGCCGATCAGCTCCGCGACCAGGCCCTTGAGCTGTCCCGTGAACCTTGCCACTTCATCCGGGTGGATGTCGTTGCCATCATGCTTGTAGGTGAAGATGACACCATGCCCCAAATCAAAAGGAATCCTGGGGCCGATGTTCTTCTCCTTGTCGCCCAACAACGTACTCTCGGCGATGATGATCGTCGTGTCTGGTCGCAGGGCGTGCCTGACTCCCAGCTCATACAATGCGTTGGCATTCAATGTCGAGATGTCTGCAACGACAAAGTCTGCATTCAAGATGTAGTAGTACATCTCCACATCGATGCTGCCGGAATACTTCAGCTCAGTCGTGCGGAAGCACCGATAGCCAAACTCATCAAAGACAGGCTTGAGCAGCAGTTGATAGGTTTTTTCAAGGTCATAGACGGCACCCGTCTGAAAATCGGTTTTTTTCCCAAAACCTGTGATTACGAAGCATACTTTCTCCTCAGGCATAAGTCAAGAAATTAATAGTTCAGTTAAAGCAAAATCTCATAGGAATTAATTTATAGGAAACACTCAACGACTGGCTGGCCGCCCGGAAAAAAATTTACATGCATATAGGGGCGAATCGTCATGGTGTCCACAGGGGCTTGACGAAGGGATGTTCCCCTACCGGCCTAGCCTTCATGTCGACCTTGTTTTCATTTTTTCGTCTTCTTTGGCTTCGCTTTAGTTGAGGGTACTAAACTATTGTTCCATGGTTGACTACTGGACTTGATTTCTGGTTCTGTGGGTTTCACGGCAGGTGCCTTAGGCTGTTCAGCAGGCTTGACAGCTGGCTCAGTAGTCTTGGTGGCTGGCACGGCGGTCTTGGGCTGTTCGGCAGGCTTCACAGCGGACTTAGGAGACTCAGGCTCAGTGGCCTTGGTGGCTGGCACGGCGGTCTTGGGCTGTTCGGCAGGCTTCACAGCTGACTTAGGGGACTCAGGCTCAGTGGCCTTGGTGGCTGGCACGACCGTCTTTGGCTGTTCGGCGGGGTTCACAGCTGACTTAGGAGCCTCAGGCTCAGTGGCCTTGGTGGCCGGCACGACCGTCTTGGGCTGTTCAGCAGGCTTCACAGTTGACTTAGGAGCCTCAGGCTCAGTGGCCTTGGTGGCTGGCACGACCGTCTTGGGCTGTTCGGCGGGGTTCACAGCTGACTTAGGAGACTCAGGCTCAGTGGCCTTGGTGGCTGGCACGGCGGTCTTGGGCTGTTCGGCAGGCTTCACTGCTGACCCAGTGGCCTTGGCGGGTTCAGTTGTATTGATGGCAGCCTTTGAATCCATGCCAGAAGTTTTGGCAAGGTCGGTTACTGTCGAGTTCGGATTGATCTTCGTTTCCACGGAGGGCTTAGAGCTGCCCTTTGGGGGGGTATTTATACTTGAAGTCTCCAGCTTGGGAGTTTCTTTCTCGCGAATATTCTCAGCTAACTGAATTTCAGTTTGGCGATTTTGTCGATACTCCTCTTCCGAACAAGGCACTCCGTCGGGGCACTTGTTTTGCGGGCTATGCTCGCCAAGCCAAACCTGTTGCAACCGACTCTTGTCTATTCCATGCTCGATCAAGTAGGCAGTTGCATTATTGGTTCGCTGCCTGGAGAGTTGCTCATTGTACGCCGCTTCTCCGCGAGAGTCTGAATGTGATACCAGCCTGATCTTAGCGGATGGATTTTGTTTCAAGAATTCCAGTGTGCGATCAAGCTCACGGATTGCATCAGTATTTAAACGGACATCGTTGTAATCATAGTAGATGCGGTACAGTGCCGTGTCAGGCAAGATGCGGTTTAGCATTGCATGCAGGTCAAGCTCTCCAGGCTTCATGCCTTTTGTACTGATTTCCATCACCTTGCCAAGGAAGCCCTCCTTTTCCACCCGGACTTCATAGTCAGTTTCTGGTGACAATTGGTATTCAAATGCACCATTCTTGTCCACCGTTGTGATGACCTCCTTGGCAGTGATCCGAACCTTGGTGCCGGAGAGGTTGGCGGCGGTATCCGCTTCGACCTTGCCCTTGAGGGTGTAACCCGGGTAGGTTTGATTTTTTGTCAGCCTGATCGAAGTCTCGATTGGAATGCTGGGGTCGAAACTGACCGTGCTTACGACCTGCTCTGCGGCAAGATAGTTTTCTCCGGATCCGACGAGCTTGTATTGCGAGTTGCGGTCAAGGCCACAGCGGAAGAGGCCGGCACTGTCCGAACGAAGAACTGCCACAAGACCCTTGACACCATAGATTTCAACCTTCGCATTGTTGACGGGCATGCTCGTTTTGGCATCGAACACCTGTCCCTTCAAGATTTGGCGATGGACAAATGAATAGATGTCGTCCTCACCTTTTCCTCCTTTCCTGTTGGAGCTAAAAAACCCAGTCTGGGTCGCTT
Source organism: Bacteroidota bacterium (assembly GCA_046050405.1). Lineage (GTDB taxonomy): Bacteria > Bacteroidota > Bacteroidia > J057 > JADKCL01 > JADKCL01. The sequence goes on along the minus strand of JBJOPY010000089.1, from coordinate 7,793 downwards.
CATCGATCGCGATTGCGAAGTCATCCTTGGGGCTGTTGATGGGGGCGCCCATGTTGTGGATCCTTTCGAATTCGCCGCCCAGGGAAGTTACGCGAAAGAGATCAAGCCCTCCTAATCCCGGATGTCCATCGGAGGCGAAGTAGAAGACCCCTGTGGGGCTTATCCAAGGAAACATCTCGTTTCCGGGAGTATTGATTTTGGCCCCCATGTTCTCTGGCTGGCTCCATGTTTCACCCTGTTTGCGAGACATCCAGATGTCTGTAGCACCCTCACCGCCAGGCATATCGGAGACGAAGTAAAACGTATTCCCATCGGGGCTCATCGAGGGGTAGCCAGCTGAATAATCTTTGCCATTGAAAGGAACCTCTGCGAGGTGACGCCACTTGTTGCGTATAAGCTCGGCCCTGAGAATCCTGAGCCGCATCATGTCACTCTCCCCCCCGCTGAACTTGCCTTTGGGAGCGGCATTGCGAGTGAAGTATATCGTATTGCCATCACGGCTGAAAGTGCTTCCACTTTCGTGGCGTTTGCTGTTGATGACGCCGGGCAGCAGCCTAGGCTCGCCAACATCTGACTTGCCAGAATACTGCGCCTGATACAGATTGTGAAAGTTTTCCTGATTCCTTCCAAAAATCCGCTTGGCAGGTGTGCGGGAGCTGGAAAAGACGAGCGCGTTACGGTAAATCGCCGGACAAGACTCAGACTGAGGGGTGTTGACATTCGTGCCTTTCACCATGTACAAGGTGGAGTCAGCAAGGAGCTTCTTGTAATTTTGTGCCGATTGCAGCGTGTTTTGGGCTACTTCGTCCCATTCATGCACCTGAAGGTAGCTTTCCAGCAGCGGCACTGCATCCTCCCATTTCTCATTGTTGATGAGCGTCTGGGCGTAATAGAGGACGTTTCGGGGATCCTTGTTGCCTGCCTTGATCAATCGATTGTACCAATGCTCGGCATTCTTGGAATCATGGGTCATTCGATAGCAGTTGGCTATTTTTTCCATGCCCTCGTTGCTCGTAGGGCTCTTCTCTAGATAGCGCTGATAAAGTGGGATCGCCCTGTAATACTCTCTGCGATCATAGCGCCTATTGGCACGCTCAAGTTGTGCATTGGCTGCCAGGCTGGCACCACCCAGAAGGCAAATCAAAACAGCACGGATATATTTTCTCATAGTGATTGAAGAATTCAGGTTTAGGGATTTTGAGGGGTCATGAGGTTGGGGGCTCCCCGGCCCAGATCGATGCTGGTCATGAGCGCATGGGAACCTGCATTGAAATTGCGAAGCGGAGAGCAGGTCAAGTCAAAAGCATAACCTGCACGGAATCGGTGAAGGAGCAGGGATAGGGGCATGAAGACCAAGGCCTCTGCCATAACAAGGACCATGCCCAGCAGATTGTCAAGGAAGAGAGTCGCAGGCATAGAAAGGCACACTGGAAACGTTTCCATGAAAAACTTTCTGCAACGGGGGGCTCCCAAGGTACGCATCCTTGGAACATTAGCCTGGTGGGTGCAATTCAACTTGGCCATAGGTGAGGGATGGTAAAGTTCCCACATAAAAAATTCTTCACGGTTAGACTTTCAAACTCCTTGGATCCGACACATCATCGTGTAACTGCCCTTCCTGACTTTCTGTTCCGATTTCCGTCAAGATGCACCAGTGGTACAAATTCCTGCCCAGAACCTTCCCAGATGCAAAAAACAAGGCTATCACTGCGACAACGATGCCCAAATCTCTGTGCATTCCATTCTATCGGGGCTGAATATAGGAAGAAATAATGATCCACAGACTGAATGGGGGTGGATTTTTTTGCCGGGCGGGAATTCTGAGGCTATGCTGGAGGCGGGTCGGTGGGTAGATGCGGCCATTGGATCCTGGGCGCTAGAGGGTAATGCTAAAATCAGCCCTCAGTCCGAAATTATTGAACCTGCCCCAGTTCGCCTTCGGGATGGATGGGTCGGTTCGCCACTGTGTATCATGGTAATTGAGACGCCAAACGGCATCGACCCTAAGGACCTTGAAGATGTTGTACAGCCCTGCTCCTGCCTCCAAATAGGGAATCGCAGCCGGAGCCTTGATCTGTTGGTGGTAGGCTCCGCCTTCTATATTCGGCAACCAAACATCGTTCAGCCGGAGGTTATCAGGCGAAAGGGTACCCCAAGCGAGACGGAAGGTGAGCACCTCCTTCCATTTCAACCAGCGCAGCAGCGGCAGTTGGTTCCACAGCAGGCCCTCGAAGTGCTGCTCTCCTGCGAAGGTGACATAGCGATCCGCGACGAACTCATAGTAGTTCATCAAGTTGAACCCATAGCGGTCGTAACCCCAGGACATGTTGCCTCGGAAGACATGCAGGGCAGGGAAGGGAAGGGTTCCAAACACCTGCCCCGCCCGCAAGTCGTAGCGAAACCAGCCATAGCGTCCCATCCGGGCGTAGTTTTTCATTTCGATTTCGGCTGCATCATAGCGGTACTGCCCATGCAGCAAGTGATCGAACCCATGCCGGTACCTCAGGTAGAAGATCGGGAACTTGCTGCTGACATACCGCTTGTCCCCGCGTGCATCGGTGATGTACTTCTCCTTGAACGAAACCCTCAGGTCTGCCCCGGCCTCGGTGATCGCATATGTTCTGCCGATTCCGCCATCAGCTTGCCGGAAACCGAATGGGAAGGTGCTGCAAGGTTCGAACGCCTTCGTGCGGAAGTAGAAATCTCCACTGACCCCCCTGGAGAGATGCGCATTGAGGTCGGCTCGGTTCTCCCAGAAGTAATTGAGCTGCGTAAACGGTACCCGCCTGAGGCTGCTTTGCAAGAGGCTGGTACCATTGTTGAGGAAGTTCTCGAATCCGACTTGCTCCACTTCATAAGTCCTTCGCAATCCCAGCTCGATTTTCGGTTTGCGCTGCAATCGGAACTTCGTCTCCACTTGATACTTCAATTGTTCATCCCTGAGGCCATAGGCCAGATGGCCACCGAAGTAGAACCAATTGCTGAACCCCGGCCGGGTATAGATGCCGCACCGCGTGCGGATGCCCTCGGCTTGATTGAAGCTGAGCAGGTAGAAATATGGACCCAATTCCCAATACTTGCGTTTGTAGGTACCCCATACGACCAGCTTGGATGCCTCCATGTAGAAATCCAGCACACCCCGCGACCGTAGCGAGTCCACCAATGCAAACCCGAGCTGTTCGCTCCTGTCCAATGGCGACTTCCGGGCTTCCGCCCAGAAGGTGGAGTCTTTCGTCTCTGCATCTTCCATGATCTCCACCAGCTCCTGTTGGTAGAATTTCGGAGGCCTGGGTTGGTTGATCTTATAATTGTAAATGTGTGAGCTGCTGCGACCGATGACGCTGACCCCTTTGCCACCCGTGCGCTTGAGCAGACTGTTCTGAAAATCCACCTCCACGTCCAGGAGTGTCGGCACCCAGAATGTATCCACCTCTTCATATTCCTGCCGGATGCGGACATCCTCCACAAAATTGATGTTGGGGTTGTCGTTTAACTTCAAATCTAGCCGGTTGATTGCCCATCGTTTGTTGTCAATGTAAATGGTGCCTTTGAAAACCGGGTCATAGGGTCGCTTGGGAAGAATCTGAATCCCATAAAGCGTATCCTGGCCCAGGCTTTCGATGCTCTGGATGAAGAAGTCATAATCCACAAAGGCTCCGTCTGCAATCGGGCTCAGGAAGGTTCGGTCCAGCAATACGACGTTGTTGTCATACATATCCATCTGCAGCAGCATCGAACTGAGAAGGTTGTATTCTGAGCCTTTGACTCCTGAGGTTTGGACGGCTAGGATTTCTTCCTTTTTCCGGTCGGGCTTCAGATAATAGAACCGGCTGACGCTTTCGGAGACAAATCCAGCGATCTTGTAGGTCGAGCTGTCCGAATGCAGGGAGTCCCCCAGGATTTCCTGCACCTGCTCCCCAATGTTCCTGACCATCCTGCTCGTCAGGAACTTGTCCGTGACGTGGTCCATCGTGAGGACGAGCTTGTTGTATGCCTCGTATTCGTAGGCGTCGATCTTGTCGAACCGATTGCGGCGGCGGTTTGCGATGGCATTTCGAATCACCCTGTGGGCAGGGTTCACAGCCTTGGACGTGATGACGACCTCATCCAGGGATGTACTCACAGGCTTTAAACTCACCATGAAACCCGTCACTTCCCGGTCCAGCAGGATGCTATCACTGTATTGCCGGTAGCCCGATGCCCGGACGACGACCTTGTACTTCCCTTTCGGTACCAAAAAGAGAAATTCCCCGTCGAGATTTGTATTCAGTCCATTCGTGGTGCCATCCAACACCACGGACACCAGTGGCAAGACCTCATTGGTGACGGAATCCCTGACCACCCCGCTGAACTGCACCTTCTGGGCAAAGACAAAACTTCCCACAAGCATGAGGCAGGTAAGTAAAAAACGGAGGGGAAGATGATTCCAGTATGTTCGAAGTCGCGGCAAATTTCTGGTAGCCTATTCGGAGCTAAAGTTAAGAAGAATTAACCATTGGCCAATTTACACCTGACCACGAATGACAAGGCAATCGCATCCAACCCAAGGTCTGGTAACGAGGGATTGGAATCCTCTTTGGACATGGCTCCCTGCCGTTATTCCCATTGTTATGGTGTGCCATGGCGACCCTCTCCCGGCGTGTTGCTGATGGGGGATCATTTCCATGTGGATTGACCTGCAATGGGATGGTATCAGACCATTGGATGGAGAGAATGGCCTGGGAGAGGCTGCGGGACGGGCAGTAGCTTGCATGCAGGGGATTGAAGTTCGCATTCATGGAAAAAAATCCTGCCATTCCGCCAGGATTGCCGGTCTTCCGCTGTCGATCATTTCCCTCCAAAGGCTATCTTTACAAAAATTTCGGAGAACAATTCATGAGCGACCGTCAAATCATTTTCTCAATGTCCCGGGTAAGCAAGGTTTACCCACCCAACAAGCAAGTCATCCGTGACATCTCCCTCGGGTTCTACCTCGGTGCCAAGATCGGCGTGATCGGGATGAATGGTCAAGGGAAGTCCACATTGTTGCGGATCATCGCTGGCAAGGACACTGACTTCCAGGGAGACCTAGCCTTTTCTCCGGGTTATTCCGTGGGGATGCTTGAGCAGCACCCGGAACTCGATGCAGACAAGAGTGTGATCGAGGTCGTGCGGGAAGGCGCAGCCGAGATCGCGGCATTGCTGCAGGAGTATGAAGACATCAACATGAAGTTCATGGAGGAGATGAGCGCGGAGGCAATGGACAAGCTCATCCATCGCCAGGCAGCTCTCCAGGACAAAATCGAAGCCGCCGACGCCTGGAACCTCGACAGCCACCTGGAGGTGGCGATGGACGCGCTGCGTTGCCCTCCATCGGACCAGAAGGTCGGCACCCTTTCCGGAGGTGAAAAGCGCCGAGTGGCGCTTTGCCGGCTGCTGATACAGAAGCCGGATGTCCTGCTCCTGGACGAGCCGACCAACCACCTCGATGCCGAGTCTGTGCAATGGCTTGAACAGCACCTTCAGAACTATGAGGGCACCGTGATCGCGGTCACCCACGACCGTTACTTCCTCGACAAGGTGGCGGGATGGATTCTGGAGCTTGATCGTGGCCATGGGGTTCCGTGGAAAGGCAACTACACCTCATGGCTGGAACAGAAGCAGAAGAAGCTCGATCAAGAGCAAAAGCAGGAAAGCAAGCGCAACAAGACGCTGGAGCGCGAGCTGGAGTGGATTCGCATGGCCCCCAAGGCACGCCATGCGAAAGGCAAGGCGCGCATCTCCGCATACGAGAAGATGGTCGCAGAGGACGGCAACCAGAGGGAACAAGACCTGGAGATCTACATCCCTTCCGGACCGCGCCTGGGCGACAAGGTGATCGAGGCGCATGGCGTTTCCAAGGCGTTTGGCGACAAGCTCTTGTACGAAGGGATGGAGTTCGTCGTCCCCAAAGGTGCTGTGGTCGGAGTGATCGGCCCCAATGGTGCGGGGAAGACGACCTTGTTTCGCATGATCACGGGCAAGGAAAAGCCAGACACAGGCACCTTCGAGGTGGGGGAAACCGTCCAGCTGGCCTACGTGGACCAGGAGCACGACGACCTGGACATGGAGGCCTCTGTCTATGACGCCATCACGGGCGGCAACGACATCATCATCCTGGGCACGAAGGAAATGAACGGCCGCGCCTATGTGAGCCGCTTCAACTTTGCCGGGACCGATCAGAGCAAAAAGGTGAAACAGCTCTCCGGAGGGGAGCGAAATCGTCTTCACCTCGCACGCATCTTGCGCTCAGGGGCGAACGTCCTGCTCCTGGACGAGCCTACGAACGACCTGGACGTGAACACGCTTCGCGCATTGGAGGAGGCCATCGACCACTTCGGGGGATCTGCGGTGATCATTTCCCACGACCGCTGGTTCCTGGACCGTGTTTGTACGCACATCCTGGCCTTCGAAGGGGACTCGCGGGTGTTCTTCTACGAGGGATCATTCTCTGAATACGAAGAAGACAAGAAGAAGCGGCTCGGGGACGCCGGGCCCACCCGGATTCGGTACAAGAAGCTTTCGCGCTGATAGCCGCCCGAAGCTGCGGGGGCTTGCTGGAAAAACACCACAAAAAGGGACATCATTATTCAATTACTGTACCAATGAAAATGAGATTGAAACCGATGCGCATACGCTTCACGACCATTCTCTTGGCTGGAACATTGATCTTGGCAACTGGCTGCGGCGGGGGCACCGAGGGTGGTGACAAGGCCAAGGACTCCATCGACACCCCTCAGGTGGTGAAGATCGAACCGCAGAACTTTCCCGTCAATGACCTCCCGGACAGCATCTTTGGGAAGCAAGTGGTCGTCAAAGTGGAAAAAGGACTGAAGCTGGGCTCAGCCAACCTTGTCGCGGGCAAGGGTGCTCTGCCGGATTGGCTGGATCAGATCACGAGTCGCGAGAGCATCGTCCGCTTTGCGGACGGCATCCTGAAATCCATGCCGGATGAAGTCGAATTTTTCCAGACTGGCAACGCCCTGTATGACGGCCCGGACGGGTGGAAGGTTTTCTCCCTCAATTATGGCACCCGCCCCTCGGAGGCCTCGATGATCGTCTATGGCGCCTATTTGGACGAGCAACGAAGCTATTGGGCTTCACAATCCGACACCAGCAAGCTGGCCATGACACTGAAGGCTGTGAAGGCAGCTGACAATGGGGTGGAACTCTGGGGCGAATGGACCCAAGGCGAAAAGCCAGTTCCTTTTCATGCGATTTTGACCAAGGAGAAGACCATCCTGGCGCACTGAGTCCAGTTCTGGCTCCTTGGTTCAGGTTCATGGAAGACCGGCCATCGGTGATGGCCACACCTGGCCTGGGTTCTTTGTTGGACAAAAAGAGGGATCTCCTCCTGAAAAATTGACGGGATACGGCCTCGTCCTGTCCAACAAAATCCGAAAAATAATCCAGCACCTTGTGGTGGTCAACGGTTAGATTTGAGGCGTGAACACCTTTCATTGTGTGAAAACGAAAGTGCTTCCAGCCTCCCACCGGTTGCCATGGATGATCTGGCTCCTTTCGGCCTTGGTTTTCGCCTGTTCCGGAAAGCCGGAACCCTCGAAGCAAGGGGGAGGCCCACCGCCTACCATTGTCGATGTCATCTTGGCGCAGCCCACCGCCGTCTCCAGTGAAATCGAGGTTAATGGCGAGGTCGCTGCCAATGAGTACGTGGATCTCCACCCCGAGGTCAGCGGCCGTCTCGTCTACCTCCATGTCCCGGAGGGAGCCATCGTCTCCCAGGGCACGGTGGTCGCACGGCTGAACGATGCCGA
>JBJOPY010000088.1:0-9803 GCA_046050405.1 Bacteroidota bacterium | reverse complement strand
GGCCTCCTTCTCGCTGAAATTGTTCGCGTAGTCCAGTCGATAGATCAAGCTGAGATCTGCCAATCGCTCTCCGATGGCGTTGGTTTTGGGGGAGGGGGATGTGGATCTGGGAAACACTTTCTGCAAGCCGAATCCATTCACCAGGTTCAGGTAGCTGGACATCGTCGTCAGGCGGATCTGTGACTCGGAACAATACGGACGGAACCGTTCCTGGATCTTGAAGACCAATCGCTTAGGCCAATAATCGCCAGTGGGGTACCTAGATGCCTCCGAGCTGCCTTGGGAGGCGGGGCAGCCTGGGCCTGAGGTTTGGCTGAAAATCGAGGTTGCAGCGGCTAGCAGAAGAAAGAGTGCCGTGAAAATAAGATGTTTCATACCGTGGGATCGTAGAGCTGGAACGAAAAATAGCGATTGAAAGCCGCATGACCAAGGAGATTCTTGTATTGATCCCCACCTGAAAAACAAAAATCCCCTCCATTGGAGGGGATTTCTCTATGCTGGGTGCTGCCCGAATCAAGCCTCTGCTTGGACGACATGCACGAATTTCCGATCGTTTCTCCCGGTGGTGAACTTTACCGATCCGCTCATTTCAGCATACAGCGTATGGTCCCTGCCTACACCCACGCCGACACCCGGGTGGAACTTCGTGCCGCGCTGACGGACGATGATATTGCCGGGGATGACTTTCTCCCCACCAAATTTCTTGACGCCCAGGCGCTTGCTGTGCGACTCGCGTCCGTTTTTAGAACTACCTACACCTTTCTTATGTGCCATGATTTACGGTCCTCCCTTTCTCAGTTGTTGATGGATTCGATTTGGATCTTGGAGAAGAGCTGACGGTGACCGTTTAGCTTCTGGTAACCCTTGCGGCGCTTCTTCTTGAAGACAATGACTTTGTCACCTTTCAGATGCGACAGCACTTTGAAGCTGACGCTTGCCCCACTGACGACAGGCGTGCCTACTTTGACCGACCCATGGTCGTCCAGCAGGAGCACCTCAGAAGTGGAGACAGATTCACCTTCGGCATTGGGAAGGCGGTGGACAAACAATTGCTGATCCTTCTCGACCTTGAATTGCTGTCCTTGGATATTTACAATCGCGTACATCGGAACTCTATTCGTCTAATTTCAAAATGATGGACAAAGTTAGGCATTTCGAGCAGAGGCGCAAACAAGTGGGCCATTTTTTTCTTGAGGTCATCGGATTCGAGATCTTCGGGGCGAAGCCAACGGCATTCGGATAGAGAGATTCTGTACTGCCACCCCAGGAAAATCGCATCAGGCTTGGCCGGGTTTTGCCTTGCATCCGCAGGGTTGATGGAAATCAATAGATTGATAACCAATGTACTATTAGGGGATGCGATTTTGGATTTCAGACTGCAATCATCGTCATGCTACGGGTCCAGAGAAAAACGATGCCATCAAAGAAAGGATCGTCAGCCTGATTCATTTGTGAGGCACTGCTCTGGCGATTCCGGGAAGTCTGCCCCTCGATTTCTGGGCAGTTCCCCCGCCGTGAGGCATCCGCCCTCCATTTTTCACGGTATCCCAGGCAACCCAATTTGCCTCTACACGCAAAAACGCCCTACCTTCACAGGCGTGAGAAAAGCAATCGCACTGACGCTGTCTGCCTGTCTGATATGCCTCCACGGCCGGACGCAGGAATCCACCTCGCCCTACCGCATTTCCAACGCCGACGCATGGGCCGCCCCGGGCATCTTGTTGCTCGCCGGTGTCGGCTGGTACGTGCAGTCTCGCGTGAAGTCCCTCACAGCCACCGATGTTCAGCAATTGGATTTGAATCCCGTTCCCAGTATGGACCGTTCCAACCTGGGTGCTTGGCGACCATCGGTGGCCAGGGGCAGTGACATTGCATCTCTGGCGATTGGGGTGGCGCCGCTGGCGATTTTTGCAAGCCAGCACCCGAGAGATGATCTCCCGAAGATCGCCCTCATGGGCGCAGAGGCAGGGCTGGCCTGCTTTGCAATGGTTGGCCTGACCAAGGGGATCGTCCATCGCTCGAGACCTTTTTTGTATGGTGCATCCGCACCCTTGGACGAGAAACTGAAACGGGATGCCCGGCTGTCGTTTCCTTCGGGGCACACAGCCTTCACCGCCACGGCGACCTTCCTTGGCGCGAAGATTTTCAATGATTATTTCCCCGAAAGCAAGCTTCGTCCATGGGTATGGACGGTTGCAGCCATGGCGCCTGCTGGCATGGGCTGTCTGCGGATGCGTGCAGGGAAGCACTTCTTCACAGATGTGGCTGCAGGCTACCTCGTCGGGGCAGCGGCAGGGTACTGGATTCCCCGGGTGCATCGCAGCCATGCGGCACGGAGCCTGTCCGTCACCCCGAACTTCTGGAAGGGTGGGAGCGGGGTGCTGGTGGATTGGAGATTTTGAGGGGTGGCAGGACATGCGGATACCCTCCCGAGAAATACCCACAGTTTCGGTACCTGGCGATATCAGCATTTCATACATCGCATCCAGTGCCACCGGCTGTTTGAATTTTATTTACTTGCACGCATGAAACTTGTGGATCTACTTGAGATGCATCGTGCGCGGTACTTGGATCATTTCCTGCAATCCCTGGGTAAGTGGAGCGGGGGGGATTCCGAGGTACTATTGCAGATGGACAGATACGCGCCTGATCCGCTGTACAGGTTGATTCGGGGGGATTATGTGAAGATCGTCAATGGAGAAGTTCGGTTGACGGAGTTTCGGCTGACGGAGTTTCTGGAGCATGATGCCTTCCTGGAGCATCGGGGTGGCTGCACGGTGGAGGTCAGGCCATTTGCCTGGAACCAATGCATCGTCAAGGTACTCTGCGAGCGCTTTGACCGGCAGGCATTGGAGGCATGGGCGATGGATTGGCTGGATACGGAGGATGCAAAATCCAAGGACGGGGACGGTTTGCGGAATGTGATCCACTATCTGTCACCACCCAGCTATCCGCTCGGCAAGCTGGCCTTTTCCATTGACCTGGGGACGGCGCCGGTCAAGGCATTGATGGAACTGATCAGGCTACTCCAAGTGGAAAAGGGAACCACAAGGGTTAGTATATCGGGATTCTGGGACGGTGGATCCTGAGGATTGGCCAAGATTCTCCTGAACCCGACCACCCGGATCCTGCGCTCGAAGCCGCGTCACCACGGTCACCATACTTTTTTCTCCCTTGGCTCACTGCATGCTTGCGCTAGCGAACAGCGGAAGATTTGCTGAACCTGCGCCGAAGGTGCTCGATGATGTAGAGGATGATGGGAACGAGGAGGAGAGTCAGCAGCAATGAGCTTGTCAAGCCGCCGATGATCACCCAGGCCATCCCATTCTTGACCTCTGCGCCCGCACCCGTGGCAAGGGCGATCGGCAGCATACCGGCAATCATGGCGATGGTGGTCATGAGGATGGGTCGGAGACGTTCCCTCCCTGCCTCGACAAGGGCCTCAGTCACCTCCATGCCTTTCTCCAGCAGGTGCTTGCTGAAGTCCACGAGCAGGATCCCGTTCTTTGCGACCAGTCCCAGCAGCATGATCAGGCCGACGATGGCGAAGATGGTCATGGATTCCATGGTCAGCGCAAGGGCGGTGATGGATCCGATCATGGCCACGGGGATCGAAAACATGACCACAAACGGATAGATGACGCTTTCGTACAGGGCCACCATGATCAGATAGACCAGCAGTATGCCGATCAGCATGGCGGTTCCCAGGCTGCCGAAGGCATCCGCCTGTCGCTGTGCCTCCCCCAGATATTGGATCTCGACACCCGGCGGGAGCTTCAGGTTCTTGACTTCCTTCTGGATGTCCGCCACGATGGTGCCATTCGGGCGACCCACCCCTGTAGCCGTAACCTTGACGGCATTCAGCCGGTCGATCCGCTCCAGAACCGCCTGCCCCATGACGGGGCGCACTTCCGCAAAACTTTCAAGGTTGACGGCCGCACCCCGCATGTTGACGACCGCCAGTGCCTTGACACTCTCAATGTCAAGCATGTCACGGCTGTCAAGGGCCAGGCGGATATTGTAGTCGTTGCCGCCTTCCTTGAACTTGGTCTGGTCATTGCCACGGAAGGCAAGTTGTACAGCGGTGCCTACCTCTTGGATGCTGAGCCCGAAGGCGGCCATTTTTTCCTTGTCGATGTCGATGTCCAGCTCGGCCTTGGGATTTGCCGTGCCGTACTGGACGTAGTCTGTGCCGGGGGTTTTCTTGACGATGGCATTGACCTGGCGGGCGACCGACCAGATCTCATCCATGTTCGAGCCCTTGACAGCGATCTGGATGGGAGCCTCCGATGTCCCTGTAATGCCAGGTATCTGCACGACCACCCGGATGCCGGGAATCTTCGAGACCTCGTCCCTGATCCGGGAACTGAATTCATCGGTGCTGATGGTTCTTTCTTCCTTGGGGACAAGTTTGACGGAGATCGCGGTATTGCTGCTCGAGGGGACGGTGAGTCCCATGGCAGCTCCCGTGAAGCCGACGCTGGAGAAGACCTTGACGACTTCCGGCTTGGAGAGCAGGATATCTTCCACCCGTTTGGTCATGAGATTGTTGTCTCGAAGGGGCGTCTGCTGATCGAGTTCGAGGAGCAGGTTGAATTCTCCGTTGTCACTCGGTGAAACGAATGCCGTGCCGATGAACCCGTTTGCCAGCAGCATCACCATCCCGACAAACATCGCAAAGATGGAGCCAAGGACGATGGTCTTGTGGCGCAATGCCCACCGCAATACATTCCCGTAGCCATGGGTGAGACCCTCGATCCAGCCCTCAATCATGCCGTGGAACCTGCCCCAGAGGGTGGATTTGCTGAGGATGTCGATTTTGCCCCAGCGGCTGGCCATGAGCGGCGTCAAGGTGAAGGACACGAAGAGGCTCATCAAGGTGGAGAAGACCACGACGAGGGAGAACTCCCGCAGGATGTTCCCGATCATGCCGCCCGCCAATGCCATGGGGACGAACACCACGACGTCCACCAGCGTGATGGCCAGGGCGGTGAAGCCGATTTCCGAACGACCTTCAATCGCGGCCCTCACCTTGTCCTTTCCCATCCCCAGGTGGCGGTAAATGTTCTCAAGGACCACAATACTGTCGTCCACGAGGATTCCCACCACCAGCGACAGTGCCATCAAGGTCATCAGGTTGAGCGAAAATCCCATCACGTACATCAGGATGAAGGAAGGGATCATCGCACTCGGCAAAGAGACCAGCACGAACATGGAGCTGCGGAAGCTGTGGAGGAAGAGCAACATCACCGTCGCCACGATGAAGACCGCGAGGAACAGGTCGTGTTGTACGCTCTCTGCCGATTTCAGGGTGTAGGTGCTTTGGTCGATGGCGATCTCGTAGTCAAATCCTTGGGCCGCATAACGCTGCTTGAGTTCGTCCAGCTTTTTCTTGACGCCTTCCGCCACTTCCACCGTATTGGCATCCGCTTGCTTGGAGACCTGCACTCCCAGTCCGGTGCGTCCGTTGATGCGATTGATGGTTTGGAAGTCGGATTGCCCGTCCACGACATGGGCGACATCCGCGAGGTGCACCACACTGCCATCAGGTTTCCGGCGAATGACGAGCTGCCGGAGTTCATCGACCCTGGTGGCTTTCGCGTCCATTCGCAGGGAGAAGCGGTTGTCTTTGCTCTCGATGGCACCGGCGGGGTACGAGGTGTTGCTCGTGGCGAGCACCTGATAGACGAGCGATGCGGGGACACCATAAGCCTTCATGGCCTCGTTGTTCAGCTTCACGTCGATTTGGCGCCATACCCCGCCGATGAGGTTGATGTTGCCGACACCTTTGACATTGCTGAGCTCGGGCTTGACTTTCAGTTGCATCAGTTCGTAGAGATCCTTGGGCGGGAGTTTGGCATTGGTGCTGAACTGCAAGACAGGGAACTCGTCCGTGTTGAAGCGGTTGACCACGGGATCTTCCGCATCCTCCGGGAAGAAGGCTTTGATCTGATTGATCTTTCGCTCCGCGTCACGCTGGGCGACGATGGTCTCGATGCCCGGCTTCAGCTGCACGACAACGAGGGAGAGGCCCTCCTGCGAGGTGGCGTTGATGATGTCCACGCCCTCTATGGCGGAGACCGCCTCCTCGATCGGCTTGGTAATGCTGTTCTGGACCTCCTCGGATGAGGCACCCCGGTAGGAGGTGACCACGGAGATCACGCTGGCGTCAAACTTCGGCAACAGGCTGTAATTCATACTCGTATAGCTGATGAAGCCAAAGAGTATCAGCGTCACGAAGATCACAATGATCAGCAGCGGACGTTTGATGGCAACTTCTGTGATGGACATGGTGGGCGCTATTCGGTGATGACGGAAATCAGGGTGCCATCGGTCAGGTTGATCTGGCCTGCGACGATGATGTCTTCGCCTTCTTTCAGGCCGGAGATGACTTCGACCATGTCGCCTTCGGTTCTGCCGGTGATGATCGGGCGGCTATGGGCGGTGTCCCCCACGGCCACAAAGACACTGGATTGCTTGGAACCTGTCACCAGGGCACTGGAGGGAATCATGAGAACCTTGCCGGCATCGGTGGTGCCGAGATTGACGGTGGTGAAGGTCCCGGCCTTGAGGTCTTTGTTCCCTTCGGCATCGAGCTGCACTTCCACACGGTAGTTGTGGTTCTCGTCTCCGACAGGGCTGATGTACGTGACCACGCCCCCCCAGGTCTTTCCGGGCATGGCCGCACTCGTGACCGTGGCCGTCTGTCGCGGGATGATCTTGTAAATGTGCTTTTCATTCACGAAGACGGCAGTTTTCAGACTGGACACATCCACGAGCTTGGCGATGATCATCCCAGGGTTGACAAACTCGCCTGCCTCCATGTTCTTGGACAGGACTGTTCCGCTGATCGGGGCGGTGACATTGTTGTCGAGGATCCGCTGTTTGACCTGTTCGATTTGGATGCGGGTGTTGGCGAGATTGAACTCGATGTCCTTCAGGTTCGTGGACGGGGCGGCATCGCCTTCCACGAGTGCCCTGGCGCGTTCTTGGTCGGTGACGAGCTTGGTCTCTGCGAGTTCGAGGGCTTTCAGCTGCAGTTTGAGCTGCTCGCTGTCCATCGTGCCTACGACCTGCCCCTTGTATAGGTACATGCCCTTCTCAAGGTTCAGGGTCCTCAAGATGCCGGGGGTGCTGACGGTGATGTCCGCGTCGCCGTCGCTCTCCACCATTCCAGAAAATTCCATTTTGCCCTGGAATTCAGCCATGGCCGCCTTGGCGACGGAGACAGTGACTGGGATGCGGGATCTGTCCACGACCTTGTTGGTCTCGTTGATCTTCTTCTTGTTGCGGGCGAGCAAGAGGCCCATGCCCACGATGACAGCGACGCCTAGAAGGATATAAATTGCTTTTTTCATTTTTCTTAAGAATGAATCGTATAGACTATCGGAGAAGGAAGGTTTTCAGCGTTCCATGTGCCATCTCGAGTTCCAGCCTCGATGTGAGGACCTTCAGGAGCGAGGTGATGTAATTGGTTTGGGCTTCCTTGAAGGCGTAGTCGGCTGTCAGGTAGTCGGAGAGTGTCGCCACGCCCTGCTCCAGTTGCAGTTGGGTGACTTCCACCACTTCCTCGGCCAGTTCCATGTTCTTCTGGATGGAAGAAAATGTGGCAAGGGCATTGAGCCACTGTGTTTCGGCATTTTGCTGCTGGAGCATGATGTTGGATCTGCTCAGCTGGTAGTTTTCCCGAGCCTTCAGCAGGTTGAGTTCTGCCTGCTTGATTTGCATGGGGGTGCGGAAGCTGTTCCAGATCGGGACGTTGAGCCGCAGTCCGATGGAGGCATAGCCGTAGTACCGCTCGAAGGATTTCACGAAGTCGTTGCCGAAGGACTGTGCGCCTGCACGGGCATAAACGCCAAGTGTGGGCAGGTACATGGCTTGCCTCCGGCGAACCTCGAGTGCTTGCATGTCGATGTTCTTTTGCTGGATGAGCAGGTCGTAGACCTTGCCTGTGCCGGGGACAGGGGCCTGGGTGTCGAGGACAGTTTCTTCGTTCCAGTCGCCTTCCATGGTCAGCAGTGGCTCTTCGAGTGGCATCCCCATCGCGTTCTTGAGCCGATTGTTGGCCAGTTGAATCTCGTTTTCCAACACGTTTCTCTGTGCCTGTATATTGGCGAGTGTCACCGAGACACGGTCATGGTCCATCTTGCGTGCCACCCCTTTGTCCACCTGGAGCTGGAGGATTCGCTCCATGGTTTGGAATTTTTCCTCGTTCTTCGCCAGGAGCTTCTGCTGCTCGCGGTAGATCTGGATCGCATAGTAGGACATGGCTGCCGCATACATGAGCGAGAGCTCGTTCTTCTCCTTGGTCAGTGTGGCGATGTCAGTATAGGGATACAGGAGCTTGATGCCGAGCAGCAAGCTGCGGTCGTAGACCAATTGGTCCAGCTGGATGACTGCGTTGGAGGAGTATTGGTTGCCAAACTGGACGCGAATCTCCTGCGGGGAGAATGTTCCGGCCGGGATGACTGTCGTCGGGCGTTTCAGGTTGTCGTCGAAGGTGAAGGAGCCGTTGACCTGCGGGAGGTATGAGGAGAGCCCCTCACGGCTGCGCTGCTGTGCAATCGCGATTTCACTGTTGGAGATGGCCTGCAAAGGGTGGTGGTGGAGACTGTATTCGATGCATTCCTTCAGGCTGAGCGGTGCTTGTGACCGCAGCTGGCCTGAAAGCACTGCCATTACGAGGATGGTAAGCATCGTCTTGGGAGGCATGGAGAATGATTTCATCATAACTTGACCGTATCGTTGTGTTCCTGGCCGGAACTGATTTCTGCGCTGGGGTTTCATGCTTTGTGGCGTGCTTTCCATTTCTTGATCGGGAGGAGAATTACGCTGGTCACCCATCCCATGAGTTTCGGTGTGTTCGGAGAAGTGCCGGTCGAATTCCTCTGCTGGAGGGATGCAATGGATGGATTTTTTCGTCAGTGGGAGGCATTTCTGACGCTGCTTTTGCGCTGCCCCAGCACTGCCAGGATCTCCTCGAAGGTGTGCCCCGAATCGTCTGGGAGGATGAAGAGCTGCGGGAACTACCATTGAAGGTGGGCGGCCTTCACGCTCATCCGCGATACCTGCATGCATGACGCGCTGCTCCAGTTGATCTCCGAGTATAGGTATCATCCCTTCCATCACACGGTCATTTAAACTCGATGCGGCTCGGAATGTTTACCGTGTTCTGAAATGAAAGAATCAGAAATTTCCGAGGCGGGTGGGAAGTTGTTGGGAATGAGAGAGGAAGGTTTGGCGGCGTTCGTGGGAATGTTCGGTTGTCGTCGTAATTGGAGGAAGGAAAAGGATCTGCTGGGTGCTTCACCGCCAGATTGAACCTGAACGGCCTGTAACGAATTTCAACACCCGATTTCAGACCGCTGCATGAACGATGCTCCGCAGCACTCAAGGGAGTCCTTCCTCGGCCGCTTCCCTTGGGAGGTGGGAACCCGTTCCCATCCGTTTATAGGCTCCGGGTTCTCTTATGGGGAGCGGTTGCCCACGTTCGGAACCGATACGGACTCGGATTCGCCTTCCGCACACGCATTCGAGGAAGCCATCCCTGTGCCACGTTCGTACACCCTGCCCGCCAAGTGAAAATGGAGAAGGACCATGTTGTCCAAGGGATGAATTTGTTCTATATTTCGTGTGGTTTCAAGTTACTTTTCGCATTAATCAGAAAATGATTTAAAATCTATATGCTTATGGGGAACTTTGCCAGTAGTGTTTAACAGAGGGTGTAATGATTGCGAGGGGTTTGGCAGAAGCATAAATCAGGAACTATCCAGGCGAATTCTGATACATGCTCAATCCGCGGT
>JBJOPY010000087.1:0-6431 GCA_046050405.1 Bacteroidota bacterium | reverse complement strand
CGATCACGGTGTTCTCGCCGATCTCCACATTGTGGGCCACCTGGATGAGATTGTCGAGCTTGGCTCCCCGGCGAATGATCGTCTCCCCGAGGGTCGCCCTGTCGATGGTGCAGCCGGCACCGATCTCCACATGGTCCTCCAGCCGCACGATGCCGGTATGGGGGATCTTCCGGAACCGGCCATCGGGCATCGGGGCAAACCCGAAGCCATCGCTCCCGATCACGGCACCAGCGTGCACGATGCAGTCCATCCCCACCACGCATCCGTAATAGATGCTGGCATTCGGATAGACCACGCTGCGGTCGCCGACCGTGACATAGTCGCCGATGTAGGAATGCGGATAGATCTTGGCACCGTCCCCGACCACGGTGCCATCCCCGATATAGGCAAAGGCTCCAATGTAAACATCCCTGCCGATCTGTGCTGTCTCCGCGATATGGCAGGGCTGCTCGATGCCGGACTTGTTCTGGACAAACTGCATGAAATGCTGCAGGAGATGGGTGAATGCCAGGTAGGGATCCTGGACACGGAGCAAGGTGGGCTGGAGCGGCTGCTTGGGTTCGAAGTCAAGCCCCACGATCACTGCCGATGCGAGCGTGCCATAGACATGGGATTCATATTTGGGGTTTGCGAGAAAGGTGATGCTGCCGGGGCTGCCCTCCTCGATCCTTGCCAGACGGCTGATCCACTGCTCGGGATCACCCTCGACCACCGCACCGATCATCTTGGCAATGTCTCCTACCTTGTACTTCATCTATGTCCTCTCTCCATAAAGCCGCCAAAGCTAATCAATTTTTCCAAAAGGTGGAATCCTTGCGGCGACCCGGCCCAGGGGGCAATCCTGCCGGAATCCTCGCGCCGGAGGAACGATTCGGCACCTTCCTGCCGGGAAATCCCTGGATTCACCCAGGGTGCAATGACCCTGCTTCCCGCCACCGATCCCCCGAGGGTGGGAGGATGCGTCCATCACCTCCCACAAATATATTTTTCAATTTTCAGCCCTTTCTTTTATTTTTGGGCAAATTCCTAAATGAAAGTCACTTTGGCAGAAAACGTTTTTGAAAATCAGGATTTCAGGTTCACCGAGGAGGAACTGATCGAGATCCGGGGACACCAGGGCAAGTACCCCACGGTACGCTCGGCAGTGATGCCGGTGCTCTGGATGGCGCAGAACAAGTTTGGCTGGCTGTCCAAGGAGGCGATGCAGCTGGTCGCCGACACGCTGGGGCTGTCCTACGCGCACGTCTATGGCGTGGCATCCTTCTACACCATGTACTTCAAGCAGCCGGTCCCTAAATACGTACTGGATGTCTGCACCTGCTTCGCCTGTGGCGAGCTGGGCGGAGACGAGGTGCTGCAATTCGCGAAGGAGTACACGCAGTGCGATGAGAGGGGCTATAGCAAGGATGGACTCTTCTTCTTCCGGTATGCGGAGTGCCTCGGGGCCTGTGATACCGGGCCGGTGGCACAGCTCACGAACCGCCACTACGTGCACCACCTGACCCGGGAGAGCATCCAGGAGCTCATCGACCAGCTGCGTGCTGGAAATGAACCCTCCTTCGTGAGCATTCCCTTGGTGGACCAATCGAAGATCTGAGGCTTCTGAAATGAAATACAGCGATCGTACCAAGGCCGTTCTGATGCTGTCGGACGGCTCTTTGTTTGAGGGGGTCAGCATCGGAGAGGTGGGTCCCGCCGTCGGGGAGCTATGCTTCAATACCGGGATGACGGGCTACCAGGAGATCTTCACGGATCCGAGCTACTATGGCCAGCTCATGGTCACCACCCACACCCATATCGGGAACTATGGTGTCCACCCGGGGGAGGCGGAGAGTGGAGGGGTCAAGATCGCAGGCCTGGTGGTCAAGAATTTTTCCCCGGTGGCCTCCCGCGCCGATGCCACAGGAACCCTGCAGGACTACCTCCTGTCGAATGGCATCGTGGGTATTTCAGACATCGATACCCGCGCCCTGGTGCGTCATCTCCGCGACAGGGGGGCGATGAACGGCATCATCTCCAGCCTGGAATACGGCGCAGAGGAGCTGCAGCAATTGCTCCAGGAGTGCCCGGACATGGAAGGCCTCGAGCTGGCCAGCTCCGTTTCCACCAAGGCCCCCTACTGCTTCGGCGACGAGGCTTCCCCGGTCCGCATTGCTGTGCTGGACTGGGGGGTCAAGACCAATATCCTGAAAAGCCTTGCCGCCCGGGGGGCATACCTGAAGGTCTTCCCTGCCAAGGCAAGCCTGGCCGAGATCGAGGCATTCTCCCCGGAGGGCTATTTTCTGTCCAATGGGCCGGGCGATCCGGCGGCCATGCCCTGGGCCGTTGAATTGACGAAGCAGCTTCTGGAGGCAGGCAAGCCGCTGTTTGGGATCTGCCTCGGACACCAGGTCCTCTGCCGGGCACTGGGGCTGGGCACCTTCAAGATGCACCATGGGCACCGGGGCATCAACCATCCGGTGAAGAACCTGATTACTGGCAAGAGCGAGATCACCTCCCAGAACCATGGTTTTGCCGTCAAACTGGAGGACGCAGAGGCTTCTCCCCTGGTGGAGGTGACGCATGTGAACCTGAACGACGGGACCCTGGAGGGCATCCAGGTCCTCGGGAAGAAAGCCTTCTCCGTACAATACCATCCGGAATCCTCCCCCGGGCCGCATGACAGCCGCTATCTGTTTGACCAGTTCATCGGTTGGGTGAAAAATGGTTTTCCTGGCTCCTGATGCCGTTCCCCGGTGCCTCAGGGGGTGGCCAGGGGTGGTGTTGACCCGGCGGGCATGAATCTCTCCTCTCTCTCCTCTTTCTCTTTACTATGATGCGCCGGTTGCACCCGGGCAGGCCTCACCATCGCCCCGTCATTCGGGCGCAGGAGGGCGCATGGCCTGCGGATCCGGCGACCCTCCTCCGCTGAGAACCCTCGAATTTTTTTCGGAAAAGATTTGGAAAAAAGCGTCCCGTTTGCGATGTTTGGAAGGGCATCGTTGCCAACCTTGAAAATCTGTCCACCCAAAGCAATTTAAAATAATATGTCCCAACCACAAGTATCCGTCAAAATTGACGGGATGAAGCTGAACACGTTCACCTCCCTGACCCTGAACCAGTCCATGTATGACCACCATACCTTCGAACTGGTGGTGGGGCATGACATCATCGAGGATCTCGGGAGCCATGTCCTGGACCGGTCCCGGTCATGGATCGGGAAGGACTTCACCCTGCTGTTCGGGGACAACGTGTTCATGGGCATCGTCACCGCCATCTCGATGGACCATCAGGCGGGGCTCAACGGCGACCTGGTGATCTCCGGGGCTTCCCCCACCATCCTCCTGGATGCCGGGGAGCACCGGCAGTCATGGAACGAAAGGCACCTGAAGTGGATCGTGGAGGAGGTGGCCGAGACGGTGGGCCTGAAGACCGCCGTCGCGCCCGCTTTCAAGGGGTTTATCGACTACATGGCGCAGTACGGGGAGTCCCACTTCGACTTCCTGAAGCGCCTGGCCGTGACCTACCATGAGTGGATGTACTATGACGGCAGGAAGCTGGTGTTCGGGAAGCCCTCTGGCGGTGGCGCGCCGCTGCAGGTGGTCTATGGCACCGACCTCGACCATGTGCAGGTCACGATGCGTGCCCTCCCGGTGCGCCGCAAGGCCTATTCCTACCAATCGGGGAGGGATGAGACCATCCAGTCCGAGGCGTCCGGCCATATCGCGGGCCTCGACAGCCTGGGCGCCGAGGCGCTGAGCGCGTCCACGGACCGGTTCGCCCTCGTGCCGCAGGGGCCCATGCCCACCCGGGTGACCGACAAGCAAGGCCTGGACAAGGCCCTCCAGCAGCAGTATGCCGCCGATGCGGCGCGGCTGAGCGCGCTCTCCGGATCCGGCACCGCCATGGCCCTCCGCCCCGGGGTGGTCGCCGACATCTCCGCCGCCGTCCGGCTCGGCAAGGCCTGGGAGCTCAAGAAGTACGGCAAGTACGTGGTGACGGACATCCGGCACCACTTCACGGGCATTGACCATTACCACAACAGCTTCACGGCCGTCCCCGCAGGACTAGATGTCCTGCCCGCGCCACGGATCCAGATGCCCCATGCAGAGCCCGAGCTGGCCACCGTCGTCTCCAGCGAAGACCCTGACAACCAAGGCCGGGTGCAGGTGCGCTTCTTCTGGCAGGACAAATCGATGACCTCGTCCTGGCTGCGCGTGATGACCAACGACGCCGGGAAGAGCGACAAGGTCGGCACCAACCGGGGCATGGTGACCATCCCCGAGGAAGGCGACCAGGTGATGGTGGGCTACCGGTACGGCGATCCCATGCGGCCCTTCGTGATGGGCAGCCTCTTCCACGGGGCGAGCGGCGGCGGCGGCGGCCAGGGCAACAAGACCAAGAGCATCACCACGCGGTCCGGGAACACAGTGACGTTCGACGATGACAGCGGAAGCATCACCATCAAGGACAGCAGGGATGGCTCGGTTTCCATGGACGGCAAAGGCAACATCGCCATCGGATCCGGCACGAGCATCACCCTTTCCACAGGGAAGAGTTCCATCACCTTGCTGAGCGATGGGACCATCGCCATCGAGGGCAAGAATATCCTCGTAACCGGTTCGGAATCCACGGTGATGATGACAGGGGGAAGCAGCTTCTCCACCGACCCCAAGGAGGCCACCGTCTCCGCCAGAACGGTCAATGTCTCCGGATCGAAGGAGGTCTCGGTCAACGGCGGCATGAAAACCTCCATCAGCTCGACCGGGAAAGTCGCACTGAGTGGTGCAAAGGTGACTCTCAATTGAACCAGAACCATGAAGCAAAACCCTGTAAATATCCGGATCGGCGGACTGGTCGGGAGATGGAACAAGGTTCGGGCAGCCCAGGCTGTCCGACTGGTCAGGGTGCTGTACCGTCCCGATGAAGCAGAAATGGTGGACACTTTCTACAATTTTCTGCACTCGGAGGAGAGTGACAACCCCGATATCCCGATGATCTTCGAGCGGGAATTCAAGGATTCACCCGCGTTTTCCAGGGAACTGGTTTTGGATTTGCACGGCCATGTGTTGATATGGAACGAATCCAGGCTGGAAGACGGGACTTTCCCCGAACCGGTCCACTGGGAGCCCGACTACGGCCTGGGGGTCAAGGGAAACGATGCCAGCCTCTTCGTTGAAAACCTCAATCGGCTCGCCCGGTCCCTGGCCCACGATGAGGGTCGCTTTGTTGTCGCCCTTCTCAAAGTCTCCTTTGCATCGCCCAAGCGTTTTTGCACGTGGTTGCAGGATGCCCTCGACCATGGTGTGGACCAGAACGTCCGGCTGGTGATCGGCGACGAGACCACTGAGCGGCATTATGATGCCATTGTCGCCCGCAACCGGGGGAAAGTAGTGGACCTGCCCATGGAACTCGGAATGGACAGTTTGGGGGGAAAGATTGCCGCCATCGGGAACCCCCACGATCCCGCAGTCCAATACCGCAAGGCATTGATGGCATTGATCGAGGCCGTCCCAAGGCAGGACGACAAGGGGATGGGGGAGAATTCCGATGTCTGTCTCAACATCGCCCTCGGGGAAGCCAAGCAGGATCCTTCGTGGTACAGCCAGGTGCTGGTGGTCTATTCCATCCTGTGCAACGACCGGCTCGGGCGCAAGGAGTACAAGAAGGCGATCGACTTTGCCGGCAAGGCGGTCGAGGAAATGCGAAAGGCGGAGATTCCGATTGCCGAGACCCATATCTCCCAGGATCTGCTCGCCCAGGCCCTCATGTCCCGGGCGGCCGCCTATAGGTTGGACAAGGATTGGGCAAATGCACACCGGGATTTCGCCGAGGCGGTTGATTTGTATTCCCAACTTTCCGACGCCATCCTTGGAATGGAGGCTTGCCGGATGGATGCCCATGTCCTTCAAAAGGCCTGGAGGAGCCAGGAGGCATGCCAGGTTTTGGTGAGGGGCTTTCAATTGGCCAGAACGATTTCCCCGGCCGTGCTCCGCCGCTCCTCCTTTCCGCTGCTCGTGGAAAGGCTGCTCGAGACGCCCTACCGGCAGCACCTTCCGCAGGAGGAACTGGAGGGTTTCCTGGAATCGGTTTATGGCCCATCATGGCACAAAGCGATTTCCTCCTGGAAGCAGTCTGCCACGGAAAGCAGTCCGACCACGATTTCCGACTTAGCTCCAGCACCTCAATAATCCTCCTTCAACAATATCATCAATATGCCGATGGAAGCCCCCGACACCGAAGACACCGGGAACCCCCGGATCCCCCCTGAAAACGACGCCCCGTCCCCCGGGGACGGCGAAGAAACCCTGCTCTCCTACTACGCGGGCGGGGTGCTGGACTTCCCCCCCCTCCCCGGGGGGGATGGCGGCGGCGGCGCGGAGGCGCAGGAGGCCGGTGAAACCCTGTCCGGCCGGATGGTGAAGGGCGCGGGGATCGCCCTGGGCCTGGCG
>JBJOPY010000086.1:0-8431 GCA_046050405.1 Bacteroidota bacterium | reverse complement strand
TCCAGCTGCGCGAGGCGGGCGGTGGCTCCCCTGGCCTTGGCGGCGAGGACGAGGCCGTCGATCGCGGCATCCTCGAACTCCGAGAGGCCGTCCCGCTTCTTCAGGTAATGCTTGGCCTTCTTGGCCTCCGGGGCGATGAGTGCGTAGTTCCCGAGGTCGAAGTGGCAGATCAGGAAGAGGATTTCTGCATAGTTCCTGAGATCCGTCCGAATCCCCGCCACGGTGAACTGCTGGATCCTGAGGATCCATTTCATGGCCTTGGACGGCTCGGAGAAGCAGAGGTGGAAATGTGCTACATGAAAGCATAATAGGATTAGCCGATCCAACCGAATCTTTGGACCAAAACTTTCCAGCCCCTCGGCGATCGAAGCCACCACCCGGTTTCCTTTTTCCTTGTCCAGTTGCTGTAAAGCCATGTGGAGTTCTATGAAATGAATCTGCTCGAAAATCGCCACCGGGGAGGAGGCAATCTCCCGGAGGCGGTCGATGGCCTGTTGGGCAAGCTCATATTCACCCCTTC
This sequence comes from Bacteroidota bacterium, assembly GCA_046050405.1. Taxonomy (GTDB): domain Bacteria; phylum Bacteroidota; class Bacteroidia; order J057; family JADKCL01; genus JADKCL01. Next base: position 7,911 of record JBJOPY010000086.1, on the reverse strand, counting down.
CGGCGTGATTCAGGCCGATATTGGCAATGTACCTTTCATAGCACTCCTTTAGACCCGTATCCTCAAGCAGGTGTGGGGCATTGTCCAACACCTCGATGATTTTCCTAAAATACTTGTCCGCCTCGAAGTACCTGTTCGTGTACCGCAGCACCAGCCGCTTGACCTCGCAGTACTTGACCGTCCCTCTTACGCTGAGCTGGGGGGCGTCGTCCGCCAGCAGGGGATCCCCGGCCAGTTCACAGGCCAGGGCGTACATTTCATTCGGCCGCGTACACCGCGTCTGGTGGATGCGGTTCTCCATGTCGCCGTAGGCCTCCAGGTTGCGGAGCTTGTCCGTCACCTCCGGGTACAGGTCGTAAAAGCTCTCCATCTCCGGGGGGATGAAGCCGGGATCCGCGCCCCGGAGTGCGATCTCCTGCTTCATCTGCAGCATGGTCCGCAGGGTGGCATGGTCCTCCATCCGCAGGCAGCGCTTCTGCAGCTTGTCCATCCACCGGAACGTCAGGTCATGCAGCCGCTTCCTATGGAAGAAGATGCACTGGCGGTACATGGACTGGATCCGGGCCATCGGGTCCATCCTCGTCTCCCGTTCCTGCATGGCCTCCGCGATCAGCTCCACCAGCCACATCTTCAGCGAGGGAAATACGGCGACGCCCACCGCTGAGGCGATTTTCGCCTCGTCGTATGTGTCGGCCTGGTCCACCAGCTCGAAGAGGCGGAGGTAGCTGGCCGACCCTTTCTTGAACCTTCGCTTGGCGAAGGCGCGGAAATGAATCTTCTCGGCCTCGCTCAGGCCCTTGACAAGATCGAACAAGTTTCGGGAAGGGGGCATTGCCATGTCTCTGCGATCATACCATTTAATGAAGCACGAAATTTATAAAGAAAATTTCTTTCCCTGGAGCCGGAAGGGGGCCTCTATTTATATACCTCGCAAAGATTCCACCCCCCAAAAAAGGGGTTGCAGGCCGCAGGATGACCCCGCGTATGCCCCCTGGCGTGAGGATCCCATTCACCGGCTCCCGGAAGGCCGGGGATGGCCTCTTTACATGGCTCCTGAAAGTTCCACCGCGATTCCCGCAAAGGCACTTGCACCCGCATCCGGCCATGCCCTAACTTGGCACCAGCATCCAGGAAATACCCCCACGGGGGGATGTTCTTTCAGGAATGGAATACGACAAGGTGGAAGGTCGGGGAGCATGCTCCCGCCAGCATCCCTCCCCTGCTGCGGAGAGTACTCCGCAGCAGGGGGAAGGCACTGTGCCCCTCCTCCGCAGATTTCCTTTTTTATCCAAAGCCTGCCAACCGGGTGGGCGCGTTTCTCTGTTGATTGGTGCCGTGAGTCCCCGCCCGGGGGCTCCGGCATTTTTTTTTGCCGCGGATGGTGAACCCATGGCATCGGGTGCGGGTGTACGCATCCAGCGGTCTCCCCTCGTCCTCCAATCCTTTCACAGGACGCCCGCCATCTGGGCGAAAAGTGCCCCATTGCCCGTGGCGGGAGGACTATGTTTGGATGACAACAGCAAGGCAGCCGTTTCCCTGCCAGTGGTTTCAGGCGGTCTGTGCCGCGTTTTGGAAGGGTGTCAGCAGGCACCTTCATCCTAAGATCGGAAACGACCGAATCACCGTAGAACGAACCTTGAATGCCTTTGTGCGCTCTGCCACGCACACGCAAGGACACAGCGCACGAGCACATCTCTGAAGGCGAAGAGTGCAGGCCGCCCTCAGCGGCAAACCACGTGGATCAACCTGTCCAGCCCATCAGGGGCATAGACCACCTCAAGGCCCATGCCCCCTTAACCAACGCCAGCCCCGAGCTCCGCACCCGCCCCTCGATGGAACAAAAACAAACCGTGCAGCCGTCTCAATGTAACTTTAGCCCCATAATCAAGAATGGCAATGGAAAGATGGACGGGCCTGATCGGCGTCGCGGTGATCCTCGGGATCGCGGTCTTGTTTTCCAACAACCGGCGCAAGATCAACCTGCGGCTGGTGCTCAGCGGCATCGCCCTGCAGGTCCTGCTGGCGGTGCTGGTCCTGAAGGTCAGGCCGGTGACGCAGTTCTTCCAGTTCCTGGGCAGTGGGATGCAGCAAATCGAGCATTTTGCCAAGTCAGGGGCCGACTTCGTCTATGGCGGCCTTGCGACAAGCCCCGGCATCCGGGGTGCAGCGGCAGACTCCACCCTCTCCATGGCGATCCTCATGGACAATGGGATCCCCGAGGCCGAGGCGGCCTCCAGCCTGCACGCCGTGCAGCTGGCGATGGCCCATGTCCAGGCCGCGCCGCCCCCGGTGGTGGCGACACTCATGGCCGCAGGGGTGGACACCGGCGTGGTCGGCAGGGGGGGTGCCTTTGGCCGCCGCCTGGCGGAAATGGCCAGGATACGGCCGGATTCGGCTGCCATGGCAGCGTTCTATGGCCCGGAGAATGCCAGGGCCGCCGCCATCCTGACCGCCCACCGCGACAGGTATGACGAGCCCGCCGCCGATTACCGCGCCCCCGGTGCATTTGTCTTCGCCTTCAACATCACCGCCACCATCATCCTGGTCTGCTCCCTGGTCGCCATCCTCTACCACCTGGGGGTGATGCAGGCCTGCGTGAACCTCCTCGCCCGGGCGATGAACGCCGTCATGCGGGTCAGCGGGGCGGAGGCGCTGAGCAATGTCGCCAGTGCATTCGTCGGCCAGATCGAGGCCCAGGTCATGATCCGGCCCTACCTGGCAGGGATGACCCGGAGTGAACTGCTCGCCTCCATGACCGGCAGCCTCGCCTGCATCGCGGGGGGCATCCTGATCGTCTATGTGGGCTTCGGTGCGAAGGCAGAGTACCTGCTGGCAGCGAGCCTGATGGCAGCCCCGGGCGCCCTCGTCATCTCCAAGATCCTCCTCCCGGAGACCGAGCCCAGCCAGACGATGGGCAAGGTCAGGATGCAGGTCAAGACCGAATACACCAATCTCCTGGATGCGGTCGCCCTCGGTGCCACCGAAGGCCTCAAGATCTCCATGAACGTACTCGCCCTCCTCATCGCCTTCATCGCCCTCATGGCCATGGTCAATGCACTCCTGGGCCTCATCCATCCGGCGGTCTCCCTGGACTGGATCTTCGGGAAGCTCTTCTACCCGGTCGCCTGGTGCATGGGCATCCCCGCACAGGACCTCGGCAGTGCAGCCACCCTCCTCGGCCAGAAACTGACGATCAACGAATTCATCGCCTTCCGGAACATGACCAGCCATGCTGTCCCCCTCGTCACCGAGAAGGGACTGATGATCACCAGCTTTGCCATCTGCGGCTTTGCCAATTTCTGCAGCATCGGGATACAGATCGGGGGGATCGGCGCACTGGTGCCCGAGCGCAGGGCCGACCTTGCCCGGCTGGGGATGAAGGCCTTGCTCGGCGGCACCCTGGCCTCCTACCTCTCCGCGACGATCGCGGGAATCCTCTTCTAGGGTCGTCCCTTCTGCGGGCGCCCTGCTGGCAGGGCCCCGTGACGATCTCCTCCGCGCATCCAGACAGGGGCCGGGGAGGCTCCTGTCTGGGCCGGGCTTGGACGGCATGAACCCGGACGCCGGCCCCAAGGGGCGGAAAACTTTCCCCGGGACCCTCAAAAAATCCCCGATAAGAAGTACTTTTGACGAGGTTTCCCGCAGGGGATTCCAGACCGCTGCAATCCGGAGGCGCGGAGGGGGAGTGGCCCCAATCCTCCCTGGACGGAAGGCAGCGGGTCGGGAAGGGAAGCGGCGGAACCTGCAGGGAGGGGGGACTTCAAGCGCAGAAGGGATGGAAAAGGGGGGAAGACAGCTGCCAGGTCCTAGGAGGATGCCGAGGGCGGAGGGGTTTGAAATGGAGGGCCGGCCCATGCGGCTTCCATCCATGAACCCGGCCACCACGCAGGCGCATGGGGAGGCAACTCCCCGGGAAGGAAGGATTTCTGGGAATGGCAACAGAGATGAATGGAATGGTATTCAACGAGAACGCAAGAGTGAAAATCCCTGCCATCCTGCATCTGTGCAGGCTGGGCTATTCGTACCTGCCCTTGTCAAAGGCCAAGTGGGACCCCGCGACCAACATCTTTACCGAGATCTTCGCGGAGAGCATGCAGCGGCTCCATCCCGGCATGACCGCCGATGATCTCCAGGCCCTCCTGAGGCGGATCCACCTGGCCCTGGACAATGAGGACCTCGGGAGGGCCTTCCACGAGATGCTCACCCAGACCTCCGGGCACACCCTCATCGACTTCGATGACTTCAGCAGGAACCAATTGCACGTGGTGACGGAGCTGCCCTGCAGGAACGGGGACGAGGAGTTCAGGCCGGACATCACCCTGCTGGTCAATGGCCTCCCCCTGGCCTTCATCGAAGTCAAGAAGCCCAACAATCCCGACGGCATCCAGGCGGAATACAAGCGCATCCAGTCCCGGTTCGGGAACAAGAAGTTCCGGAAGTTCATCCACATCACCCAGCTCATGGTGTTCTCGAACAACATGGAATATGCCGGGGACGGCCTGCAGCCCTTGCAGGGCGCCTTCTATGCCACCCCGGCCTACGGCGACGTGAAGCTGAATTACTTCCGGGAGGAGGAGGAGTTCGACCGCTCGCAGCTCCTCTCGCCCGAGTCGGAGGAAACCATCGCGGCGGTCTTGAAGGACAACAACCTGGTGATCATCCGGAACGCGCCGGAGTTCCGCACCAACCGGGATCCGGACACCCCCACTCACCGGATCTGCACCTCGCTGTTCCAGCCCCGGAGGCTGGCCTTCCTGCTGCAGTATGCCATCGCCTATGTGAAGTCCGGGAGCGGGCTCGAGAAGCATGTCATGCGCTATCCCCAGCTCTTCGCGACCCTGGCGATCCGGCGCCGGCTGGACGAGGGTGCCAGGAAGGGGATCATCTGGCATACACAGGGCAGCGGCAAGACCGCCCTGGCCTATTACAATGTCAGGTACCTGACCCGCTACTTCAGCGACCGGGGCACCATCCCCAAGTTCTACTTCATCGTGGACAGGCTGGACCTCCTCGTCCAGGCGGGGCGGGAGTTCAAGGCCCGGGGACTGGTCGTCCACAGTGTCCAATCCCGGGACGAGTTCCTGAGGGATCTCCGGGAGACCACCGCGCTGCACAACAGCTCCGGCAGGCCGGAGATCACGGTGGTGAACATCCAGAAGTTCCAGGAGGACCCGGACGTCGTCAGCCCTAAGGACTATGGGGTCCAGATCCAGCGGGTGTATTTCCTGGACGAGGTGCACCGCAGCTACCATCCCCGGGGCAGCTTCCTCGCCAACCTGAACGAATCGGACACCCAGGCCATCCAGATCGGGCTGACCGGAACCCCGCTGCTGGGGAAGGGCAACAATTCGAGGGCGGTCTTCGGGGATTACATCCACAAATACTATTACAACGCCTCGATCGCCGACGGCTACACCCTGCGGCTGATCCGCGAGGAAATCGAAACCGGCTACCGGTTCCAGCTGCGGCAGGCGCTGGAGGAGATCCGGATACCGGAGGGAGAGGGCGACAGGAGGCATGTGTTCGCACATCCGAGGTTCGTGGAGCCCCTCCTGGATTACATCCTCCGCGACCTGGACCGGTCCAGGGCCATCCTGGGTGACCGCAGCATCGGCGCGATGGTGATCTGCGACTCCAGCGAGCAGGCGGAGCGGCTGCAGGAGATCTTCGACGCCCGGCGGGCCGCCTCCCGCCCCCCCGGCGGGGCCCTGGAGGCGGAGCCCGGCATGTTCATGGCTGCCGAGCCCGGCAGGGACTTCCATGCGCCTGCGAGGGAACTGTCCGGCGTGCAGTCCTCGGCGCTGATCCTGCACGATGCCGGCACCAAGGAGGACCGGGAGGCCCGCATCGAGGAGTTCAAGGCCGGCAAGATTGACATCCTCTTCGTCTATAACATGCTCATCACCGGCTTCGACGCCCCCCGGCTGAAGAAGCTCTACCTGCTCCGGAAGATCAAGGCCCACAACCTCCTGCAGGCCCTCACCCGTGTGAACCGCACCTACCGGAATTTCAAATACGGCTATGTCGTGGATTTCGCGGACATCCAGCAGGAATTCGACAAGACGAACCGCGACTACTATGACGAGCTGCGGAGCGAGCTGGGCGATGAGCTGCAGCACTACTCGAGCCTCTTCAAGACCCCGGAGGAGATCGGCCAGGAAATACGGGCCGTCCAGGACGTCCTGGCCCGGTATGACACCGCCAATGCGGAGGAGTTCTCGCGGCAGATCTCCCAGATCAACGATCGGAAGACCATGCAGGAACTGGCCAAGGCCCTGAACGACGCCCGGGACCTGTACCACCTCATCCGGCTGTCCGGGCATCATGGGATGCTGGCGCTCCTGGATTTCCAGAAATTGACCCTGCTGGCGCGGGAGGCCGACCACCGCCTCGCCCTGATCAACACCCGGGAGGCACTGGCGAACCACACGGAGACCGTCCAGCTGCTGAACATCGCCCTGGAGGAGGTGGTCTTCACCTTCGAGAAGCTGGGGGAGGCGGAAATGGTGATCGCCGACCGGCTCAGGGACATCCTGAAACACACGCGGCAGGTCCTGGGGGGCAATTATGACCCCCGCGACCCCGACTTCATCTCCCTCAAGGAGGAGCTGGAGCGGCTGTTCAAGCAGAAGAACCTGAGCGAGACTTCCAAGAGGGAGATGGAGGCCAATATCCGGACCCTGGAGGGGATCCACCGCCGGGCCCAGGAGCTGGAACGCAGGAACCGGCTGCTCCGGGAGAAGTATGCCAACGATGCCAAGTACGCCCGCATCCACAAGCGGCTCCTGGAGCAGGCACCCCTGAAGGACAGCGAGAGCCAGCTCGTCCAGGCCCTCCAGGGCCTGAAGCAAGCCCTGGATGAACAGATCTACCAGAACGAAAGCCTACTGGAGAACGAGCACTACATGGAAAAATTGATCGGGCGCCTGGTGGTCACCCATCTCAAGAACATTGCTGGCTTCCCGCTGGATGCCGAGCGCTCACTGGCCATCCAAAGGATGGTCCTGCGGGAATATATGAATGAATACAACGATAAAATCGCATCATGAGTACCTATTCACAGATCTATGTCCATGCCGTCTTCGGGGTGAAGGGCAAGAACAGCCTCATCCTCCCGGCATGGGAGCAGGAGTTCCACAAGTACATCGTCGAGACCAGCGCCATGCGGGAGCTGAAGATCCATGCCATCAACGGCATGCCGGACCATCTCCATGTCCTGGTCGGGCTGAAGCCCACCTGGTGCGTCTCGGACATGGTGCGGGAGATCAAGCGGTACAGCAACAACTATGTGCAGGACAGGCGGCTCACCAAGTATGACTTCCAATGGCAGGAAGGGTTCGCTGCATTCTCCTGCAGCCATTCCTCCCTGGCCCAGGTGGTCGCCTACATCGAGGGCCAGAAGGAGCACCACCGCCACCATTCCTTCCGGGAGGAGTACGCGGCACTGCTGCTGGAGCATGGCCTGGACCTCAAGAACAGGCATGTCTTCGAATGGATCGACGAGGACACCGGCGCCGAACCAGAATGAGCCGTCCTGCGGAAATGGCCTCCCCTCCAGGCCCGGGAGGCGCCCTCCAGCGATCCCGGCGGCAGGAGCCTGGCCCCGCGGAGGCGGCCCCTCCGAAGCCGGACAACCCCTTATGGCCATTCCCCATCCACCCCGCAACCTGAAATCACACGGCATGAACAAAACAATGGAATTCGAACGCAACACGAAAGCCCTGATCGACGAGCTGAAGAGCGTCTGCGCGAACCATGGCCTGGGCAATGACGGCAACGAGTTCAAGATCATCACCCAGGTGTTCCTGTACAAGTTCCTCAATGACAAGTTCGCCTACGAGGCGAGGCAGCTCGATCCCCGGCTGGAGAAGGCTGAAAACTGGGAGGAGGCCATCCGGGGCTACTCGAAGT
>JBJOPY010000085.1:0-4367 GCA_046050405.1 Bacteroidota bacterium | reverse complement strand
AGCAAGATGGATTTCAGCAGGATGCCATCGCCCAAAACATCAAACACATAATCAACCTCCCCTGCCTTCAAGACCTGTGAAAAGTCCTCCGTCCGATAGTCGATCAATCGGTCGAGCCCTGCGCGGTCCAGCAATGCCTTGTCGCTCGAACTTCCCGTGCCGATGACAAAAAGCCCCAGTTGCTTGGCAACTTGCAGCGCCTGGAAGCCCACCCCGCCTGCGACTCCGTGAATGAGAATCCTTTCCCCCTTCCTGGCATTCAGCTGTGCCAGGCTATCGTATGCGGTGAGCAAAGGGAGGGCGATGGCTCCCGCCTCCTGGGCGTCGATATTGCCCGGAACCTTCGCACAATAGCTGGCAGGAATGGCAATCTCTTCTGCCCAGGTTCCGATGTCGCTGAACAGCCGGTAAAAAAAGACCCGATCGCCCTCGGAAAAACCCTTTACATTCTGTCCAACCTCCAGCACGATGCCTGCTCCGTCCATCCCTCCAATCTGTGGACGCTTGTACTTCACGAAAGGCAACCCTTTCATCAAATCCATATCTACAGGATTGATGCGGCTGCTGACCATTTTCACCTTCAGTTCGCCCGCTTGGGTTTGGGGACTTTCCAGGCGTTGAATTTCCATGGTGGAAAACTCCTTGCCTGCCTTTGATCTGACGATAGCCTTCATGCTGAATATCTTTGCAGCAAGATTCCTAACTTTGTCTCGATTGTAAAAGTAGTCTGGATGAATGGAGATAGTACAAAAAAACAGACCAATTGCACGCAAGCGGAAGACGAAAGACTTCAACCCCAATGATTGTCCCGTAACCCATTGCCTGAACAAGATCGGGGGGAAGTGGAAACCTGTCCTCCTTCATTTGATACGGAGGGGTTGCAACCGCTTTTCAATGTTGCAAAAGGCCATCCCTGACGTGAGCAAGCAAATGCTGGTGAACCAGCTCCGTGAACTGGAAGGCGACCATATCCTGGAGCGGATCATCTATGCAGAGATACCGCCCCGTGTGGAGTACAAAATTTCAGCTTACGGCCAAACCCTGCTGCCCATCATTGACAGCATGGCTGCCTGGGGCCTGGAAGACTTGAAAAGGGAGCCCAAGTAAGCTCCATGGCTACGGACGGAGCGTCCTGGCATCTCCGCCCCAATCCGCTGTGGAGCCACCCCGCCGGAAACCCTCGGCCCCACTGCCCCTCCATGCCGACGGCTGGGGCTTGAAGGCAGCCAGGGATCCCTGGCGGATCCATCCGGGCAATCGTCCCGCCACGCATTCCTTCCCCAATCATTCCCTACCTTTGCGGACGTATGAATAAAGGATTCCAGAAATACCAGCTCGCAGACCGGGTGCTGGAGGCACTTCCCAGGATCGGTTTCAAGATGCCGACGGAGGTGCAGGAGCAGGTCATCCCCTTGATCCTGCAGCGCCGGAACGTGATGGTGGAGGCTGCCACCGGCACTGGAAAGACCGCAGCCTATGGACTCCCGCTCCTGTCCCGCATCGACTATGCCAAACGCAGTACCCAGGTGCTCGTCCTCGCCCCCAGCCGGGAGCTTGCCCTGCAGGTGGAGACCGCCCTGCGTTCCTTCTCCACCGACACCAAGCTGAAGGTCGCCAGCCTCTATGGCGGGATGAGCCTGGCGGAGAGTGAGAAAAGGGTCAAGTCCTCCCCGCATATCCTCGTGGCAGTGCCCGGCAGGTTGAAAGACACCCTGCGCGGCGGCAAGCTGGACTTCTTCTGGCGGGACATCAAATACCTGGTCATCGACGAGGCGGACAAGCTGCTGGAGTTCGGATTCCAGGAGATTCTGGACAACCTGGTGAGCCACCTGCGGAACATGGTGCAGGTCGCCCTGTTTTCCGCGACGATCTCGGAGGACGTGGAGGCCCTGGTCAAGGAGCGGTTCCAACCCCTGCAGGTCGTCCGGCTCAGCCCCAAGGAGGCCCTGCGGAACATCTACTTCCACTATATCGTCGTGGACCAGGGCCAGAAGCAGCGCTACCTGGCGGGATTGATCCAGCATCAGCGGCTTCTGCAGGCCCTGATCTTCACCCCGAACCGTGACGAGGTCTATGACCTGGCCGGATTCCTCCGCTCCATGGGATGGAAGGCAGAGGCCTACCATGGATTGCTGGACCAGGTGGAGCGGGCGGCGATCATGAAGCGTTTCAAAAGCAAGCAAGTCGATTTCCTGGTGGCCACAGACCTGGCTGCCCGGGGCCTGGATGTGGAGGGCCTGCCGACGGTGGTCAACTATGCCTTCCCCGAGGACATCGAAATCTACATCCACAGATGCGGCCGCACCGGGAGGGCCGGAAGGAAGGGGGCGGTGTACAATCTCGTAGCCTCCAAGAAGGAGGAAATCCTGGTGCAGAGCTTTCATGAGGAGCTGGAGATCGCCCTGAAGGGCTTCATGATACAGCCCATGGACAAGAATGCCCACCGGTCAGTGGAAGGCAAGCTGGTGAAGGCGCACCTGAATCGCGGCAAGCGGGACAATATCGCTGCCGGGGACATTGTCGGATTCCTGGTGAATTCCACAGGCGTGAAGGCGGACGCAGTGGGAACGATCGCCATCTATGCGGGCTACGCCCTTGTGGACATGCCGGAGTGGGCCTTGGAGGTGCTGGAAATGAACGAGGACCCGAAGCTCAAGGGCAAGTCCGTGAAGGTGACCCAATACTCGCTCAATGACCAGAAGCACCGTGCAGCGGCATTGAAGAAGAGCCAGGTCGGGGTTGCCGACAAGAAGAAGCTGGAGCAGCGCAAGGCCATCGTCCGTGCGCCTCGGTCGAGCCCGGAGCAGCGCGAAGGGAAAGTCGCGCCGGAACCCAATGAAAGCGTCCAGGGGGGAAAAACGGGATCCATGCGAAGGACGAAGGAAAAGGCAGAGAAGGGACAGCCGGAGGGAGGCAAGAGAGCATCAGGCCCATCCTCGCCTGCTGCTCGCAAGGCAGACCCCAAGGCCAAGCCCAAGCCGAACCCCCGGAAGGCCAAGTCCCCGGTGCCCTCGAAACCCAAGCCGACGGAAGCCAAGGCTTCGGGAAGCAAGAAGCGCCCTTCTTCCCCTAGGACTGTGAAAGGTGGCAAACACGCCTAGGGTCCATGGGGCATTCCGGAAGCGTTCTTCCGCCCATTCCCACACGCTTCCTGTGCATGGACTATTCCGGGAGGATGCGGTCCGCTGTGGAATAGACATTGAAATCATCGCCTCTGAGGAACCCCACCAAGGTCATCCCGTTCCGTCTTGCCAGGTCCACCGCGAGACTGGACGGCGCACCCACCGCCACCATCATGGAGACTCCCGCAGCGACCGCCTTCTGCACCAGTTCGAACCCTGCCCGTCCACTCACATGGAGGACATGGTCCACCAGCGGCAACTTCCCGGCAAGGAACAAGGTCCCGACCGCTTTGTCCACCGCATTGTGCCGGCCCACATCCTCCCGCACCAGCAGCAGCTCCCCGGCAGGACCGAAGATGCTTGCTGCATGCAGCCCGCCCGTATGCTTGAACACCGTCTGATGATTCATGGCGAGCGCGGGGAGGCTTCGGATCCAGGATGCCGGGAACCGCCTCCCGCTCCATGGAATGGGATCGAATCCTGACAAGGACAATGCTTCCATGCTGGCCTTCCCGCAGACCCCGCAACTGCTGCTCATGTAGAAATTCCTGCTCAACCGCTCCAGGTCCGGTTCGACTCCTGGCCTCAGCTCCACCTTGACCACGTTTCCGTACGCTTCCGGTGAGCGGACGTTGTTGCACCAGTCCATCTTCCAAATGCCGTCGATGGATTGCAGGAGTCCCTCACCATGCAGAAAACCTGCGGCCAATTCAAGGTCGTTCCCCGGCGTACGCATCGTAATGGCGATGCTGCGTTCCGACCGATCCTGAGCAGGCCCATGCACGAGGCGGATTTCCATCGGCTCCTCCACCGCGAGGAGATCCTCCTGCCCTCTCTGGCTATGGCCGAAGCGGGTGACATTCACAGGACTTACCGGTCCCCTGGGCTCCATCGCTGACCGGATTCGGATTTTCCCGATGCAAGGCACCCGCTCGGGTGCAGTCCCATGGGCACGTACAGGCCTGGCCGGCAATGTGGGGCGTCTCTTCTCATCTCCCAAAGATAGGCGAAATCCGGGCCTCCTGCATCCCGGGCGCGGGAGGACGATCCCGCCTTCCCCAGAATTTGCCTAACTTGGTGCAATGGCGCCGCATCCTTCGGAAATCTCGCTCCTCCTCGTCGATCGCTTTGGCAGAGGCCATGACTACCTGCGCATTTCGCTGGTGGACCGCTGCAACCTGAGGTGCACCTACTGCATGCCGGAAAACATCCGGTTCCTGCCGCCGGGCAGGCTGATGGCGGTGG
>JBJOPY010000084.1:0-20916 GCA_046050405.1 Bacteroidota bacterium | reverse complement strand
TCGATGGCAGTACCCGCTCCGCTGTCGAGGGAGGTGTTCCCGTTGGCGTTTTCGACCACATCGGTCAATCCATCGTTGTCGCTGTCGAGATCCAACCAGTTTGGTTGTGCATCGGAATCCGAATTGATATCATTGGATGGATTGTTAAAGTTATCGTTGTCAACGACATTCGTAGGGGAACCTGCGGTGAATCCGCCCACACCCGTATTGTTCATGCCATCCACCGCATCGTAAAGTCCATCACCGTCCACATCGGTGGCGTTGTCCGCCTGGCCGTCGTTGTTTGCATCCAATGGCGAATTCATGGCTTCATCGATGTCCGAGATTCCATCATTGTCTGCATCCAAATCCAGATAATTGGGCAATCCATCGAGATCGAAGTTGATGTCGTTTGCTGGATTGTCGAGGTTGTCGTTGTCGATCACGTCTCCAGCACTTCCTGCGGTGAATCCGCCTGCACCAGAGTTGTTCACCCCGTCCACGGCATCCTGCAAGCCATCCATGTCCACGTCGGTGGCACTGTCGATCATGCCGTCATTGTTGATGTCCAGTGTCCCATTCAGTGCCTCGGCAATGTCCGCAATGCCGTCGTTGTCGGAATCGAGATCGAGATAGTTGGGGATCGCATCACCGTCGAAGTTGATGTCGTTGGACAGATTGTTCGGGTTGTCGTTGTCAATGACGTTGCTCGCGGCACCTGAAGAGAATCCAACTACGGCAGAGTTGTTCATGCCGTCGACGACATCCATCAAGCCGTCAAGGTCAAGGTCAGTGGCATTGTCGATCATCCCATCGTTATTCACATCGAAGTTGCCGTTGCTGGTTTCCGTCAAGTCGGGGATGCCGTCGTTGTCACTGTCCAAATCCAGGTAGTTGGGAATGGCATCGTTGTCTGCGTTGATGTCATTGGAGGCATTGTTCATGTTGTCATTGTCGATGACATCTCCCGCTCCTCCTGCCGTGAAGCCCGCCGCACCTGAGTTGTTGACACCATCCGTGAGATCCATCAGTCCATCGCCATCCACGTCGACGGAGCTGTCCACCTGCCCGTCATTGTTCACATCCAAGATGCCATTCAGTGTCTCAGTGATATCCGGCATCCCATCGTTGTCACTGTCCAGATCCAAGTAGTTGGGAATGCCGTCGTTGTCTGCGTTGATGTCATTGGAGGCATTGTTCATGTTGTCGTTGTCGATGACATCCGAGGGGTTGCCAGCGACAAAGCCACCTGCGCCATTATTGTTGACGCCGTCCACGACATCCCTCAGGCCATCCATGTCTGCATCGGTGGCACTGTCGATCCTGCCATCGTTGTTTACATCCCAGGCTCCGTTACCAGTCTCGGTGATGTCTGGGATTCCATCTCCATCCGCATCCAAGTCCGCCCAGTTCGGGAGACCATCGTTGTCGGCATCCACATCGTTTCCAGGTGCATTGAGATTCGTGGTGACGAAGACGTCTGAGGTGTTGCCGGCGACGAACCCCGGGGTATTGGTGGTATTGGTACCGTCGGCGACATCGGGCAGGCCGTCACCATCGACGTCAGTCGTACTGTCGATCCTGCCGTCATTGTTGACATCAAGGCTTCCGTTTCCTGACTCTGTCACGTCTGGAATGCCATCATTGTCACCGTCAAGGTCAAGGTAATCTGCCTGGCCGTCGCCATCAGTGTCGGCAGCCAACAGGGCGGAAGACCCATCGTAGGCATCATCGCGTCCATTCTGGTCAGCATCGATTCCTGAGGGCGGCACGTAAGGAGCCCCGCCCGTTTGGGCTTCGTAGATGTCAACGATGCCATCGTTGTCGGAGTCAAGGTCATACATGTCCTTGAAGCCGTCTCCATCCGTATCAGGATTTTGGAGGATGCTGATTCCACTTTCAGGAGAGGTTTCAGCCACGTCGGGCATGCCGTTCAGACCTACCGCGCCGGTAAAGCGGCCGGTTCCATTGTCGAATCCAGGGGGGGCAGTCCCTCCGTTTGCTTCGACGCCATCGGCAATCCCGTCGTTGTCGCTGTCGACGTCCCAGGCATCAATGATTCCATCCATGTCGGTGTCGAAGTTGTCGTTGACCCCGTCAAAATTCAGGTCAATGAATCCTGGGTAGGTTGGATCAATGAAGTTCGGGACCAGGTTACCGTTGGCATCTGCCACGGGATCCACAAGCCCGCTCTCGTTAAGGTCAGTGACGCCATCGTTGTCATCGTCGATGTCCACCTGGTCCGGAATGCCGTCTTGGTCATGGTCGCATCCCGGAACGTTCAGGGTCTCCACGATGGAGGCCGTTTCGTTGGAATAAAACCAAGTGTTGATGATCCTCGCATTCCCAAAGTCGTCACACAGTACGGTGGTGGAGGATCCTCCACCATTGGCCTGTGCAGGAACGCTGAAGTTGGCGCCGGGGCCATCCCAGCTGTGGACGGGTCCGTAGAGCCCCAGGAGTGCGGTGGTCATGGATACACCAGGGCCGGTAATGTTGTTGAGGGCTTGCACAGCTCCACCTGTTGAACATGGGCCTACGACCATGAGAGAGGCATCATCCCAATAGAGCTTCCGGGGCCCGGGCGCCGGAGAAATTCCGGACGCAGAAAATCCATTTTGATTGATCTCCGCATCGAAGATCGGCAGGCTGGTTCTGCCCCTGAGGAGTATCACGGACATCGCGAGCGGTGATACAGGCGTAGGGACTGGCACTCCCAAACCGTCAAGGCCGTTCCAGGACAGGACATGGTTCCCGGCGGTCTGGCCATACAGCTCGATCGTGACATCCCGTGTTCCAGCTTGATATCCTGGAACCCCATTGAGATCAATCAACAGCGCGATATCACCGGGCTTGTCAATGTAAAAGGGAATGAAGTAATTCCCTGGACAACCGAAAACATTGTTGGAAAGTATTGGCTGCTTCGCCGCTGCGGATCGGACGAACACTGTTGGGTCGGGTTCGTTCAGGAAGATCTTGTAGCCACCGGGAAATCTCGGGGTAACTGCTCCGGAATAATTGGAGGCTCGATTCACCAGCCAGTTCCCGTTATTGGTGGTATCCAACCCAGCATAGTTCATGTAGAGCACATATGCGAGGGGCATCAAACCGGGTTGGAAATTGACAGAAACCACTGAGCTGTCGGCAGTGTAGGCGAAGTAGCTTCCGAGAAAGTTCCATTGCTGTCCCGGTGTGGAGTCGACCGGATTGTAGCAGATGAATGACCACTTCTGGCTGTGAAGGCGGCCGTTGATAACGTTGAAGTTCGCGTCAGAAACTGTAAAATCGAAATAGGCGAGGAAAGCTTCGCTAGGGTTCCCTGTCACCATGGTCACACCCGCGTCGTTGCTACGATAAATTTCAAAGTAGTAGTCTCCTGAGAGGGCGGGATCTAACTTCAACGGAGTATAGCCTGCCGGGTTCAATCCGTTCACGTTGGGTCCCGCGATGGCCTGCGCATAGGTGGCGATGAAGCCGGTGCCAGATAAGGGCACGAGCGCGGGAGGCACGACAACCGCTCCAGAAGGGTCGGTAATTTTATAGTACAAGTTTGTAGGGACACCCTTGGATGGAGCCCGCTGCATCGGATTGAATCCAAAATAGATATCCTCCGAGACATTGTCCTTGATGTTTACTTTCAGCCGGTTCTGCGGGGTAGCATTGAGAAGGGGGCCGGTACGCGTGCTGGGAGAAATCAGCATGGCTGTCCCGTGGGTAGGGGAAGGCATTACTTGCTTTGTTCCCTCAGCCTTCAATGCAGGATGCCAGAGCAAGCCGAAGAGCAATAGACTAAGCAATTGGATACGGAGCTTTGAGCTGCTGAAGCGAGTAATTCTATTTCTGATGGGATCATTCATAACCATTACCTGAAACCTATTTATCATCGTCTAAGCAAACAACGGATGATGTTTTTTCTAAATGAAAGACATAAGGACAACCACCGACAATCGCAAGAACGCAATACCAACCTTGGCAAGGATTATCGTTGAAGATGGTTCGTCGGCCAACCTCGGCCAATTTACCTGAGCCCTTGCATTATGCGAACCTAGCAAAAATTTCCTGATTTCTTATCTAGCATTAGAATTATCAAATCTTTTATGATTTCACATTTTTACATGTTGAATGGAGGAAGGCAAGAATTTCGCGGCATCCAGTGACAATCCCACGGCTGCGAAATCCCACAATTGGCGGGAGCTCCCGGGAATCGCGGTGATCAGCCATTGCCCACCGTGCCCTGCCGATGATCCTGAACTAGGATACCCACGGGAAAATGTGGGAAGGTTCATTTTGGATCCTTTCTGCAGATGGCAATCAACAGTTTCACCCCTTTGCCAAAGGAATTCCTTGCTGTTGACCCGGGGAGCGGAGAAGACCCGAACTGATGGAACACATACGACTGGGAACGGAACCCCCTCGGGTCGGGCATTACGTAAAAGCGAAGAGCCCGGGGGATCGGAAATTGTGGAGAAGAGTTGTCCATCAGCCTCATCGCACCTTGAAATATGGCTGAGACAAAATCCAACATGCTTCCTCGCCGGATTCATCGGGGTGGGTTCGTAGATGCTCGCGTTGAACATTGGAAATCAGAGTCCAACCCACCATGCCCCCGGTAAGAAAGGATTCAAGTTAGTGGTTCCAGTAGTTCAAGTCCTTTTCCTTTCGTGTCTTGGTCTTTTCATTGATGTAGCGCAGCAGTTGATACACGGCGATCGGATCAAAGAGCGGCATGGTGGGGGCTACATTCTTGTGCATCTGCTGGTTGTAATAGAGCTGGCGAGCGACCATCACACGCTCTCCCTCATCCACCTTGAGACCATGGATCAGGACATCCATCACTTTTGGACTCAGGTTGTCACGGGCATTTGCACTCTCGACATCTTCTGGAACCTCAGTCTCAATGATGGCGGTGCGAATCTTGCCAGGGGTATTGTACGGGAAGATCGTGATCCCAGTCAGGATGATGGAATCCTCGGCAAGATAGTTGATGGCATAGATATAAGACGAGTTGGCATCGCCTGAGTACTCCTTCAGATAATCGGCAAAAATGAACTGCGTCGTCAGGAATCCAAGCGATGAAAAGTAAAGGGTATCGCTTTCCACCAAAGGGATGCTGTAGAATCCATCTCCATTGGCGACGGTTCCACGCCGGCTGTTGTTCACCCGCACTTGGGCATAGGGTATCGCTTCATGCGTGGCTTTATTCACAATCAAACCAGAAAGCTGATAGACCTTCTTGGTCTGCGCATGGACACTCCCCAAGACGAGACCAAGCAAAAAGAGACTGAAAAGGGTGCATCTGCGAACCATCACCCCAAAGTTATCGAAAATGCTGAAATTCGGAACCAATGGGTTCCTGAAGACCCTGGGCAAAACGCATTGGAATGACCCCAAATTAGGATAGTTCGAATGCAGGGTGTTGATAAGCTCCCATCGGACAAATGTGGCAAGTTCGTTACTGCATTCCCAAGATTCTTGGAAACATCATTTGATGTGCAATTTGGGTCGGTCTCAACGATCCCCGAACTGGAAACGCCGGACGCCACCTGCTCTCCGAACGAATGAAGGCAGCTTGGAAGAAAGATGACCTGCCCAATTTGCTGGAGTTCTTGAAAAAATTGAACCGCGCCTTGCCCTGTTTACCATGCGCCTTGCGCTTGGCATACAATGAGCCGCCAACTCCTTTCAAGATCGTACAGGGATCTGATCTCGATCCATCCCTGGATGTCCGGTCAATCCTGATTTCCACCGGTCTTGGGGTTTCCTTCAACGAAAGTCAAAAAAATCAACCGATTTGAATGAAGAATTCGTAGTTTGTGACTTTTCTATTCAACCCAGGATGAAAGATGGCGCGTACCCACTCCAGCGAATTCTTCCACTGCAACAACTGCGGCGCGGAGGTCAAGATCAATGCGAAGATCTGCCCAAACTGTGGCTCGGATGATGAAACGGCATGGAAGGATGGGGTGAATTCCTACCTCGTCGAGGAACAGGAGGACTTTGACTACGAAGATTATGTGCATAGCCATCACGGGGGTGCCACTGTCAAGCCCAAGGGCGTCGAGTGGTGGGTCTGGGTGGTCGCTGTCGCTTTGCTGGGTATATTCCTGTTGCGTTGGTTCGCCTGACCATCTGGAGGGCTCCCAGTTGCAGCTACTCAAGGTCGACTGCACCATATTCCAAGATGTCCCTGACAGACAAAACGCTGATTGGCTTCGGGCGCATTTCACAAATCTTGTGATGCCATCCACATCGAAATGGCAGCTCATCAGAGCCGCCCGGGTACTGCAATTTGCTCGCAGTACCCTTCCCCCCTTGACATAATGGCTCTGTTACTTTCCTGTAGGCTGCACCGTCCGCCCAGGAGGGGAGGAGGGAGCTTGGCCGGTATTGGATCGTCCGGTGGGCGCACTGGTTTTCTCAGCGTCACCATTGGAAGTGCCTGGCTTCGTCGCTGCCTTGGTGGGTGTCACTGGCCTGCCCTCGGAACCCTTGCTGGGAGGTGCCGTTCCGCCTTGGGCTGACCCTTTCACTTTTCCAGATCCTCCATCCGTTGGCTGTCCTAATTTTTCAGTACCGCCATTTTTGGGTGGCGGATTTTGATTGCCGCCGCCATTGCTGGGATTTTGCTTCGGACATTCACCTTCCGTGGCACCTTGCCCGCGATAGTAAGGCCAGGAAGCGGTTGGGATCTTCATCGTCTGTCCATTGTAGCAGATGGTCATCATGGCCATGTTGCAGGCCCCCTGCGTGTCGCCGTGGGCTTGGTGGGCGGGCCATGCGTTCGGGGAAACCGTGATGGTCTGCGGGTTGGCAGGATTTCCCGGCGGGATGTGGCAGATGGTGATGTCTGGTTCCGCACAGGCGCCTTGTTCCGCCCCTTGCGCTTGGTAGGCGGGCCACGATGCAGCCGGGACCTGGATGCTGGAACCGTTCGAGCAGATGGTCATCATGGTCATGTTGCAGGCTCCTTGCGTATCCCCGTGGGCTTGGTGGGCGGGCCATGCGTTCGGGGAAACCGTGATGGTCTGCGGGTTGGCAGGATTTCCCGGCGGGATGTGGCAGATGGTGATGTCTGGTTCCGCGCAGGCGCCTTGTGTCGCCCCTTGCGCTTGGTAGGCGGGCCACGATGCGGTCGGGACCTGGATGCTGGAACCTTGCGAGCAGATGGTCATCATGGTCATGTTGCAGGCGCCTTGCGTGTCGCCGTGGGCTTGGTGGGCGGGCCATGCGTTCGGCGAAACCGTGATCGTCTGCGGGTTGGCAGGATTGCCGGGCGGGATGTGGCAGATGGTGATGTCGGCTTCTGGACAAGGATCTTGTGTCGCACCCTGAGCCTGATAGAAGGGCCATGATGCGGTGGGAATCTGAAGCGTGCGCCCGTCAGTGCAAATGGTGATCATCGTCATGTTGCAAGAGCCTTCACTGTCGCCGTGGGATTGATGCTCGGGCCAAGCGTTCTGCGGGATGGTGATTGTCTGAGGATTGCCTGGATTGCCGGGCGGGATGTGGCAGATCGTGACTTGGACTTCAGGGCATGCGCCCTGGGTGGCACTGCTGTGCTCATAGAGCGTCCAAGAAGCCGCCGGGATCTGCTCCGTCTTCCCATTGTTGCAAATGGTTATAAGGGTCATGTTGCAGGCACCCCGGGTGTCTCCATGGACTCTGTGGGACACCCAGGCACTCTCTGGAATGCTGATTGTCTGCGGATTGAGTGGATTCCAGCGGGTAAAGTGGCAGATCACAATTTGTTCCGGATCGACGCAGGGGCCTTGTGCCGCTCCCAACGCCTGATAGGCTGTCCATGAAGCCGTGGGGATCTGGATCGTTTGGTTCTCATGGCAAATCGGCATCAGGGTCATGTTGCAAGATCCCTGGACGTCTCCATGGGCTTGGTGATCCGACCATGCCGTCACCGGTATGGTGATGGTCTGCGGGTTGCCTGGATTGCCCGGCGGGATGTGGCAGATGGAGATCTCCTGCACGGGGCACTCGCCCTCGGTGTCTCCATGTGCGAGATGTGCTGGCAGGGAGGCTCGTGGAATTTGGATCGTCTGTGTCTGTCCGGGCGTGTGATGGCAGATGGTCACCGTCGTGAGGTCACAAGTCCCTTGAGTGTCGCCATGCGACTGGTGCGAGGGCCATTCCGTCATCGGTATGGTCACGGTCTGGGCACCATCGGGGTTGCCGGGTGGCAGGTGGCAGATGGTGATGGTCTGCACGGGGCAGGAACCTTGGACATCGCCATGCGCCTGGTGGGCGCGCCATGCACTGGTGGCGATGGTGGTGGTGACACCTGTGCTGCTGCCGCCTTCATGGTGGCAAACAGTCATGGGAGTTGTGTTGCAGGCGCCCTCTGTATCGCCGTGGGCCTGGTGTTCCGGCCAGGCAGTCATCGGGATCATGATCGTCTGCAGCTGGTCCGGGTTGCTGGGTGGGATGTGGCAGATGGCGATCTGACGCACTGGACAGGGCCCTCGTGTAGCTCCTAGGGTTTGAAAATGCGACCAAGCCGATTGGGAGATCACCAGGGTCTGGTTCTGGTAGCAGATGGTGGTTGCCTTGCTGTCGCAGGGGCCCTGAACATCCCCATGCGACTGATGGCTGGCCCACTGGGATTCTGGAAGGGTGATCGTGGTGGCATTTGCAGGGTTTTCGGGCGGAATATGGCAGATGGTGATCTGCCGTGGGGGACAAGCCCCCTGCAGGGCACCCATGTTCATCAGCACAGCTGCAGCCGTGGCTGAAACTGTGACAGTCTGCTGATTGTAGCAGAGGGTCACCTGCTGAGAGGAGCAGGCACCTTGGATGTCTCCGTGGGCTTGGTGGCTCGGCCAGTCCGTTTCGGGGATGGTGGTCGTCTGAGGATGCGTGGGATCATCGGGCGGGATGTGGCAAATGGTGATCTGGCGTGGCGGGCATGCCCCGCGCGTAGCACCTAGCGACTGGAAGACTTTCCATGCGCTTTGCGAGACCGTCATCGTCTGGCTTTGATAGCAGACCTCGACCATGACGTTCGAGCAGGGTCCCTGGATGTCTCCATGGGCTTGGTGGCTAGGCAGTGACGCCTCCGGAATGGTGATTGTCTGGACGGCGGCAGGATTTCCCGGCGGGATGTGGCAGATGGTGACTGTCCGCACCGGGCAGGGGCCTTGGGTCGCACCCATGTTTTGGTACACCTTCCAGACCGTCTGTGAAACCGTGAGATTCTGACCATTGTAGCAGATGCTCACGGTTTGGTCCGAGCAGGGGCCCTGTAGGTCGCCATGTGCCTGGTGGGAGGGGAATGCACTCCTCGGAACCGTCATTGTGGCAGCCGCTGCCAGATTCGAGGGTGGGATGTGGCAGATGGTGATCATCGGCTCTTGGCAGGGGCCTTGGGTGGCTCCCATGCTGAGGTATGCCGGCAATGCACTTTGGGAAATGGTCATCTGGGATCCTTGGAAGCAGACCACGACGGTGCGGGGCGAGCATGGGCCTTGCATGTCCCCGTGCGCTTGGTGGCCCGGCCATTGGCTGGCTGGAATCGTGAGCGTAAGCACGTTGGCGGGATTGGATGGCGGGATGTGGCAGATGGTGATCATCGGTTCCACTGGCTGCGTGCACTGCAGTTGCACCGTGGCCCGGTCCTGCCCAATGCCATTGGTGGCGATGAGGGTGAACTGCTCCCGGATGCCTGGCGTGAGCGGGGCATCCATGGAGAAGATCTGGCTATACGGATTGAAAGAGTAGGATTGCGGGGAGATCGCCCTGCTTCCGTCCAGGACACGGATGTCCTGGATCCCGCTGATGTTCAGGATCCTCGCCGTGATGAATTGGTTGCAGTTCGTTCCCTGATAGAAGCCATTCGTGGGCCGGATGATCTGGATGACGGGCGGAGGCAGCTGGGCGTAGCACTGCAGCATCTGGAGGTCACTGGCGCGGCCATGCTGATTCACCGCGACGATCTCGACCATGGACTGGATGCCATTGTTCAAGGCAACCGTCAGGGTCACGGTATTGGAGCTCGGGCTGTAAGCCCATGCATTCGGGGAGAGCATCACACGGTCTTGGTACACGGAAATATCATTTTTGCCATTGACGCCCGTGACGGCAGCGACGACCGTCTGCATGCAGCTGGGGCTGGAGAATGGCGTGATGCCCGGGGTGGTGATCGTCACCGTGGGCAATTGGGCTTGCGGCTTCGGGCAGCTGAGCATGGCCGTGGTGCTTGCTTGCCCGAAGGCGTTGCGGGCGATGAACTCGAAGCGGTGGTCTCCTGGCAACAGGTCCACATTCATCACCAACTCCGAGTTCAGCGGATTGAAGGCATAGGATTGGGCCGGTACCAGGGATCCATTGTGATACACGGTGATGTCACTGGCACTGGAGACATTGTAGGCCGTCACATGGATCACTGAGCGGCAATCCGGGATGATGGCGGGGAAGGCGGTCGGGAATGTCACAAACACCTGCGGCGGGTTTCCGGTGGGGACGACCTCTGGCTGGGAGCAGCTCGCCGTGAAGGTTTTCGAGGCCGTGCCATACTGGTTGCGGGCGATGATTTGGAAGGTGTTGGTTCCAGGGCTCAGGGTCACCATCGCACTGAAATCATGTGTCGTCTCGTCGTAAGTGTACATCTCAGGGGACACCATCACCCCTCCTTGGGCGAATTTGATCAAGCCCTTGTTGCGCACATTGTACATCCGTGCACGCACTTCGTAGGTGCAACCACCCTGAATGTCCACATGGCTGCCTGTGGGAGCGACCATCACGATGGCAGGGTCGTCGCCCTTGGGCGTGAAATTGCCATCGTTTGAAGGAGGCTGGGTCGTTGCATGGCCTCCGAACAACCCGAAGTCCAGATGCAGCCCCGCATAGTGGTGGATGTCCTTGTGGTAGTTCAGGATGTTGTCGTTGGTGCCCACGTAGCCATCGAGCATATCGTACTGCGGGAATGAAACCTTCCACTCGGCAGCCATGGAGAACCAGGGCGTGAATTCGTAGCCCATGCCAATGCCTGCCGACGGTGCGAATTTCCAGGTCGGCCATTTGCTTGTCGTGCGGGTTTCATAAGTCCAGTCGCGGAGCATGTTCAGTTGCGTCCGGGTGGAGAAGATGGATCCGCTGCCGATCCCGGTATAGTCATAGTAGCCGCTGCCGATCAGTTCATCCATGTTGTTTTGCCTGGCCTTGGAACCCATGCTGCCGATTCCGCCCCAGACATAGAGCAGCATGCCCGTTTTGGCACGGAGCCGATTGGCCTTCAGCAAGAGTTCCAGGTCCCAGTTGGTGGAGCTTGTGCGATGGTTGCGGTAATTGATGCCCCCAGAGAATGCGGGTTCAAAGGTGGGCTTCAGGTCCTTGCCGTAGGTGACCGACCAGAGGTAGCGTCCGCGGAGGCTGACACCGATGAGGCTGCGGTCATTCTCGAGGATCGGGACTTCGAGGGTGGATCCGAGGCCTCCACCGCCGATGCGGCGAACGTCAGAGCTCTGCCACGCACCGCCAAAGTTCATCCCCCATCGAAGCACGGGACGATGGGCCATTTCCTGGGCGGCCACCTGGGTGGCCGAGAGCAGACAGAGGGTGACAAGGACGAAAAAGTATGGACGTTTCATAAGCGCAAACCAGTTGATGTCAGAGGCAGACATGGCAGAAATCAAGCCAAGGACGATTTATTGCCCGGGGAGGTTCATCCTCCGTCAAAAGCACCGCAATTTAGCCAAAAATCTCTCGCATCTGCGCGGAGGATCCAGGAATCTGGACTGTAGTCTTTTGAAGACAGTCCAAGCCGTGGAAAGCAAGCCCGGTCATGGGAAGCCTTTTGCGACCAAACGCCGGGGCACTCCGCCTACTGAGTTCATTCCTGCCTGGGTTTTCCAATCACCGGCCTCCTGTCCATGACAGGTTCACATGCCGTTCAATAATTCGATGATGTGGTCCTCGCAGGAGCCATGGTAGATTTTCTGGATGGCCTTCCCCCTGTCCGCGACGATCAGGGTGCCATGTTTGACGCTTGCATCGTCGTCCAGCTCGATTCCGTAGATACGGGACAGTTTGGCATCGTTGGTGACCAAGACATCGCAGGTCTTCTTCCTTGCCAGCTCCCCGATGCCTGCATGGGCGATCTCATCATTGGAAAGGAACCGTGTCGTACCCTTCGGGACGTTTCGCTTGAAGAAGAGCAAGACCGCCCCGCGGTCCATTGCGGAGAGGGAAACCGTCTTGCCCGAATCGGTCATGGTGGTGAAATCCGGCATGATGTCCGAGACCGCCAGGTGTTTTGTCCGGGGGACCTGCTGACTGCCAAGGCATTTGTCGGGGGTGTAGGCCTTGGGTTGGCACCCGTGGAGGAGGAGAAGGAGGAGTGGAATGTACAGCGCTGGATTTTTCATTGATCCAGTACGTTCACTGTACCCCCGCTGGAGGAGTCTTTTCTGGCCCGGATCAGTTTCCTGTGGATCGAATCCCAGCGGCCGATGTCCGTCACGGCAACGCAACCTGCCGCTTTTGAGTGTTCCTTGTCCGATTTCATGGCGGATGATTGCAGTAGGCGCCCTTGAATGCACTTCCATGACAACCATTCTTGGGGTGCCAAGGTTGCATGCCAGTGGTATTTTTCTGCTGCGAATGGCACGCCTCGTCCGCAAGCCGTTTGCACCTTCCCTCCCGATCCGCGAACTTCGTTACACGATGTGTGGAATCCTTGGTTACTATAAATCTTCTGGCCTGCGCAAGGAAGACATTTTGCAGGCACAGATGGCACTGGGAACCATGAACCACAGGGGCCCGAACGGGGAGGGAATATGCCTCATCGACAGTGGCTCCGGCAAGTCATGGACTTATCTCACGGACGGGACACCGGCCGATATCGTCACGGACACTGACGCGTCGCGCTATGTCGATGGCAGTGCGGATATCCTGCTGGCCCAGAAGCGCCTCAGCATCCTTGACCTGTCAAGCAAAGGCTATCAGCCGATGCGGGATGCCAAGGGCAATTTAATCGTTCACAATGGCGAAGTCTACAACTTCATCGAGCTCCGCGACCAGCTGTCAGCCCGTGGACACAGGTTCTCGACGGGGACGGATACGGAGGTCATCCTGGCAGCCTACCGCCAATGGGGCACGGATTGCTTCCACATGTTCAATGGGATGTGGGCGGTCATCATCTGGGATGCGATCCGGCAGCGTGTCATCGTCTCCAATGACCGTATCGGCGTCAAGCAGCTCTATGTTTGGGGGGAGGCCGGCGAATGGATGATGGCCTCCGAGATCAAGGCGATTCGCACCTTGCCGTACGGGCCGAGATTGCTCCACCATGAAACCGTCGATCATTTTCTGAGGGGTGGACAGATCGACCTGACGGAGCAGACAGCCCTGCGGGACGTTCTCCGGTTCCAGCCCGGACACTTCCTGAGAGCCCGCCCGCAGGAGGTGGTGAAGTCCCGTGCGCAGCCATACTGGGACTTTCCTGCCACAGGGATTCGCAAGGTCAGCCTGGACGATGCGGCGCATGAGCTCCGGGATTTGCTGGACAGCGCCATCAGCCTGCGCATGCGGTCGGATGTCCCCTGGGGCACCACACTTTCCGGCGGCCTCGATAGCGGCACGATTGTCTATTTGGCCCACAGGATTCGGCTTCGGAGGAAGGAAGAGGGGCCGATCCATACGTTCACCTCAGCATTCCCGGGCAAGGAAGGGGACGAGTCGCCCTTTGTCCGCTTCATAGAGGGGGACCTGGGGCTCCATGCGCACTATGTCAACCCCTTGGAGCAGTTTGGATTTGAAGACTTCGAACGTTTCATGTACCATCAGGACCAGCCTGTGGCCAGCACGTCCATGTATGCCCAATGGTCTGTGATGAAGGCCGTGGGGCGGTCGGAAGTCGTCGTACTGCTCGACGGGCAAGGCGGGGATGAGCTGTTTGGCGGTTATCACCATCACTTTTATAAATATGCCCGGTCGCTCTACCTGGCGGGCAAGTTCTCCGCCTGCAATCAGCTCGTGGAAGCCTACTGTGCGATCAAAGGCTGGAATGAAAAGGAGGTGAAGAAGACGGTGCGGAACGATGTCAAGCTCTTCATCAAGCTCAACTTGGGCGGGAGGATGCCCGGGCCTGCGCAAGTCACCGCCTGGAATGCTGCCGGCACCTTGTCGGACATCCTCAAGCTCGACCTCCGGTCCTTCATCCTGCCCAGCCTGCTCCGCTATGAGGACCGAAATTCGATGGCCTTCGGGATCGAGGCGAGGCTGCCATTCCTGGATTACCGCATCGTGGAGTTTGCACTCACGCTTCCAGACGAATACAAGATTCGCGATGGCTGGCAAAAGTTCATCCTACGGAAAGCCATGGGCGACCTGCCGGAAAAAATACGGCTTCGGAAAGACAAGAAGGGCTTCACGACACCGCATGAAGAGTGGGTCAGGGAACACCGGCTTCAGTTCGAAGCGTATGCGCAGGCGGCACGCGATGCGGGAGCGGACCGGGTATGGCTCCAGAAAAAAACCAGCCAACTGGACAGTGCGGCACTGTTCCGCCTGGCCAGCCTCGGCGCCTGGTTCGGGAACGGATGAAGGAAAAGCGGGTGATTTCGCCTTGATGGGTGGGAGCGCATCCTTCCAGGCCGTTTCGGTATGCGTCGAATCGACAGGTTTGGATTGCACTGCGACATCGCATTAACTTCGCTGTCCCGAGTCTCCGGGCTTGGCAGGGTGTCCCATCGGATGGAGCAAAAGAATAAGAAGAAAATCCTGTTCATCGCGCACCATTTCCCGCCGATGGGTGGCCCGGGAGTGTACCGTGCGACGCGGTTTGCACAGCATCTCACCGAGATGGGCTACGATTTGCATGTCCTCACGGTGGCATTGAGCGATATCTCGGAGGGAGCCTGCCCTGTGGATGTTTCCATGGAACGATCACTCCCTGCCGGATTGAAAATCACCCGCGTACCCATCCACTATAAGCCAAGGCTCCGTGACAAGCTCATCCGGCTGCATCTGATGCGGCTGGCATGGATGCTCTTCTGGTTCCACTGGTGGGAGCCCCCTGCGCGGTGGCCCCGCCATTGCCTCCAGCCTGCACTGGAGATCATCGACCGTGAGGGCATCGAACTGGTCTGGACGAGTTCCGGGCCGTTTGTGGCGACATTGCTCGGCCACCGCCTGAAAAGGCGGAGGGGCGTGAAGTGGGTCGCCGATTTGCGGGATCCCTTCACGGAATCCTATTTCTGGGTCTGGCCTTCCAAATGGCACTGGTTTTTCAGCCGGTGGATGGAGAAGCGGATCTGGGGCAAGGCCGACAAGCTGGTGGTAACTTGCCCTGCCTTGAAGGAGGAGTATGTGCGGCGTGGCATCGCCACAGAGGACAAAATCGCCGTGATCACCAATGGATACTAGACAGGAGAAGGATGTCTTGCGCCTGGGGTTTGGTGGGACCTTGTTCCGTCACCGTCCGGGGATCGATGACCGCCGCACCTGGAAGGATTGGCTGAAACAGTGGTTCTGGGAGTACCGCCCGGATGTTTTCATTCCCACCTCGCGCTGCGGATATTATCTCTTCCGTGGCTTGGCGCGGTTCAAGGAGAAATACCCCGACTGCGTCCACTTGCTGAGGGTCGAGATCTGGGGGAACATCGACCCTGAAAACCAGCGACAGGTGAATGCGATGGGGATCCGGGAGATGGTCAGCATCGAAGGGTACCATGAAAGGGCGGCCTCCCGTGCAAAACTGGACGCTTGCGATGCCCTCTTCTTGCCTTTGGAGCTTGCGAAGCCTGGCTTCAAACCCTTGTTGATCCCTGGGAAGGTGTACGAGTATTTGCAGGCCGGGAAGCCTGTCCTGATGATCGGGAGGGAGTCGGATGCCGTTGAGATCATTCGGCGCTCGGGCCTCGGGATCGCCCACGACCCGGAGGACTTCGAGGGGATCGCGGACAGCCTCCGCCAACTGATTCAGGACAGGCAGATTCTCGCCGAAAAATACATCGCAGATGCGGATTATGTGCGGCAGTTTGACTTCAGGACATTGGCGGGGAACCTGGCCCGTGTCTTCGAAGAAGTCTCCGAATCCTAGGGATGGCCTTGGTGAAGAGTGAAAATCGTGTTTTGGTTGCCTACACTTCCCCCTTTTCCTGTAGCTTCCTGCGGAGTTCCTCGATCAGCCTGTCCTTCTCCTCCAGGGCCCTATCCCTCTCCTCCAGCTCCTTCAGGTACTTCCTTTCCGTCTTTGCAAACATGGCATGGACCGTGCGCCAGGCCTCCTGCTCCGTCTCGATCAGCTTCCGCTCCTCCGGGCTCACCCCGGAATGGTGCAGGATGCCCGTGATCAGCCGCACCTCCTCCAGGTCCGTCTCATGCATGAACTCCTTCACGATCCTCTTCTCATCGATGAAGTGCGCCTGCTCGAAGACGCTCAGCAGCTTGTCCAGCCGCGTCTGGTAGCGGTCGGTGATCCGGTCCACCTGCACCACGTAGCAGTCGTGCGTCAGCCGCTCCACGAAGTCGCTCTTCGCCTCGATCACCGTGCGGCTGATCATGTCCATGTAGGCCCGCTCCACCTTCATGCAGGCGGTCTTGATCTCAGGGAGCCGGAAGCCCAGGATGTAAATGGTGGTGATCGGCAGCGCCACAGGCTCACCCCCCGGCGCGTCCTCCTTCCTGTACTGCTCGGCGAGGTAGTTGCGGAAGCGCATCAGGTCGATCTCGTTCTGCGCCTTCTGGATTTCGATCAGCACCTTCCGCTGCTCGCCGGTGCCGGTGAGGATCGTGGCGATGAAGTCCAGGCGGAAGACGGCCAGGATGGCCAGCTCGTTCACGTAGGTGAACTCCTGCGGCTTCACCTCCACGGCCAGGATGGTCTCCTCCAGCAGGGTGCCGATGAAGAACTTGGCGACACGCTCGTTTTCCAGCATGCGCTTGAAGACCACGTCGTAGATGGGGTTAGCGATCAGCATACAGTTCCTCCTTAATGTGGGGTGGTTTCGGTGCTTTCCGGGGCACCTCCATACCACGAGTGCAAGATTCATCAAATTCCGCGCCCCGCGCAAGGCCCGTCCCCGGCGACACGCATCTGGAGATACACCTCCTCGATTTTCGAATCCCGGACGGTTCAAATGGAAAATCCGTTGAAATACCAACATCGCGCCCCCCTCCATTCCTTGGATTCAAAGATCCATTTTTCAAATGCACGTTGCTTTGGCGATTCACTCCGGATTTTGCCGATATTGAGCCCCGAATTTCCATTTTGTCGGACGGATGTCCTGCCTGTCAGGAGGATCGTCCGTCCATGTTTGTACCACGTTGATGATCGCTATGTTTTCAGCATCCACCTACATCGCAAGAAGAAATCAACTCTGCAAGTCCATGGGAGAGGGCCAGGTGCTGCTGCTCGGCAATGGTGAAGTTGGGATGAATTACCGGGGAAACGCCTACCATTTCCGCCAGGACAGTACATTCCTCTATTACATCGGCATCGACCGCCCCGGCTTGGCAGCCGTGATCGACACGGGTTCTGGGGAGACGACCGTTTACGGCGACGAACTCACGCTGGAGGATATCGTGTGGACGGGGGAGTCTCCGACCCTCGCCGCCGCTGCCGAAGGCACCGGAATCTTGAAAACACAACCAAGCCAGGCATTGGCGACAGTGCTCGTCCCTGACGTCCATTATCTCCCCCCGTATCGGCATGAGAACGTGATTCGGATCAGTGAACTGCTCTCCATCGCGATCCCGGCGGTGAAACTATGTGCATCGCTGAACCTGGTCCGGGCGGTGGTGGCACAGCGGAGTATCAAAAGCGCCGAGGAAATCGCGCAGATCGAGCTGGGCGTACGGATCACCAATGACATGCATGAAATTGCCATGCTGACTGCCCGCCCGGGAATCAGTGAGGCGGACATCCATGCCGCCGTGCAGGCGGTCCTCCACCGGAACGATACCGCTGCGTCTTTTCCGGCGATCATCAGCACGGACGGGCAGATCCTCCACAACCATGCCCATCGCAACCGGTTGGAAAGCGGACGGCTCCTGCTCGTGGACGGCGGCGCCGAGGCGCCTGTATCACACTATGCAGGCGACATGACGCGCACCTTCCCTGTGGATCCTGTCTTCACCCCACGGCAGCGTGAGGTTTACCAGGCAGTATTGGACGGACAGATGGCCGCCATATCCATGCTCAAGCCCGGCCTTCCCTACAGGCAAGCCCACCTGCGGGCTGCCAGGGTGATTGCAGAAGCCATGAAGGCCATGGGTCTCATGAAGGGTGACCTGGATGCGGCAGTGGCTGCAGGGGCACATGCCTTGTTCTTCCCGCATGGGCTGGGCCACATGATGGGATTGGATGTCCATGACATGGAAGACCTGGGCGAGGACCATGTCGGTTATGGCGAGGGGCATGCGCGCAGCGACCAATTCGGGCTGGCCTTCCTCAGGCTGGCGCGTCCGCTGAAGCCGGGATTCGTGGTCACCGTCGAACCCGGCATTTACTTTATCCCGCAGCTGATCGATCTGTGGAGGTCGAAGGGCATGCACCAGGACTTCATCGTCTATGATGCCGTCGAGAAGTTCAAGGACTTTGGAGGGATTCGCATCGAGGACGACTACCTGGTCACGGAGGACGGTGCAAGGATCCTTGGCGGGAATGTTGCCAAGACCATCCGGGACATAGAGGACTTGCGGGCGATGGCATTCGAGTAGGGCTGCCCCGGTATGAGAGGAATTCGGGAAGGGGTTGGCTTGGTTCTGTGCATCATCCCGGTTTCCGGCAAGTACAGGGAAGGGGTTTGTCCGTTCCCGTCTTCTTGGAAAACGCGGTGGCATCCATTCACGCGATGGCTTCGCCGGGAATCTGCCAAGTCTTCGTGACGTAGGCAGGAGTGAGGACCGGAGCCGAGGCATGATCTATCCCCGGTTTCAAGGGTCACCCTGCATGGAGAGGAATCTTTTCAAATCATCACCACAGGCACAGGACTCACCTCCCCATCTATTCAGATCTTCTGGGGAGACTGATAGAACGGCAAATGCCGATTCCAATGCTCAGGGATGGGAGTGCGCGCAATCAAGGGACTGGATAAACGACGGAACCGTCCATGACGGAGACTCTGCCGTCCAGCATGCGCTCCGGCATCGTCAAGCATCCATCACCCTCCGATCATGACCGTCGGGGCACCTACCACGATGCTGCCTCCATGCGCGGTCATGTCGCCTAGTCTGGCGGCGGGCATTTTGGCGATCATCACCGTCGCGGATCCTTTGACGATCGAATCGGGGGGGCCTACGCAGACGCACATGTCTCCCACGCGTGCGGCGGGCATTCCTGCAATCATTACAGTCGGTGCACCCTTGGAGATGGGGCCGCCGACATGCGGTATGGGCGGAACCCCGGGAGTCTGCATGGGGCAGGTGTGCATATCTCCGATTCTTGCTGCTGGTGGCATAGCTTTCGTTTTTCTTCAGTTAAAACAAAGTGTGCGAAGTTAATGTTTCCCGGGAAAAATGTCAAGCAATTTCTGTGATGCAGGGACTCCTCCTGGTTCCGAGGGGCAGTCGCCTTCACTGGCAGGGGTGTCAAATGTGGGCGCCATCTCAGGATCAACGATGCCCTGCCATCCCTAGGATCAGCACGTAAACACCCGTCGGAGGAACGGGCTGGGCATAGAGCTGCCGGATGCAGGCTTCCAGGGTGGCACCCGTCGTGACCACGTCATCCACGAGGGCGATAGTGCCTTGGATGGGATGCCGCACTTCGAATGCCTCCTTCACGTTTTCCCAACGCTCTGATTGTGATTTCCGTGTCTGCGTGGAGGTTTTGATGACCCGGCCGAGTGCACGGGTGTTCACTGGAACCCCCGTCGACCGGCTGAGCCCCCGGGCGATCATTTCACTCTGGTTGTATCCACGCTGCGCCAATCGGCTTCGGTGGAGCGGAACTGGAACGATCCAGTCGAGTTCGCGAAGGAATGGCGCGGATTGTAGCCGGTCTCCGAAGTACTCGCCGAGGAATCGCGCCACCTGGGGCCGGTTACCGTATTTGAAGGCGGTGGTGATCCGCTTGAGGCGCCCCCGCTTGTAGAAATAAAACAAGGCGGCAGCCCCGTCGCAGGGCACCTTGCCTGCCAGCCGGTAATAGAGCTCGTTGTCCTTCGGCCGTTCATGGAACTTGGTTTCCTCCAGTTCCAGAAGGCATTCGGAGCAAACCTCCCTTTCTCCCCGCACCAGCGGACGGTCGCATCCGGGACAATTCCTGGAAAAGAGAAGCTGAAGCAGGTCATCGAGGAGTTTCATTTCGCTGCGCATAGGACGATGGCAGCTGGAAAATAGGCTTTCCCCCATCGCTGAAAGCCCCTGACGCCAAAATTTCACATTCCGATCCGTTTTGGAGGACGACGTGGAAGCATCGGGTGAGAGCAGAATCTGTTTCCGCTACCCTGGGCCGGGGCGGGAATTCGGAGTTGAAGGATATCCACGCAGTTTTCCCTAATTTTGCCCAAAATTTAGAATCCATGTTGAAACCACTGACTGTTACGACGGCTGAGCGGCTGCGGGACTTCGAGCGCAAGGCACCCGAGATCGTCTTCGAATGGAAGGATCCCGAGACGGAGGCCGAGGGCTGGGTCGTGATCAATTCCCTGCGAGGCGGTGCCGCCGGTGGAGGCACCCGCATGCGGGAGGGACTGAACAAGGAGGAAGTGCTGTCGCTGGCCAAGACCATGGAAGTCAAGTTTTCCGTCTGCGGGCCGCAGATAGGGGGTGCGAAGTCGGGCATCAACTTCAATCCTGAGGATCCTCGCAAGGAAGGGGTCTTGAAACGATGGTACGCAGCCGTCCTGCCGCTGCTGAAGTCCTACTACGGCACCGGAGGCGACCTGAACGTGGATGAAATCCAGGAAGTTTTGCCGATCACGCGTGCCATGGGGCTGCTCCACTGCCAGGAAGGGGTGGCGGTCGGCCATTTCCAGCCGG
>JBJOPY010000083.1:0-11757 GCA_046050405.1 Bacteroidota bacterium | reverse complement strand
AAAATACGCAAAATTCGATCGGAGAACATGATTTGCCTCATGGTGAATGCTTGCCCCGGTGCGATGGAGAATGGAATTTTCAGTTTGCTGGGTACCCCTGGAGACGTTGAGTGCTTCCTTTTCCTAATTTGGTGGAATGATCACTAGCCTTCGATTCGGGATGAAAGCGGCAGTATTGCTGTTCATGCCCATCACATTGTCCCTCCATTCCAGTGTGTTTGGCCAGGATTCGCTGCCCACCGATGCATATCTTCCTCAGGGAGATGCCATTTCATCGGCGAAGGGGCAGTTTTATGAATTGGACTATCTGGAAACTGGCCGCCATCGATTCAGTCTGGCTTCTCCTTATGAGACAGTGGTCACGCATCTCTACTTTCTCGAAGGCGCGCATCTGCATCCCGATTCTGCTGCCATGACATTGAACATCCCGGATCCCAAGGGGACGGCGGCTAAGGAAAAGGCCATCCAGCTGAAACAGTTCCTAGATGGTGCGGGATACGTCATCGATGTGGATGCGCTGCCCCGTGATCCCAACTACACGGATAGCCTTACAGGTCTTGCTCGCTTCGTGCCCGTCCGATCAGAGCCAGATATTTTTCTCTATAAGAAGTCTCGTGGCTGGGTATATTCATGGACGACCGTGCAAGCCATTGAACGCTTGCATACGCGCATCTATCCTTTCGGAACGATGGAATGGCTGCCCGCTTGGTCCCGAAATGATTTCCTCGGGCTTCAGCTCTGGCAATGCCTGGGAGTTCTACTATTCATCCTGTTCACCTTGGTATTGCACAAGCTGCTGACCAGGCTGGTCAGCGAGATACTCGCCTCCATCCTCGTTCGGTTTATTCGGAAAGACGAGGCATTGCAGTTCCTTGCGAAAATTGCACGTCCCATCAGCCTTCTCGTCCTGTTTTTCGCGCTTCAAAAGGTGTACCCTGTCCTTCAGTTCTCTAATGAACTGAACGTTTGGGTGGTCAATGGATTCAGGATCATGATACCAGTGTTCGTAATGATGATCCTCCTGCAAGTTGTGAACCTTCTCATGGCGTTTTTTAAACGCCGTTCATCGATGACAGAAGACACCCTTGACGATCAGCTTGTCCCGATTGCCCGGAACTTGCTGAAGGCGATCGTCGTCATCGCGGTGGTGATCTATGTGTTCGATGCGCTGAACGTGAACATCACTGCATTGATTGGCGGGGTTGCTTTCGGAACCCTTGCCCTAGCACTAGCTGCACAGGACACCATCAAGAATCTGTTCGGATCCCTGATCATCTTCTTGGATCGTCCTTTCAGGATTGGGGATTGGGTGGTCATAGGGTCGAGTGAAGGTGTGGTGGAGGAGGTGAACGTTCGTTCTACCAGGATTCGCTCCATTGGGAACTCGCTGATCTCCATCCCCAATGGAAACATTGCTTCCATGGCGGTCAACAACATGGGTGCCAGGGCTTATCGGCCATTCGTCACTCGGATAAGCCTACATTGCGCCACGCGTCCAGAGATGATTGAATTGTTCGTGGAGGGCGTGCGAGAGTTGGTTAGGAACCACCCATCCACGCGAAAGGACGGTTACGAAGTCTATTTTGACACCATCAATGAAAAGTCCCTGGACATCCTAGTCTATGTATTCTTCGAGGCGCAGTCTTGGAGCCATGAATTGCAAGGGAGGCAAATGCTGTTGCTTTCCATTTTAGACCTTTCGAGTAGAATGGGTGTTCAACTGGCATCCATGTCCTCGGGTGAAGAGACAATGGTTGACAAGGGATTCAATGCCTCGGCGATCTCTTCCGCCATGAGTAGGCAAATCACTGAGATCATACGGACCAGGTTTCACGAGAAGGGACGATCGGGCACGGCTCTCTCCCACCCAGAGACTGATTCGGAAGAAGGACACTGAAGAGGCTGTGAATCGAGGTTCAAGAACCCTCGGCTCCTCCGTGAGTCATCATGTGAGCGCATTCCTTCGGGGTTTTACTGGAGAAAAAGCCAGTTTTTTCCCAGCTTCACGTCCTTTCCGCTCCACAGGAGAGGCACAGGTTGCAAATCGGCTCCATAGTGTGGTGCACAGGAATCACTCAGGCTCCATGGCCGCGATGCCATTGAGCAAATCGATTCACCGGTTCATCGAATCCAGCAGTTGAATCTCATGCGTGACTTTTGCTGTCTTGGCCAGCATGGCAGATACCGAGCAGTATTTTTCCATCGAAAGTCTCACCGCCGTAGCTGCCTTATCAGGCTCGACATCTCCCGAGATGATGTATTTGACATGGATTCTCTCCCAGATTCTTGGGTATTCGCCCTCGGACTTCTCTCCTGTGACCTCCAGCCTGAGGCCGGTGATCGGTTGCCGCATTTTCTCTAATAGCGATACCACATCCATGCCGGTACAGCCAGCCTCGGCATGCAGGAGCAGGATCATCGGACTTGTTCCCTGCTTACTGTCACCATCCATTTCAACAGTCGGACCCTGCGGATTGAAACCCTTGAACAAATGCCCGGATGCTTGCCAATCCACTTGTATTTGATGTGTGCTCATTCACTTGCCAGTTCAAACTTACCTTCAGGATTCCTGACCAGAAGCTTGGTCGCTTCCACGGCATCAAAAGGAAACTCGCCGTAAAGATGGGGAAATAACTGATCATTCCTGCCTTTCTCCCAAACCAAGTGCTTTTTCGCCCTCTTTTCCAAGATACATAGCGCAATCAATTCATCGTGATTCGGAAAATGCAGTTCTGCGCTTTCTATCAACTGCTCCCATGTGGAGCAATGGATGAACCTATCCGACCGAAGCGAATCTGGCCGATAGTGCCCTTCGATCAGTACCTTGCGCCATCGCTCAGGAGTGACCAGATGAAAAATCCTGCCTTTGTGCACCGTCATAATGTTCAAATGTTCCTGAAACTGCTTAGAAACGCCCGATGGGATTTAAGATTTCCAGCTTTGCCTGCTTGTATTCCGAAAGGATGGACGCCACAATCTCCCTTGCGGGCAAGATTTCCCTTACAGCGCCGCTGATTTGGCCGATTTCCAGCTCTCCTTCCTCGAGTTCTCCCTCAAACATCCCCTTGCGGGATCGGCCATGGCCCAGGTGGGAAGCGAGTTCTTCCCGAGAGGCGCCATTCTCCTCCATCCGTAGGATTTCCTCGTAGAATTTGTTTTTGATCAGCCGTGTCGGTGTCAGGGCTTTCAGTGCGAGCATGGTTCCGTCACTGGGCAGGGAAACGACACGCTGCTTGAAAGCAGGGTGTGCGCTTGACTCATCGGAGGCGACGAATCGTGTCCCGATCTGGACACCATCGGCTCCGAGCGTCATACATGCGAGCATGGCTGCACCCGAGGCGATACCACCGGCTGCTAAGACTGGGAGGTCAATCGCCGCACGAATTTGCGGAATCAGACATAGCGTGGTGATTTCTTCCCGTCCATTGTGCCCTCCTGCTTCGAAACCCTCTGCAACCACCGCATCCACACCCGCTTCAGCGGCTTTGTAAGCAAAGCGTACGCTAGAGACGACATGTGCGACCTTGATCCCCTCCGCCTGCAAGGTTCGCGTCCAGGTATTCGGGTTGCCGGCGGAACTGAAAACGATCTTGACCTGCTCTTCCACCACCACCTGCAGGAGTCGCTCGACCTCACGGGATAGAAGGGGGATGTTCACGCCAAAGGGACGATCCGTGGCAGCCTTGCACTTGCGAATGTGCAGGCGCAGAACCGCAGCATCCATGCTTCCCGCCCCGATCAGTCCCAAGCCTCCAGCATTGGACACAGCAGCGGCAAGTTCCCATCCCGCACACCACACCATCCCGGCCTGGATGATCGGGAATTGGATGCCAAACAGCCCCGTAACCGTGTTGTTGATAAAAGGAAGGTTCTCCATGACGCAAATCTAGCGTATCGATCTTAACCCCTGCCGGGACAATACGTCCTGTGCTGGGCACCAGGCTGAACGACAGGGTATCGGGAGAGCAATCGAGGTTCGAACTTGCCAAGACGGAGGGATGCTCCCTGTGCAATCTTCGGTGGCAGGGTTGCGGTAGGGACGGAAGCTCTTTCCAGATTCAAGAATTGAAGTCAATTTCGGTATTGTCTCCGATGTTCACGCTATTGCTTTTGCCACGGAGCGAAGCGTCGTTTCCGATCACCGAGCCATATAGAACGATGGAGTCCAGCTGGGAATAAGCACCCAAGATGGAGTTCTTGACAATTGAGTTGCGGATCACGGAATTCTCAGCAATGGCCACATTAGGGCCGATAATGCTGCCTTGAATGATGCAATTTTCGGAGATGTGAACCGGGTGGAGAATGACGCAGTCCGGATAATGATACTCGGGGAGGTCCACGATACGCTCCAGCAGGATGCGGTTGGTCTCCAGCAGGCTCTCTTTCTGCCCGCAGTCAAACCAGTTTTCCACCATGTGCGTCCGAATCCTGACTCCCGCCCTGATCATGCGCATGATCGCATCGGTGAGATGGTACTCATTGCGGTCCCCGGTCTGCTGATTGCTGATCAGGTATTCGAGTGAGCTGACCAGTGCGGGTACTTCTTTGATGCGATACAGGCCCACAAGCGCCAGGTTGCTTTTGGGAATACGCGGCTTCTCAATGACACTCATGACATAACCGTTTTCATTCAGCGTTGCGACCCCGAATTTGCGGGGGTCATCCACCACTTGCACACCGACGGTGCTGTCCGGTTCACGCATCACAGCTTCAAGGTCAACGTCGAAAATGGTATCCCCCAACACGATCAGAATCTCTTCCGATCCCTCGAACGCTTTTCTTGCCACCCATATCGCATGCCCCGTACCTTCCCGTGGTGATTGCAACACAAATTCCATCTTGATGCGCCCCAAGTATCTGCTGCGAACGAATTCCTCTATTTTCTCACCGAGGTATCCTATCACGAAGACGAAATCATGGATGCCCGCAGCCATCAAATTTTCGATGATATGTCCGAGGATAGGCTTCCCGGCCACAGGAATGAGCGGCTTGGGTTGAGTATGGGTATGAGGCCTCAGCGTGGTGCCCACGCCTGCCACTGGAATTACGGCCTTGATCATTCGCAAAGGGATTTCTGCTGAAGTAGGAGAGCGCAAATATATGATAACAAGGCGCAAGGTACAATATGATAGGCATCCGCCATGGCTACATCGTCTCTCGATATTCGAAAAAAGGATTGGCCTCCATGGTGATATCAAGCGTGTGAACGGCAACCACGGATACGCGATCAACACGTATGAAATACCGAGGTAACCACAGAAAAGTTGGGCTTGGAGGTCTTTGCTCCCCTATGACGCCGAAGCAGGGTGATGTTTTCCGCAGCTATGGTTTGCATACCCTGGGAGAGGATCCCTCTGATCCTGTGCGCCCACCCATGCTGCGGAAGACTGGACTAACGATTGGGGGCGGCCATTGACCATCCGACTATACGGATGCAGAGCCTCGCGAGCTGTACCTGCATTTCAATTTTTGATCAGCCTTGGATTCGACGGGAATACACGTGCTGGATTTCATGGTCGAAATCTCAAGGTTTCATGGCACACCATCCTTTTGGACGATCCGAAATGCATCGCATTTATCAAATATCCAGCTTCATTATGTAAGGGTCGTGGGCATTGATGGTCGCCTTGAGATCATTGAGCAGGCTGAACAAGCCAAAAAAAGTACGGTTGATATAGATGGCATGTGCGCTTCCACGGCCTCCGTGCTTCTGTTGCAAATCGCTGAGGCGCCCCATCTCCAAACCAAAGTTGTACAGTGAATCCAAATAGGCATCGTCCCCGAAGTCAAACTTATCGGAAAAGAATGGCTTCTCGACCAACGCAAAAAACTTGTTCAGCAATTCGAGGACAAATTCACGGTCTTCCGCAGTGTCCTTCTCATTCAAAAGTTCAAGCGTGTAAGTCACCTGTAGCAGTCGCTCAGGGTCATGCCTGACTTTTGGATGAATCACCGAGAAGTAGGCTTTATAGAAGTCTTTTGGCACGACTTTCACACAGCCGAAGTCAAGGACACTAAGTTGGCCATTGGTTGTAAGCAAGAAATTTCCGGGATGTGGATCGGCATGGACCTTCCCCAATACATGCATTTGATGGGTTGTGAAGTCCCACAAGGCTTGCCCTATCTGGTTTCGGATTGCATCAGGTGGATGGGTCTCCATGAATTCACGCAGGTGCATTCCTTCCAACCATTCCATGGTCAGGATTCGACCCCCGCTAAGCTCTGGATAGTATTGTGGGAAACGGATGTTGGGGATGTGGGCGCAGGCATTGCCGATCTCCATTGCATTCTTCAGCTCTAGCCTGTAGTCAGCCTCTTCGAGCAGGCGCGCCTCTACTTCATCGAAAAACCTTGCCATGTCCCGGTCGGAAACCTTGGCGATGCGGCTGGCGATTGGCCTGACCATTCGCAGATCGGACTTGATTGAATCTGCAATTCCCGGGTACTGAATCTTCACTGCATAGGTTTTGTCCCCGATTCGTGCCTTGTGCACCTGGCCTATCGATGCAGCATGGGTAGCCCTGAGGTCAAAATCGTCGAACAACTCCGTAGGTGCCTTTCCGAATTCTTGCTTAAAGGTCTTGACCACCAGAGGCCCCGAAAGCGGTGGCGCGCTGTATTGCGCCAAAGCGAACTTTCTAGAATACTCTCTGGGAAGCATGCCCTTGTCCATGCTGAGAACTTGGGCGATCTTGAGGGCACCACCCTTCAACTGACTGAGCTCACCATAAATATCTTCCGCATTCTTGGCGTCCAGTACCGAACGCTCAAGATCCTTGTCAAAAATTTTCTTGGTGTAATGAATGGCGTAGTTTCGGCCTACCTTGGCTCCGGTGCGGATGAACCTCGTGGCTCTTTGGATCTTCGAGGTTGGGATTCTGTCCAGTTCTTCCATGATCTGATGGCAGAAGCAACAAAAGTGATCCAGCCACCATGATAACGGAATCCACGGCAGATGGTTTCTTGGACAAGGAAATTCCTTGTTCCCACAACGGATCGGGATCCGTCAGGGACGGGAGGGATGGTTATCGGAGGCCGCTTTCCTGGACAGCACTGGTGGGAATGGGTGTTTTCCCCTTTTCTGCTTGATATACAGCATACATTTCTTTGTAGCGCTCCTCCAGTTTCCAAGTGGAGCGCATAGGATCCAGCTTTTTGATTTCCATGATAGACCGATGCAACTCCTCCAAGGCATACTGCACTGCCCGGAGCGTATGTTCTCTTTCCGGGTCTTCCCAGCCGGAATATCTGTACAAATCTTCCAAAGTCTGGATATCAAAATCCGCTTTTTCCAACAGAATTCGGGCTGGACTGTTGCTATAATCTGCTGTTCCCCAGCTCGTGCCAGTATTGCTCAGGCTTGTGGGGGGCGTTGCATGGCCTTGTCCTTCGCCACCAGATGCCCCGCTTATCGCCGAAGGGTTGGGTAGCATCTCGACAGGCATGGGACCGCTCGGAGTCTTATTGTCCTTGCTTCCAGGGGGAACTGGGCGTGGGACATCTGTGGGATCCACCTGCGGCGCCTTGTTTGCCACGAGTGGAGCTGGATTATTATTGGGCGCGTATCCGCCACCTTGGGTAGCTCCAGGGGTCTTGGCATCGGTTCCATTTCCATTGGCAGCAGTGGCGTTTGG
The DNA here is from genome assembly GCA_046050405.1 of Bacteroidota bacterium. Taxonomy (GTDB): domain Bacteria; phylum Bacteroidota; class Bacteroidia; order J057; family JADKCL01; genus JADKCL01. Next base: position 4,123 of record JBJOPY010000083.1, on the reverse strand, counting down.
AGTCGCTGGTTGTGGGTTCTTTGATGCATTGTCTCCAGACTTGGGAGCTGCCCCCCCCAAATTATTCTTCATTTCCTCTATGGATTTCTTGGCACTCTCCAGATCCTTGGTAATTTGTTCAGGGGCCTTCGATAGTGTTTCTGACCCCTGACCGATGGTCTTCTGGGCACCTTGGGCTTGCTTCAAAGGTTCGGAGATAGTTTTGGAAGCCTCTTTGATCTTGTCCAGCCCCTGGGCTCTTGTTCCCAAGCAGGAAAACAAGCAAACCACCAAAGTCAATAAAAGCTCCTTCCCAGAAAAAATCCTTATTTTTTGCATCTCTCCTTGTAGATTTTTATTTCTGGATTTAAAATTAAACTTTTCTACGGAAAATTGAAAGCCAGCCTAGATTTTCTTTAGGGAAAATCGTTCCGCGATATCCTTCCATCATGAATTTTGCGAACTCGAAGGCTGAATCCAGCACATTCCTCCCCATGACATCAAACCCGAGATTCACGGCTTTCTCCACTGCCTGATCGCTGACAGCATGGCCTTCACTCTCGTCTCCGATCCATTTGTTCAGTAAAAAGAGCATTTGCGGCCAATGCCAGCTGGTATAGTCGTCCCCAAGCATCAAGCGCTCTGCGATTTCTCCGGTCTCAGAGCCCTCCTTAAGGAGCTCATTCACGAACAGCAGGAAGGCCTGCTTGAACCCTTTGAGAAAAGGCGGGTTATAGTTCCAAATACCGAGCTTTGGGGCGAATAGCTTCACGAATTCCCTTTCTTCCTGTAGATGCTCGAAAAGGGTGAAGTAGTAGGCCAAGAGCTTTTCCCGAACACTGTAGTGTACATACTCGCTCGAACCTTCCAAGGCCTCCAAGGTGCGGCGCAGATACCCGACCCAGACAGCCTCTTGCAATGCATCCAAGCTGGAGAACATGGCATCGAGGTCGGAAAGGCTTGAATTGGCAGCATTGACAACCTCCGTCTTGGAAACGGGAAGCTTGCCTTGCTCCAACGCCAGCTTCTTGTAGGCCGCAATCAGTACAGAAGAATGTTCCATCCTGCAAAGTTAGCTTGACAACGCCGAACGGACTAGGTGGTGTCCCTTGAAACATTTCACGACACGGTGCATGCGCATGGGGAGGTAAGTCGTTGCGTCCGCATCCGAAAAATGGCACCGAACAATCGTTCCGTTTTCCGCCTTCAGGGACGCTGTGGAGGCGGATGAGATGCTGCGAGGTTTCCATTCATAGGAGCATCTGATTGAAGCCGTCCTCTCGTTCATCGGGCAGTGGAGCCACAGCGCGGATCCCTTCAAGCGGACGAGCCGAAGCCCTGGAATCCCCATGGCTGCGGAGGAACAGTCGCGTGCGGCAACTTCTGAAACGCTGCCAGCGTGCATCGAGGCTAACATCTGTTAAGCAGGCCATTCGCACATGTAATGAACGGGGTTCCCTGCATTCCAATTCCCCGATAATTCACGAATTTCGCGTGGATGGGAAACTACAAGGAAATCCTGAAGGAGGCCAATTATCTCTTGGGAAATTGGGTGAGCTCTGGCAGTCAGATGCATACCATCTATGACAAATACTCCGCTGAACAGCTCGCGACTGTTCCTTTCGCTTCGCCAGGCGAGGTGGCGGATGCGATTTCGTTTGCCGCCTCTGGGCGTCGGGAATTGGCCGGGTGGTCCGCTGGCAAACGTGCGCAGCACCTCGAGAGGGTTGCCTGTTTGCTGGAAGCCAGGCGAGACGCATTCGTGGATATCATCGTCCGCGAAGCAGGAAAACCTATCGGACATGCCCGGAATGAGGTGGATCGCGGAATGACGACACTACGGAATGCGGCTGTCGAGGCGACGAGATTCTGCGGAGAGGTAATCCCCCTAGACCAAGGAATTGGGATAGGAAAGACGGCCTTCACGAAGCGGATTCCAGTGGGAATCGTCGCAGCGATCACACCATTCAACTTTCCGTTGAACTTGGTCCTCCACAAGGTGGCTCCCGCCCTTGCGGTGGGCTGCCCTGTCATCGTGAAGCCTGCGCTGCAGTCGCCATTGACGGCACTCGCACTTGCATCCTTGATCGAGGAGGCGGGATACCCCAAGGAAGTGCTTCAGGTTTTCGTCTGCTGCAATTCCTCAGCTGAAATGCTGGTACGCGACGAGCGGGTTGCCATGCTTTCCTTTACGGGCAGTGATGAAGTAGGCTGGCAATTGAAAAGCATCGCTGGCAAGAAGAAGGTGGCATTGGAGCTCGGTGGCAATGCTGCGATGATCGTGGACGAGACTGCCGACATCGGAAAGGCAGCGTCCCTGGCCTGCATGGGATCCTATCTCTATGCGGGCCAGATCTGTGTCTCAACGCAGCGGATCTTCGCCGTGAAGTCCGTATTTGAGGAATTCAAGGAGGCGATGATCAAAGAGATCGCCCTCGTGAAAAGTGGCAATCCACAGGAAGAAGGCGTGATCAACGGGCCGCTCATCTCGAAGGCCCATGCCGAGAGGGTAAATGTGTGGGTGCAGGAAGCGATTCAGCAAGGCGCAGAATTGCTAGCCGGGGCCAGGATGCTGGATCCGCAACGTCCTATCTATGCCCCAACGCTGCTGACCAAAACACTTCCAGGCATGAAGGTTCGCAAGGAAGAGGTTTTCGGCCCTGTGGCGGTGCTTGAGCCTGTCGATGATTACCAGGAAGCCATCCTCAGAGTCAATGAAAGCCGTTACGGACTCCAAGTCGGTGTATTTACCAATCGTGTGGACCGCATGCACCAGGCACATGACCAGCTCGAGGTCGGCGGCGTCATCATCGGGGGCGTGCCCGGGTTCCGGGTGGAGAGCATGCCATACGGAGGGATCAAGGATTCAGGGCTTGGACGTGAAGGGATTCGCTACGCGATGGAAGAAATGACCGAGCCGAGGTTGATGGTGTTTTGAGAGGCTTGGCTCACGGAACCGTCTTCATCGGCCTGTCAACGCCAGAATTTTCGCCGCCACCCTGCCGGAGGCTCCTGGCTCACCCAGCTTTTCCCGCATCTCGGCATAGCCTGTGTCGATCTGCGCCTTGCGGTTCGGGTCATCGAGGAGGCGCCGCAATTCCGCCGCCAATGCCTCAGGATGGAGCTGCTCTTGGATCAGTTCTCGCACGACTTCACGGTCAAGGATCAAATTCACCAGCGAAATGAACCGCACCTTGACCAGCCTTCGGGCGATCCATACGCTGAGTGCATTCGAGGCATAACAGACCACCTGAGGCACCTTGAACAAGGCCGTCTCCAGGGTCGCTGTACCTGAAGTCACCAGGGCTGCATCCGCAGCGGCAAGCAAATCATAAGTATGCCCATACAGCACAGGAATGTCCACACTGCCAATGATTCCCGAATAAAACTCGTGCGGTATGGCAGGTGCCCCGGCCACCAAAAACCGCGACTTGGGAAAGCGATTCTTGATCGCCATCATCTTCGGGAGCATCCGCTTGATCTCCTGCATCCTGCTTCCGGGCATCATTACCACCAACCGCCCGTCTGGATCGATCAAGCTCCGCCTTGTGTCGTCCCGATGGAATTCCCGACCCTCAATCTCATCGAGCAGTGGATGGCCTAGGTAGTCCACTTCATAGCCTTCCGCCGCGTAGAACGGCTTCTCGAATGGCAGGATCGCAAACAGCCTGTCCACGCGGGCTTTGATCTGATGGATCCGTGATTTCTTCCAGGCCCAGACCGATGGCGATATGTAGAAAAAGACCTTGATTCCCTGAGCCTTGAACCATTTGGCGATGCGGAGGTTGAATCCCGGGTAGTCGATAAGGACGACAGCGTCAGGCCTGAAGTCGAGCACATCGGCCTTTACATCTCTAAACAACCTCCCTATCTTTCCCAGATTGGCGAGCACTTGTGTGAAGCCCATGAAACTCGTCTCCCTGATGTGGCGGACGAGGATCATCCCCTGGCTTTGCAGGCCGTCCCCGCCCACGCCACGGAATACGATCCCAGGGCGCATTGCCTGAAACCCTTTCAGCAAATTCTTCCCATGCAGGTCGCCAGAGGCTTCTCCTGCGATGATATAGATTTTCAGCGGATTTGCAGGTTCCATTGGTTCAATGCGGCGATCGCGTGGTGAGCGGTCAGGTCGAACTCCACAGGG
>JBJOPY010000082.1:0-6911 GCA_046050405.1 Bacteroidota bacterium | reverse complement strand
CGGCCATGATCGCCATCCTGCTGCCCGTCTAATCGTTTAGACTGGGAGTGAGTAATTTTGCAGGAATGACAGCAATGGTCAAACTAATTTTCGAAGGTCTTTGAGGAATTTAGCCATTTTTCGAAGATCTGTAAGTTGATCCATTGTTAAACCTTCTGGATCAAAATGCATTACATCGTTTCTGATCTCCCGAATCTTGTCCAGTTGGGTGATAAAGTATGCCCGCTCTATTGGCAATGAAAGCCGGTTCCAGTTGTCTGGATTCTCCATAAGCAATTTGTACTGGCCGAAGGTCAGGTCATCTATGTGTACTATTTCCGGAGTGGGGCCACTGCCTTCTCCCGCCACCTTGCTACTGAAAAAAGCACGAATTTCATCTACAAGGAACTTCCCATCAAGTATTTGTCTGATATGAATTTCAATCTGCTCAAGTAGCAGGAAAGGTTCAGCGATTGTGAGGAATTGTTTGCTGATATCAGTTGTTGTCACAATTCCCGCTAACGATTTATCACTCCTTTGGACAACAACGAATCCAATGTCATGAACCTTTGAAATTGCTTCAAGCAATGGAGTATCAGGATCAAGAATCACTACATCGGTTGCCATTACATCCTTCACCATTTCTGGTTTCTTGCCGTATGCTAACGCCTTGCCGATGGTATCCCACGAAACATAGCCACTGACGATAGTTTTGCTACCCATCACAGGTAATTGGGAATAGTCGTGCATCATCATCAAGGTAATCGCATCTTGAAAATTGGCATCCCTTGTGATTGTAACGGGTGCAGCGTTGGCTGCTTCTAGGGTTCCCAACTTCTGAACTGGATCGCGTTCGACCTTGCTCTTTGCCTTCTTCTTGTGCCTTAGAACAATTTCACCGTGAATCCACTGAGTTGAGTAATGCGGCTCAACCTCGAGCTTCAATTCCTCCAGTTGCCGATCGATGGACGCAACCAAGGAGAATATACCACGGTACACCCCATGCTCCGCCTTGGAGTGAGCGCCTTCATCCTGTTTGACCAGGATCTCGTTGTCACGGACATGGCCCGCACCCATGCCGACTATCTCGGGATGGGACTGGCTTCCAAAGGGAAAAGTTTGCATTATCCGCAAAGTGACGGCTATGTCCACGCCATCGACCTCAGGACCAGCGGTCGCCCCGAATGGCGCAACCAACTGCTGGAGAAATACTTCTGGCTGATGGGCTACCGCACCCTGAGGCACGTGGGCACGGGCGATCATCTCCATGTTTCCGTGCTGATCCATGACAACCCCCATGCACTATAAACGGGAAACTTCCGGCGGGATTCCGTAAATTTGCCCTCCCTCAGTTCAATATGCTTCGGGGGATTCGCTCATGCTAAACATTGTACTTTTTGGCCCTCCTGGATCTGGAAAAGGCACCCAAGCGGCCAAGCTGGTCGAGAAATACGGCCTGAAACACCTGTCAACGGGTGATATGCTGCGTGCCGAGAAGGCTTCAGGCTCAGACTTGGGAAATCGTGTTGCGGAAATCATGGCTGCGGGAAGGTTGGTTTCGGATGAGATCGTCAATGAAATCGTCCACAGCCAGCTCAAGCGGCATGCCGGGAATGTCAAGGGATTCATCTTCGATGGTTACCCGCGCACGTTGGAACAGGCAGCCACCTTGGATGGATTCCTGCTGGAACTGGGTACCGGGATTACAGCCACCCTCTTCCTGGATGTGCCCCAGGAGGAGCTCATCCAGCGCATCCTCCTTCGTTCACAGCAAAACGGACGAGCGGACGACACGCAAGAGATTGCCGAGGCTCGGGTCGTGGAGTACAAAAAATGGACCCTGCCCGTGGCAGGAACCTATGATGTCCAAGGCAAGCTCCACATGGTGGATGGCCTCGGCGAGGTGGATGAGATTTTTCGCCGCCTGACCGGGATAGTGGATCGTGCCATGAAGGTTTCCCTGGACCAAGCCTGATACAAGGGATTCGGCCGGCCAGGAAGGCATCGACCGAACCCACTAAACCTCATATCTCATCATGTCATCTGCCAGCCCATTCGTCGATCACGTTCAGATATACTTCACGAGTGGAAAGGGGGGTGATGGCATTGTGGCTTGGCGGCGGGAGAAGCATGTCCCCAAGGGCGGCCCCGATGGAGGCGATGGAGGCCGGGGAGGGCACATCATCCTGGAGGGAGACCGCCAGCTCTGGACCCTGCTGGATCTTCGCTACCGGAAATTCATCAAGGCCGAACCGGGAAAAAACGGAGAAGGCGGAAAGTGCACCGGAAAGGAAGGCAAGGACGAAATCCTGAAGGTACCACTTGGAACGACCGTGCATGATGCGGAATCGGGCGAGTTCCTCGGCGAGATCACCGAGCACGGGCAGCGCCTCCTGCTGTTGCAGGGTGGTTTCGGGGGCAAAGGCAACTGGAACTTCCGGTCTGCAAGCAATCAGGCGCCCACGCATGCCACCCCGGGAGGTTTCGCACAGGAGCTGGTGGCCGTCTTGGAGCTGAAGGTACTGGCCGATGTCGGCTTGGTCGGATTCCCCAATGCCGGGAAAAGCACGCTGCTGTCGGTGCTGTCCGCAGCGAAACCCAAGATAGCGGACTACCCGTTTACCACCCTTGTCCCCAACCTTGGGATCGTCAAGTACCGGGAGTACAAGTCCTACGTGATGGCCGACATCCCGGGGATCATTGAGGGAGCCAGCGAAGGAAGGGGTCTGGGAATTACATTCTTGAGGCATATCGAACGTAATTCCATCCTGCTGCTGCTGATCGGCGCGGACAGCCCCGATCCACTGGCCGAGTACGGGACGCTCATCCATGAGTTGGAGGCCTACAATCCCGATCTGCTCACCAAAAGGATCATCATCGTGATCACAAAGTCAGACCTGCTGGATCCGCAGGAGGTCGAGGATATCCTGAAAAGGATGGGACAAGCCCTCCCGAAGCTGGGAATCGTCTCCATTTCAGCGATTGCAAACGTCGGGCTGGAGCAGCTCAACGATAGGATCTGGGAGGCCCTGCATGCCTGAGCCGTGGGAGGCCGTGGTTCTCATTCTTCGTCCTGAGATGATTGCACCCTTGCCCGGCCATATATTCACAAGCTGGTGCTGACAACGGGCATTGGGTTTGCCGGGTGAGTTCCTGTCCTTCCGGGGCCATGATGATATTGGAAAACGCGAAATACACCGGTTTCACACAGCCCATCGAGAAATGACAAGGGAATCAACTCCTCCAAGGTCGGCTTAGCCTTCCAGTGGATGGGTGCTCCATTTCGGATTTTGCGAAAGGACCCTGTGAAAGGTGGCACAGGCCGGGATGTGGGCACCGGGCAGATAGCCGGTGCTCATCAGAAATTCATTCACGATCTCGCCGCCGACGAACTTGAAGGTTCGCTTGAAGAGTTTCATCCAATCCTGCAACGGCAGGGGGTGGTGATGGTCCAGCCATGCCTTGAATGAGCCATGATCCGCCTGCAAGCCCAAGATGGCCTGTGAATTGTGGATGGTCGCCTCCACCTTGAGACGGTTGCGGATGATTCCGGGATCGCCCATCAATCTTGCAATGTCATCCGGGCCATATCCAGCCACCCGCACCACGTCGAATCCGTCGAATGCACGGAAAAAGTGATCTTTCTTGTGGAGAATGGTCGTCCATGACAGGCCTGCCTGATTGATCTCAAGCACCAGCCGCGCAAAAAGGAGATGGTCGTCCTCGATGGGAAACCCATATTCATGGTCATGGTACCGGCGATGGACGTTGTCCTCGCCCATCGCCTCCACAGCCTCGCAGTAGCTCTTGGGTTTCTCCATCGTTGGCCGTGCCTAGAACTCCCCCCGATCCACCTTGTCGATTTCTCCGGCGACGAAATCGACCAATTCACGGATATAGGATTCGGAAAAATCGAACCGGATTCCAGCAGCGGCATACACCTCTGGAATCGGGCGCGTATAGCCCATGGAAAGTGCTTTCAGATAATCGTTCAATCCTTTCTGCGGATCATGACGGAAGTTCCTCCAGACCGCAATGGCTCCCAGCTGTGCGATACCGTACTCGATGTAATAGAAAGGAACGTCATAGATGTGCCCTTGTTTCTGCCACAGGTTCTTCAGCACCTCCTCATCGCCCTCCCAGGACACATGGTCGCCATGAAACCGTAGGAAGATGTCCGTCCATGCCTGCTCCCGCTCCGGGACAGTATGGCCTGGGTGGTCATAGAGCCAGAACTGGAAGGCATCCACCGATGCAATCCAAGGAAGCAGGATGAGCGGCCGCATCAGCTGCTCCCGTCGCGCCCGGCGGAGCGATTCCGGATCCTTGTAAAACTCATCCAGCGCATCCAGGGAGAAGAACTCCATGCCCATGGAGGCAACCTCTGCCAGCTCCGAAGGCAGGTGCTTGAACTCTGCGATGTCGATCTGTGCGGTCGCAAAAGAATGCAGTGCATGGCCCAGCTCATGGAGCATGGTGGTCAGGTCGTTCGACGTGCCGACGGCATTCATGAAGATGAAGGGGGCGCCCGTCACCGGCAAGGAATAGTTGTAGCCGCCGGGAGCCTTTCCCAGCCTCGACTCCAGGTCGAGATGGCCCATCTCCTTCATCAACCGGAGATTGTCCGCCAACGCGGGACGCAAGCGCTCCAGAATGCGAATGCATCCCGTGATGAGTTCCTGGCTGTCCGTGAAGGGATGCAGCGCCTCCCTCCCAAGCTCATCCACATTCAAGTCCCAGGGGCGCAGCTCGCCCAGTCCCAGGTTTCGTTGCCGATCCCGGCTGAGGGCGACCAGCTGCGGTTTCACCACCCGCTCGATGGCGTCATGGAAGGCGTAACAATCCTCGCGGGTGTAATCGAACCTCTCCAACGCCTTGAAGCTGTAGTCTGAAAACGATTCGAATCCGGCATTCCTTGCGACCTGGCCGCGGAGTCCGCACAGGTCTGTGAGGAGCTGGTCCCAGCTGTCCTTCAGGGCGAGCCGGGCGGAGGTGATCTTGCGCCAGATCTCCTCCCGCCTGTTGCGGTCACCTTGCTCCAGGAGTGAAGCAGCCTTCTGAAGGGTGAGCTTCTGGCCTCCGTCCTCGATGTGGAGGCGGCTTGCCGCCTCGTCATGCTCACGTCCGCGCTTCCGGATTTCAGTGTCCAAGGGGACGTTGGATTCACGGAACAGCTCGATGCTGTTCTTCACACTGCGGGTCAGCACCAGGTAGCGCTCCGGGTCAAGCAGGGGGAATGCGGGGGATTCATACAGTTTCTGCAGCAGTTCATTGGCTCTCACCGAGAACTGGGGAAGGATTTCCGAGCTGATCTGGTCGTAGCGTTTCCGGATGGGTTCGCTCGTGGTGTCGCAGGTCATCCGAATGTACCGCCAAGCCTTCTCCTCATGGACGACGAAGCTGAGCTCGCTGGACATTTTCAGCCAATGCTCGATGTCCTCCACCGTCTCCAGGGGCATCTCTGCCAATCGGTCGAAATACGGCTGGAGATGTTCCCAGTCAGTGAGAATGAAGTCTTCGGCCACGAATTTGCGGGTTTTCTTCCCCGGTGTCTGAACTTGAATTTCCATTGCGCTTGTATCAGTCTGCTAAAGTACGTAAATTGAGCCAGATTCAGAAGAATTGCCGTCCTGCGGGAGGTGAGGGGGGAAAAGGGGGCGCAGGTGGCAGGAATGTAGCGGAACAGGAAACAAAATGAATCGCGTCCGGGAGTTGTACCATAGCATGCCCCCCTCAGAGAAGAGGGGGTTGAAGGCCTATTTGGAAGCCTTTCACCAGAAAGGCGAAAGCAAGGCGATCGAGTTCCTGAAGCTGCTGGACCAGGATCCGGACATCACCCAGGAATCGTCGTCGCAGAAATTGTACCATGACCCCCGGTCCAAGGCATTCATCATGATGAAAGGCCGCCTGCTGGAGCGGATGATCGAATTCTTGACCTTGTCCGTCAACCCCGAGTCTTCCAAGCACCACCGGGACAGCCCGTACCATCAAAACGTGATCGAGTTCAGGCGGTGCATGCTGTTTGCGAGCGCATTGCAGGAACGCCAGCTCCCGGCGATGGCACTGGAGCATCTGGAGAAGGCCAGGGAACTGGCCGTCCGGTGCAATTCCCCCGAGCTGGAGCTGGATGCATTGATCCGCCTCAGAGCCTTGGACAGAAGCGGAAATGACCGGTTCGAGGAGCTGAGCATCCAGATTCAGCGGGCCCTCCAGCAGCAGGAATGCGACATCAACGCCATGGGCCTGCTGCGGAAGTTCCTCACCCTGAACGGCAGCGAGATCGGAGGAAACGATGAACGGATCGCATTCCTGGAAGCCCACCTGCCGGGCCTCGAGGAATCCATCCGGCAGATGTACAGCCCCCGGGCAGACTATTTCCGGCAGATGCTGCGGGTGCACCTCTGCTACCTCACCCGGCGCTTCGAAGACGGGCGGGGCCATGCCAGGAAGGTCATGCAGATCCTGGTCGACCATGAGGGGATCCGAAGCCCGATGCGAATGGCGGAAGGCTGGGTCCAGCTGGGCCGGCTGGAGCTGCAGGACCAGGACTACGCTGCCGCGATGGATGCACTCGCCAGGGCGGCCAGCTACCAGCGGGAGGCGTCGCCTGCCCGCCTGACGACCTCCCTGCTGATGCTCTACTGCCATATCCACCTCAAGGACCATTCGACGGCGAAGGGGCTGGTGGAACAACTCAAGAACGGCCCCTCCGCCAAGGTCATGCAACAAATGCCACAGAACCAGGGGATCTTCACCTACCTCTGCGCCTGCATCCAGTTCGAGCTCGGCGATTACAAGGAGGCGTGGCGGCTCATCCAGGAATGCCAGGACGCGGGACTGAACAAGGACAGCTGGATGACTTCCATCCGGATCTTCGAGATCATGATCTTGGTGGAGAGGCGGGAGCATGACCTGGCGTCGAATAAACTGGA
>JBJOPY010000081.1:0-4277 GCA_046050405.1 Bacteroidota bacterium | reverse complement strand
GGCTTCGCAAAACCTCCAGGGCCTGGCGGTAATGCTCCTCGCAATCGCTCTGGCGGTATTCGGTCCTGCCGCCCCGAAACGCCGAGGGTTTTCCAAGGTCGGGCGCCAGCCCCAGCCATTCCAGGTCCTGGAGGATGGCCTCCTCGTAGGCTGGCTTGCAGCGCGTGCGGTCATGGTTTTCCAGCCGGAGGACCACTTGTCCACCGACCGCATGGGCGATGCCCCAGACATGGAGCGCATTCACGACATGCCCCAGATGCAGGTAGCCGGTCGGGCTCGGGGCAAAGCGTGTGACGGGCGTCCTCCCGGCCAGCTTCCCACGGATCTCCTCCAAGACCCTTCGCGTCAGCATGGGGCGACCTTGGAATCCATCCACCGAATGATTCCCATTTCAGTGATCGAAGGGGTTGTCAGGGTGTTTGTTCCCACCGGGGAGGTGGAACTGCCGGGAACCGGGCCAGTTCTGGCGATAGTTCCAGGGCGCATTTTCGTCGGCTGGCGCATGGTCGGGCTCGTCCTCCCACCGGTACCGCTTCGGGCGGGACGCGTCCAGCCGCCGGAGGCCCCAGGCCATGGCGATCCCCGCCAATGCCCCGAAGAGATGCGATTCCCAGGATATGCCTGATTTTCCCGGGAGGATGCCCCAGACCATCCCGCCGTAAATGAAGGCGATGCAGACCGACACGGAAATGCTCCTGGGGTCTCTCCGGAAGACACCACTGAAAAACAGGAAGGCCCCGAATCCATAGACGATCCCGCTGGCCCCGATGTGTGCGCCCGGGTGTGCGGTGAGCCAAACCCAGAATCCGGATAGTAGCCATATCCCGATGGCCGCCGGCAAGGCACTTCTCCGGTAGAAGTACAGCATGGCCGTGGCAAAGAGGAACAGCGGCCCGGAGTTCGACAGCAGGTGCCAAACATCGTCATGGATCCACGGGGAGGTCAATATTCCCAGCAAACCTTCCGCCCGGCGCGGAATGTTCGCGAACAGGGTCACATCGATGCCCGAGACCCAGACGAGCAGGTGGATGAGCCACATGGCACCCAGCATGATCCCTGCCATGGCCACACTGCTCCTGATCTTCTTTCCGTCGTCATGCTCCATACACCCTCCTATTACAGATTCTGCCCAGGTTTGTTTCACCCGACGGGAAAATAGGGTTCGCCTCCCCTCCCAGGGATGACGCGGGTGCACTTTGCGTGCCGGGAATGTCCCGGCCTCAGAGTCTTCCCCCAGACGCTGCATGTCCCGTTGAGGTGATCCTCTCAAATCGCGGTGACCCATTCCTGATGGATGAGGGGATCCTGGACCGATGGGGGTTACGTCCGTCCACAGGCACCGTTGCCGGGGGGATGTGCAGAGGCGGTGTTACTGGATGGGGCGCAAGGAGACTTCCTCGAAGTCGGTTTCCAGCAGTTCAGGATGGCGGATGCGAAAATGCCATACACGCTTCTTCTCCTCCAGGTGCGAGTTCCGCCAGGTGAGATAGATGGTCTCATCCCTGATCTCGTACATGCCGGATTGGTAGAGCAGCTCCTGGATCTGGTTCATGGGTTCATCGTGGTCGGGATCCTCCATCACCCAGGCCTCGTCCACGTCGTCGAAGAATCCCTCCTCCGAGAGGTGGGGGTGGTCGCTCGTCTTGCTGATCCAGATGCCATTCGGCCGGAAGAGGTAGAAGAGGAAGTAGGGCTCCTCCTTCCGCTCCCCATTCAGGAAGCGGACATGGAATTGCTCATTGGAGCGGTAAACCGTGTGAAACAGGATGGGACTGGACATGTCAAGTGATGAATCTGGGTACCTTCTGCGGTCAAATTTCGGAAGCAATTCCTGCGATCCCAAATCCGTTTTCGGTGGATGGGGGTTTTCGCGTTCTCCCCGGCCCTCAGGGATATCGCCTCCCGCCCGCCGCCCTCGGAAGAAGGCGAGGAATTGCCGCCGGTCAATGCTCCCAGTTCTTCTGGTAGAGCATCATGGTATTCTGCAGGAGCGAGGCGATGGTCATGGGTCCGACTCCGCCCGGCACGGGAGTGATATGGCTGCATTTAGGGGAGACGGCACCGAAATCCACGTCGCCCACGATCCGGTAGCCCCCTTTCCCCTGGGGATCCGGGAGACGGTTGATCCCCACATCCACCACGATGGCGCCCTCCTTCACCATGTCCGCCCGGATCAGTCCCACCACGCCCGTCGCCACGATCAGGATGTCCGCCTGGCGGGTGAGGCTTGGCAGGTCTTTCGTGTAGAGGTGGCAGGTGGTCACCGTGGAGCGTCCGGGATAGGCATCCCTGGCCATCAGTATGCTCATGGGGGAGCCGACAATGTGGCTGTTACCGACCACGACCACATGCTTGCCCTGTGTCTCGATCCCATAGCGCCTGAAGATCTCCAGGATTCCCGCCGGCGTGGCGGGCAGGGGGACGGGCATGTTTTTCGCCATCCGGCCAATGTTCACGGGGTGAAAGCCGTCCACGTCCTTCAGTGGCGAGATCGTCTCGATGACCTTCTCCGCAGAAATCTGCGCGGGCAGTGGCAGCTGCACCAGGATCCCGTCCACCTCCGGATCTTCGTTCAGGGCCTGCAGCTTTTTCAGGAGGAATTTCTCGGTGAGGTGGGCGTCGTATTTCAGTTCGGTGCTGCGGAACCCGACAAAGGCACAGGCGCGGACTTTGTTGGCGACATAGGTATGACTGGCGGGATTCTCCCCGACCAGAATCGCGACGAGATGGGGTGGGCGGTGACCGGCGGCCACAACCCTGGCCACTTCATCCCGCAGTTCTTCCCTGATGGTTTGGGAGAGGGCCTTGCCGTCCAGCAGTTGCATCGTGCATTGAGATTGGTGAGGGCCGGGGGGCAGGGCGCATGCCCTGCCCCCCGGCCAATGATTAATCCAGTTTGAGCACCGCCATGAAGGCGCTCTGCGGGATCTCCACGTTGCCGACCTGGCGCATGCGTTTTTTTCCTTTTTTCTGCTTTTCCAGGAGCTTACGCTTCCGGGAGATGTCGCCCCCGTAGCACTTGGCCGTGACGTCCTTCCGCAATGCGGAGATGGTCTCCCGGGAGATGATCTTGGCTCCGATGGCGGCCTGGATGGCGATCATGAACTGCTGCCGGGGGATCAGCTCCTTGAGCTTTTCGCAGATCTTCTTCCCCCAGTCGTAGGCCCTGTCGCGGTGAATGATGGCGCTGAGTGCGTCCACCTGGTCCCCGTTGATGAGGATGTCCAGCTTCACGAGGTTGCTCTCCCGGAAGCCGACCAGTTCGTAGTCGAAGGAGGCATAGCCCCTGGAAATCGTCTTCAGGCGGTCGAAGAAGTCGAAGACGACCTCCGCCAGCGGGAGTTCAAAGGCCAGCTCCACCCTGGTCGGGGTGAGGTAGGTCTGGTTCTTGAAGATGCCCCGCTTGCCGATGCACAGCGTCATGATGGCGCCGATGTACTCGGACCGCGAAATGATCTGGGCCCGGATGAAGGGCTCCTCCACCCGGTCAATGCGGGAGGGGTCGGGCAGGTCGCTGGGGCTGTTGACCTCCACTTCGGTGCCGTTGCTGAGGTAGGCCTTGAACCCTACGTTCGGGACGGTGGTGATCACCGTCATGTTGAATTCCCGCTCCAGCCGCTCCTGCACGATCTCCATGTGGAGCATTCCCAGGAAGCCGACGCGGAACCCGAAGCCCAGTGCGGCGGAGGTCTCCGGCTCCCAGACCAGTGCGGCGTCATTCAGGACGAGCTTCTCCAGCGAACTGCGGAGATCCTCGAACTCTTCGGTGTCCACCGGATAGACCCCTGCGAAGACCATCGGCTTGACTTCCTTGAAACCCTCCACGGCCTCGGATGCAGGGTTTTCCACGCCGGTGATGGTATCGCCGACATGAACCTCCCGAACGTTTTTGATGCCGGAGATGAGGTAGCCCACCGAGCCGCATTCGACGGTGTCCCGGGGCTCCATTTTCAGTTTCAGGATCCCGATCTCGTCGGCATGGTACTGTGCATCGGTCTGGAAGAACTTGACGTGCTGCATCCTGTGGATGCAGCCGTCCATGATCCTGAAATAGACGATGGTCCCCCGGTAGGGATTGAACACGGAGTCGAAGACCAGTGCCTTCAGCGGGGCATCCGGGTTGCCATCCGGGGCCGGGATCCGCTCCACGATCGCCTCCAGGATGTCCACGATTCCGATGCCTTCCTTGGCACTGGCAAGGATGACCTGGTCCGGCTTCGTCCCCACCAGGTCCACGATCTCGTCCCGGACCTCCTCCACCATTGCCCCCGGCAGGT
>JBJOPY010000080.1:0-10348 GCA_046050405.1 Bacteroidota bacterium | reverse complement strand
ACCCTGATTCCCATCCTTGCCGTACCCGTATCTCTCGTGGGCACCTTCTTTTGTATGCAACTGTTTGGTTTGAGCATCAATCTCATCACACTGTTTGCACTGGTATTGGCGATCGGGATTGTGGTGGATGATGCCATTGTGGTGGTGGAAGCGGTGCATGTGAAAATGGCCGAAGAGCATCTCTCCCCCTTCAAAGCGGTCAAGAAAGTGCTGGGAGAAATCAGCGGGGCGATCATCGCCATCACCATGCTTATGACGGCGGTATTCGTTCCTGTGGCATTCATGTCTGGCCCCGTGGGCGTGCTCTACAGACAGTTTTCGATCACGATGGCAAGCTCCATCGTACTGTCTGGGGTGGTGGCGCTGACGCTTACACCCGTGCTGTGTGCCATCCTGCTGAAGAATACACATGGCAAGCCCAAAAGCAAAACCCCGGTAAGCATGTTTATCGACGGGTTCAATAAAGTCTTCGAAAGAGCTACGGGAAAATATGCAGGGCTGCTCAAACTGATCGTGAATCGCAGGGTCATCACCTACGGCATCTTGCTGGTGTTTGCCTTCGGTATCGTCGGCATCACTAAAATTCTTCCTTCAGGGTTCATCCCCAATGAAGACCAAGGCCAAATCTACGCGATCATTCAAACCCCTCCTGGAACTACCCTGGAAAGGACGAACGAAATCTCCAGCAAGCTTCAACACCTTGCAAAGGAAGTGGAGGGGGTCATATCAGTGACTTCCCTCGCAGGATATGAAATCCTTTCGGAGGGCAGGGGCTCCAATGCAGGAACCTGCCTGATCAACTTGGAGGACTGGTCGAAACGAAAACATTCATCCAAGGAGATCATCGAGGAGCTGGAGGAGAAATCAAAAAACCTTCCCGCAATCATTGAATACTTCGAACCACCCGCAGTGCCTGGCTATGGCTCCTCGGATGGCTTTGCGCTACGTTTGCTAGACAAAAGCAGCGATGTGGATTATCAGGAATTCGACCAGGTAAACAGCGATTTCCTGACGGCACTGGGAAAAAGAAAGGAACTCGCTGGATTGTTCGCATCCTTCTCCGCAAAATATCCCCAATATGAACTGCTCATCGATAACGCACTGGCAATGCAAAAAGGTGTTTCCATTGGGAAGGCCATGGAAAATCTGAATGTCTTGATCGGGAGTACCTATGAGCAGGGATTCATCAGATTCAATAATTTCTACAAGGTTTATACCCAGGCAGGGCCGCAGTTCAGGAAACAACCCTCCGACCTGTTGAACTTTTTTGTAAAAAATGAACTGGGAGAAATGGTGCCTTATTCGTCCTTCATGAGACTGAAAAAGACTCAAGGCCCGAACGAAATTAGCCGCTACAATCTATACAATTCCTCTCTGATCAATGGGGTTCCTGCTCCGGGATATTCCTCTGGGGATGCCATCAAAGCCATCCAGGAAGTTGCGAAGCAGTCCCTGCCGAAGGGGTATGACATTGCATGGCAGGGACTCTCCTATGATGAAGTGAAAAGGGGGAATGAGGCGCTCTATATATTCCTTGTGGTGCTGTTGTTCGTGTATTTAATCCTGGCGGCACAGTATGAAAGCTTTTTATTGCCATTCGCAGTATTGCTTTCCATTTTCCCTGGAATATTCGGGTCATTTCTGCTCTTGAAATTGATGGGGCTGAGCAATGATGTTTACGCACAGGTAGGGCTCATCATGTTGACGGGATTGCTTGGGAAGAATGCGGTGTTGATAGTGGAGTTTGCCGTTCAGAGACACCGCCAGGGCTCCTCCGTACTGGAAGCAGCAATTGAGGGGTCCAAGGCTCGCTTTCGTCCGATTCTGATGACATCATTCGCCTTTATTGCAGGGCTCATCCCATTGGTGGTCGCCACTGGGCCGGGTGCTGTCGGGAAT
Organism: Bacteroidota bacterium; assembly: GCA_046050405.1. Classification (GTDB taxonomy): domain Bacteria; phylum Bacteroidota; class Bacteroidia; order J057; family JADKCL01; genus JADKCL01. The sequence goes on along the minus strand of JBJOPY010000080.1, from coordinate 8,449 downwards.
CATACCATCGGTGCATCCGCGCTGGGAGGGATGCTGTTGGGAACCACATTTGGCGTAATCCTCGTCCCTGGGCTTTACTACATTTTTGGGAAATTAGGGGAAGGCAGAAAATTGATCCAGGACGAGGATGAAAACCCCTTGACGGAAACCTTTGTCGAACGAAAACCGGACGCCATGGTCTTAAAAAAGGCAATAGGTAAAATAACAAAACTGTTGAAGAAAAATGGAAACAAAAACAAGTAAACTGTCCTCCTTCGCCATACTCATGCTTTTCCTGCTGGGGGGATGCGTTCCCATGCTTCAAAATACCAAGACAGAAAACAAATCTGTCCCTGCAAGTTTCAACCATTCAACAGATACCGCCACGATCGCCAAACTTCAGTGGAAGGACTATTTTTCTGACCCTAACTTGATTGCACTCATCGATACTGCACTCAAAAACAACCAGGAATTGAACATTGTAAAGCAGGAGATCGCCATCAATAAAAATGAGGTGATGGCACGCAAAGGAGAATACCTCCCCTTTCTTGGCTTGATGGGGAGTAGCGGTTATGAAAAAATCGGGAAATACACCTGGCGAGGTGGAGTTGAAGAGAACATCAACCTCCGAAACAACCCTAGAGCTGTGGAATCAAATTCTGATTTTCTGGTGGGGGCTTTTGCTTCATGGGAATTGGACGTATGGAAGAAATTACGCAATTCCAAAAAGGCTGCTTTCGAAAGGTATTTAGCCAGTATTGACGGCAGGAATTTCTTGGTTACCACCCTGATCGCCGAAATTGCCAATTCCTATTATGAGCTGATGGCACTTGACAATCTGCTGGACATCATTCAGAGGAATATCGTGATTCAAAGCGATGCACTCAAAGTGGTGGGTGAGCAGAAAGACGCAGCCAAGGTTACACAGCTGGCTGTGAATCGATTTCAAGCCCAGTTGCTTAACAGTCAAAACCTGCAGTATGAAATAAAACAGAAAATTACAGAAACAGAGAATCGAATCCATTTTTTGACGACTCAATTTCCGAAGCCGATTCCAAGAAGCTCAGCTGACTTTTACAACTTGACCATTGATTCCGTTCAGGCAGGGATTCCCTCCCAGCTATTGGTCAACAGGCCGGATGTCAGGCAAGCCGAAAGAGAATTGGTTGCAGCAAAATTGGATGTCGCAGTCGCAAGAGCCAATTTTTATCCCTCCTTCAGAATCACTGCCCAGTCAGGGTTTCAGGCTTTCAACCCGATCTATCTTGTAAATCCGGGGGCAATCATTTACAATCTGGCAGGTGAGTTCGTGGCTCCAATTGTGAACAGAAATGCCATCAAGGCAACCTATTTCAGTGCCAATGCCAAGCAAATCCAGGCTGCTTTCAGGTATGAGCAAACCATCTTGAATTCCCATCTTGAAGTGATGAACGAGCTTGCAAAAATCGACAACTATTCAAAAAGCTATGCCACAAAATCCAAGGAGGTGAACATCCTCAACCAGTCAGTAACGATTGCAAATAATTTGTTCAACGCTGCGAGGGCTGATTATGCCGAGGTATTGTTCACCCAAAGGGAAGCATTGGATTCGAAAATGGAATTGATTGAGATCAGGATGAAACAATTGAATGCAAAGGTCGGCATTTACAGAGCCTTGGGCGGTGGATGGTAATTCAGCGAAAAAGGATCCTGAGGGAGCCCAGATGAACAGCACCCAAGGGATTCCATTCTAAACATGGCGGTGAGATCGCCCTGCTGCCTGCCGTCGCGGAGTCTTTCGGAGTAATTCCTTGCCATCAGGGCCGGGTTTCCGTGGCTGTGTTCGTCTTCTCGAATACAATTCCCGGCCACATCCAAACATTCCCTTCCGTTTTTAGTTCCAAGAGCCTGGTTCCACGGGATTCAGTCCCGGACATGAGACAAGAATGGAAATGCCGACACCGGTAGCAGAGCTTCGAGCAGCCTCCAAACGTTACAAGACGGGGGATCAGGAAATCATTGCCTTGCATCCGAGTGATTTCCAGTTGTATGCCAGGGAGTTGACGCTGATCATCGGCCCTTCCGGTTCTGGGAAGACCACGCTTCTCTCCCTGCTGGGCTGTGTGATCTACCCCTCCGAAGGCGATGTGATCGTCGCGGGTCGCAAGGTGAACGGCCTCTCGGAGAAGAAGCTTGCCAAGCTGCGATTGGAGGAAATCGGCTTTGTGTTCCAGGGATTCAACCTCATCATGCCGCTCACAGCGGAGCAGAATGTGATGCTGCCCCTGCAACTTCAAGGGGTGCCCCGCAAAGAAGCCAAGCAGCGCGCAGAGGAGGCCATCTCCAAGGTCGGCATGCTGGATCGCCGGAAGCAACTGCCGAAAGCACTCAGCGGAGGCCAGCAACAGCGCGTCGCCATCGCCCGTGCGCTGGTGACGAGGCCACAGATCATGCTCTGCGATGAACCCACGGCAAGTCTCGATGTCGAGAGCATGCGCAAGGTGATGTCCGAATTGCAGTCCCTCACCCATTCCGGGATCGCCCTTGCAGTCGTCACCCATGACATGCGACTCCGGGAGTATGCGGACAGGGTCGTCTATGTAAACGAAGGTCGCGTCTCAGACCAGGCCCCCAACGATTTGTATGAAGCCCATTGACATGAATATAAGATCCATCCTAGCCCTCATGGCCTGCATGACCCTCCTCCTGGGCTGTGACAGCAGCACGACGCCATCAGCGGAAAAAAATCCCGTGACGACCCAGGGAAAAACCCAAGGCCATGCCTCCGCAGCCACACTCTCCAGCCCTGACGAAGTCGTGGGCATCGGGCGGGTCGAACCCGAGGGCGAGATCATCCCCCTCGCCAGCAACGAACCAGGCATCGTCACCAAGACCTACGTACAGCAGGGGGACACAGTGAAGGCGGGCGACCTGCTGCTCGAGCTGGACCATTCCATCCTCTCCGCCCAGATCGACCAAGTCCGCCGTCGCGCCGCAACCCAGGCTGCCCGCATCAAGACGGATGAGAAATCCTTGATCGATGCCCAGATTCGGCTATCCACCCTGAAAGCCAATGCCGCCAAGACCGAGAACCTCGTCAAAGGCGGTGCAGAGACCGGGCAAAACCTGGTGGATCAGAAAAACCAAATCCTCCTGCAGGAAAACGATGTCCTAAGGTGGCAGGCAGTCTTGGAGGCTGATCGGGCACAGCTCCGCGAAATCGAAGGAGAAGGGATCGTCCTGGGCCAGCAAACCGCGCAACGCATGGCCCGGGCACCGTTCGATGGCCGTATCCTGGCGTTCCGGGCATTGCCCGGGAGTTATATCCGCAGCGAGTCCCCTTTTGCCGACTTCGCACCGGACGGCAGGACGATGGTTCGCGGCGAGATCGATGAGCTTTTCGCGCATTCCGTCTCTGCCGGCCAGAAGGCAATCATCGTGGAGATCGGCACCCATAAGGAGCTCGCCCGGGGCCATGTGGTGTATGTCAGCGACTTTCTGAAGCGCAAGAGCTTGTTTTCCGAGAATGCAGGCGAAATGGAGGACCGCCGGGTGCGAGAGGTGCGGGTGATCGTGGACAGCGGAGCGAAGATGCTGATCAATAGCCGCGTGGAATGCCATATCCAAACCCCCAAAGCGGCTCCGACTCGATGACCATCCTTCTCACTGCCCTGCGTTTCATCCAATATGACAAAGCCAAGAGCATTGGCGTCACGATCGGCATTGTCATCAGCACCTTCCTGATCGGGCAGCAGATAGGGATTTTCACCTTCCTCACCAGCCTGATGTCGGCGATGGTTCGGAATACGACCGCTGATATCTGGATCGTGGACATGAAAGCCATCAATGCCAATGCCCTCGGCATGCTGGACGCCCGCGTGGTGTCGGAAGCGAGGAGCATCGAGGGGGTAGGCCATGCTGAACCCATGGTGATCGCACCCGCCATGGCCACGTTTCAGGATGGGACCACGGCATCGGTGGTGGTGATTGGCTCCGAGGCACCCCACCTGAGGGCAGGCCCGAAACCCGAGGACATCCTGGATGGCCGGCGGGAGAATCTGCTCCAGGAAAACACCGTAAGTGGCGACTACTACGACCGGAACCTTTTCGGAGGCTCATCGGAGGTCGGGACTGAATTCGAGATCAATGGCCGCAGGGCGGTTTTCGGTGCCAAGACGAACAACCTCCGCGGCTTCGGAGGCAGCCTCATGTACACCACCGTGGAGCGCGCACGCGCCTATGGAGGCCTCCCCTCCACCACCATCAATGCCGTACTCGTCGAGGTGGGGGAAGGCCAGGACCCCGCCGCGGTCAGGGACCGCATCAACGCAGCAATCCCCAATACCCGTGCATGGATCGCCCAGGACCTCGCAGACAGCACCATCGAGGATACGCTCAGCAACTCGGGAATCGGAATCAGCACGGGAACCTTGATCCTGTTCGCACTCATTTCCGGGTTCTTCATCATCGGCCTCACCATGTACTCCGCTGCCCTCGACAGGATCCGGGACTATGGCACCCTGAAGGCCATCGGAGCCAGCGGGAATTACATCCGGGGTTTCATCCTTACCCAGGCATTCATCTTTTCCCTCGTCGGTTTTCTGATCGCCTTTGTCTTCCTCGAAGGATTCCGCAGGGGCTCAGAGGGCTCGGGGCTTGTGTTTTCCTTCCCCTGGTACATCGTTGCCGGGATCTTCAGCGTCACAGTCCTGATCAGTCTCGGCGGTGCCGTCTTCGCATTGCGCCGTATCACGAAAGTCGAACCTGCAGCCGTATTCAGAGCATGAAAATACCCGATCTTCCCCCAGCCCCCCGGATGACAATATCCATCCTCGCATGGATGATGGGGCTGATGAGCATGGCAAACCTCCAGCTTCCAGCCCAGAATGCGCAATTGACAGTGGAACAAGCCATCCAGAAGGCCCTTCAAAACAGGCTGGAGCTCCGGGCGTACGACCAACGCGCCCTGATGGCGGAGCGCGCGCTGAGGGCCAACCAGCTGCGGTACGTCCCTCAAATCTCGGCAGGCGTGGATGCGAGGTACAATGCGATACTCGCCACTTCCATCGTACCGGTCGGTAGATTCAATCCCTTGAATCCAACGGATGATGTGGCGGCAATACGGTTCGGAACGAAATGGGCGAATGGAGCGGGGCTGACACTGAACCAGGTCGTCTATGACCCAGGGATCAAGGGTGCGCGGGAGTTGGCCGAGCTGGATGGCCAGCTGACTGCGGCGCAAAAAGCACAGCGCGCGGAAAGGGTCGCGGTGGAGGTGGCACAGGTCTATTATGCCTTGATGATCACGGAAGCAGAGGTGGAGCATGCACGCAGCGACAGTGCCCTTGCAGCGACCAAACTCGCGGACACACGCCTGCGCCTGATGGAGGGGCGTGCACTCCCCACCGATGTGGAGGCTGCGCAGGCCGATAGCACGAATGCGCGCCTCCGCATGTCCGACATCCGCCACAATGCCGCAGATTGGCGGGCACAGCTGGCCTATCAGATGGGCATGACTCCCGACTCCGGTGCAGGATTACGGACCTCCGAGACACTGGAGAGGCTGCTGGAAGCCCGCCAGATTCCCAAGGGCGGCCCGCCTGCCCCCGGCACGGCAGCAAATATCCAGGCCCTGAAGGTTCAGCAGTCGCAGCAGCTGGCCGACAATGAGAAGGCTGGTTTCAAGCCTTCGCTGATGTTGAATGGATTTCTCGGTGCCAGCCACTTCTCCGATGCCATCGATCTATGGGAAGGCGGGAAATGGTTCCCGACGAGCTACATCGGCCTGAGCCTGAACCTGCCCCTGACGGAGGGATTCATTCGACAGCAGCGAATCCTCCGCCTCAATGCCAGCCGCCAGGCCGACCAGATGGACTTGGACGCCCTGCACAATCAAAGCTCCCTGGAATTTGAACGTGCCAAAATCGCCTTGGCAGGTGCAGAGGACGCATTGGCGGTTCAGCAACAGATTCTGGCCCTCGCAGAGAACCGACTCGCTGTATCCCAGACCCGTGCCTCCGAGGGGCGGGCGATCGCCTCTGAAATAGCCCTTGCACAGAACCAGCTTCAGGATGCACGCTTCCATTATCATCGTCGCGCCTATGATCTCCTCTTGGCAGACCTGGAAATGCGCCGGGTATGTGGACTCCTGAGATTCTAGGACAAGGCATCGGCATGACCCGCAAGGGTGCCCCGTCATTCATGGGGATGCAAGGAATTGCACGTCCATCCAAGGGAACCCTGCGGCCCAGATGGCCCAGAGCAGGATCATCGGAAGGTGGGAAGTGGAATGGGCCTCACCCCTCCGCGCATGCGCTCACATGAGTGCCTTGAGCGAAATGTCCAAGCTCCGTACGCTGTGCGTCAGGGCACCCATGCTGAGGTAGTCCACCCCGGACAAGGCCTTTTCCCGGATATTCTCAAAGACGATATTTCCCGAGGCCTCCGTCTCGTATTTCCCGTCGATGAGGGCGACGGCCTCTTTCATGTGCTCGGCACTCATATTGTCCAGCATGATTCGGTGAATACCTCCCACCCGCAGGACCTCCCTCACTTCCTCCAGATTGCGGGTCTCGACTTCGATCCTGAGGTTGAGTCCCTTCGCCTTCAAGTACGCATGCGTCCGCCGGATGGCCGCCTCGATGCCCCCGGCATAGTCATGGTGATTGTCCTTGATCATGATCATGTCGTACAGTCCGAATCGATGATTTTCTCCGCCGCCGATCTTCACCGCCCATTTTTCCAGGTGTCGGATGAGCGGCGTGGTCTTGCGTGTGTCGAGCAGCCGGGTATGCAGCCCCTGGAGCTGTGCGTTCATCCGGTGGGTGATGGTCGCGATCCCGCTCATGTGCTGGATGCAGTTGAGGACGAGTCGCTCGCCTGTCAGGATCGCTTGCGTGCGGCCATGGATGTGGAAGGGTTCGTCCCCATGGCTCACCGGGCTGCCGTCTGGAATCCGCAATTCAAATTCCATGTCGGGATCGATCCGCTTGAAGATTCGCTCTGCCAGCGCGATGCCGGCGATGATGCCTTCGTCCTTCACCAGACAGCGGGCCCGCTGCACAGCCTCCGCAGGAATGCAAGCCAGTGTCGTGTAGTCGCCGTCGTGAACGTCTTCATGGAGCCCTTCCGCAATGATGCGGTCAGTCTCGGGGTGGTTGAGGAAATCCATGTCACGAAGTTAATCGACAATTGGCAATGGAGGCTCCACAACGATCGCCCGGAAACCCGAGGGCCGCCTGGCCACCGGGAAATTCGGCACTGGATTTCCTCCGACAGTGGGCGATCAGCCCCATTCCTTCCCTTCGCCAGAATGAGATTCGGAATGCAGGAAGCCAGGCGAAAAAAGTAGGGCAGTTCTTAGTGGCCTGCAAAACCCGAATAGAAATTTGAATGGATACGGGGCTGAACACCTCCGGAGGGCCAATCAACCCTCCTTCATTCCCGCATTTTTCTCGAACTTCCACCCCCGAATGATGTCCTCCGGTCTCCCCATCCATGAAGTGATCCCCGCAGTGAAAACAGCACTGGCAAATCACCCCATTGTGATCTTGGAAGCACCCCCGGGTGCTGGAAAATCGACCGTCCTTCCCTTGCACCTGCTGAATGAGGCCTGGCTGAATGGCCAGAAGGTGGTCATGCTGCAACCCCGTCGCCTCGCAGCGCGTGCCGTGGCATCCCGCCTCTCCCAACAAATGAACGAACCAGTCGGGGGAATAGTAGGCTACCGTGTCCGGTTTGAAAGCAAGGTCAGTTCCAGGACACGCATTGAGGTCGTGACCGAAGGCCTGCTCACGCGCCTCATCCAGCAAGACAACGCACTCGAAGGCATCGGGCTCGTGATCTTCGACGAATTCCATGAGCGCAGCCTCCATGCCGACCTCGCCCTCGTCCTTGCACGCCAAGTGCAGGAGGTGCTCCGCGACGACCTGCGCATCCTCATCATGTCAGCCACCCTGGACACTGCCTCCCTCTCACAGCTGCTCGGAAACGCGCCCGTCATCACCAGCCAAGGCAGACAGTACCCGATCAGTATCCGCTACCTTCCCCTGGAACCCCATCAACGCCTGGAAGCACATGTGGCAGCGACTATTCGCAAGGCCCTGCGCGAGGAGACCGGCGATGTGCTTGCCTTCCTGCCGGGTGCCGCGGAGATCACCCATGTCGCAGCGGCCCTCTCCGAGAGCCTTCCCACAGCGGTCGCGGCGCATCCGCTCTACGGCGACCTGCCACTGCCGCAGCAGCAGGCCGCCATCGTACCTGATGCTGCAGGACGCCGAAAGGTCGTCTTGGCGACCACCATCGCCGAGACCAGTCTGACCATAGAAGGAATACGCGTCGTCATCGACGCTGGCCTGGCCCGCGTGCCTCGATTCGACCCACGCTCTGGCCTGACCCGACTGGAGACCGTGCAAGTGACCCGTGATGCCGCCGACCAACGGGCAGGGCGGGCAGGACGACTCGGGCCGGGCATCTGCTACCGCCTCTGGAG
>JBJOPY010000079.1:0-6081 GCA_046050405.1 Bacteroidota bacterium | reverse complement strand
AAAGGCACTTGGTCGAGAGAAGGCGATGAGGAATAAACTAGAAGCGAAACTTATCGAAACACAAAGAAAGGAGCAGCACAACCATGCAACCAGATGGATGGAGTGGAAGACCGAGGTGCAGAGTTGGGAAGAATTAGTCGCGATTGCGAACGGAGTACTTGCCGGGAAAACTGAAAGCTACCAGGCCTGTATCGAAGAAATGAACCCCTTCGAGGAGATCAAATCCCTCGGGTCTGGCCTTTCCATCAAGTGCGATTCGCCTTCAGAGATCACAGTAAACATGGCCGTACACGACGATAAAGTGATTCCCAAGAAACAGAAGAGCCTATTGGCGTCTGGCAAATTGTCCATCAAGGAACTACCAACGGGGCGAAGAAATGAAATCTATCAAGACTACGTTTGCAGCGCAGTTCTAAGGGTTGGTCGTGAACTTTTTGCCCTACTCCCAATCGAGCAGGTGATTGTGAATGCGAACAGCGATCTGCTGAACAGTGCTACGGGGAGGATTGAATCCCAAACAATTCTTTCCGTGCTGCTAGTACGCCAGACGATGGCAAAGATTAATTTCGACAGCATTGATCCATCGGATTCAATGAAGAATTTCAAGTGCAGCATGAACTTCAAGAAGGGGCAAGGAATGTACCCTGTGGCTCCACTCAACTAGGGGTTGCACGCTGAAAATGGCTCCTTTCAAGCCCAAAGCCTAGCCCCTCACAATCCCCCCCAAGAGGGGAAAACAAAAAGCCCTCGGAGGAGGGCTTTGCGATATCGTAATTCCAAAATCTACTCTTCTGCGGGGGTCTCTGTCGCTGGCTCGGCAGGGGCGGCTTGCTGTGGAATATTGGGCGCATCCAGAAGGGATTCAAAGCTCGTGGAGGCAGATTCCCTTTTGCCGACCGTCGTGACGTTCGCCAGGAAGGCCAGTAACATCATGCTTCCAACGAGGTACCAGGTGTACTTCTCGATGTCTTGCGTCGCACGCCGTGTCCCGATCATGTTGGTGATGTTGCTCGCGCCCAAGGCACCGGAAAGCCCTCCACCTTTGCTGTTTTGAACCACCACGATCAAAGTCAGAAGAATCGCAGCGAGGATGGCAAGAATGCCGAAAAAAGTACTCATGGACTCAGTTATTGCTTCAATTTTTCAATCAAGTGTACAAAATACTGGCTTTTCTCGGGAAACCGCAAGCGAAGCCTCTCATAAATTTTGATGGCTTTCGTTTTGTTGCCTTGCTTTTCATAAATCCTCGCCAGCGTCTCCGTAACCCAATGATCGTCGAGGTGGGAACTTTCCTTGGCCAAGTCGCCGGAGGTGCTTTCCGTCGCCATCCCGCGTGAAATGCCGGGTTCATTCTCGATGAAATTGTCAATGAGTTCCATGACCCGGGGCCTCCGCTCCTGTAGGACGGGCGGCTGGTGGGAAGCTGTCCTCGCATCCTCCCTCGGCTTGGCGCTGGAATCGCCCTTGTCGTAGATCTGGTCAGAGAGCCTGTATTCCAATTGATCGAGTTCGATCTTGAATTCACCGAAAGCCACTGGCTGCTCCGAAGGCAGGCGTCCCTTGAAATACTTGGCGAGGGCTTCCCGGGAGACGCTGATCTGGATCAGGCGATCATTTTCCTCAAAGATGATCTCACCGCTGCCGTCATTCAGCGCCGAGGCCTGGAACGCCACCGCCTCCATGATCCCGATTCCAGAGTCCATGACTTCCTCCGCCTCCTCCTTGGAGTCACCGGAAAGGAATGTGAAGCTGGAAAATGCCCCGATTTCATATTCCTTTTCAGCTTCGGCAGGTCTTTCGGTTTTCGACTTCGATGACTGTGGACGAGGCGGAAAATTCCTGTCCAGGGATGGCTCCGTCTCGACAGGGGCCGGAGAATGTGGTTTCTGATAGACAACAGGCTCTGCAGCAGGTCTTTCATCGGCGACGTCAGGGGACACAGCCTCCATGTTCAGGGCATCGGTCATCACAGAGTCAGAGGATGCGGGCCGAATCTCCACCGGCACGGATCGCCCAGGGTCTTCCCTGGTCGCTTCGTTGGGAGGAGTCGCCGTCAGATCCACTGACCCGGGTGCAGGCGCATCCGTAGAGACCGGCTGGGCTGACCCTGTGGGATGGATACTGGAGGGAGCCGCTTCACGGACAGACTGCTTTTCCAGGTCACCGGGTACATTGACCTCTTGGGCAGGCGGGGTTGCCCCTTGAAGAGAGATTGCGCGGCTGGCAGCTTCGGCAGCCTGCATGTCCAGCTGGGGCGCATGCTGAGCCATCGATGCCCGGATGCGCCCGCCCAAGCTCCTGTACTTGCCCGTGCGCAAGGTGATCCGCATGTTCAGGAACCAATTGATCTGCCCTGCCTTCGGTTCCGAAATGGAAACGACAGCCCCTGTATCCAGGGATGCAGGGGAGGAAGGAAGTTCCCTTCCCCGAGAATCAACGGGATGGCGCGAGGCTACAGATTCTGCCACCGCATCGTTGGGCCGGACGGACTCCGAGGCAGTCGCCTCCGGAAGCGGTGGCACGACAGCAGCCACCGACTCCACGACCGGGGTCTTTTCAAGGTACGAAGCCTCCAATTCTTTCCCGGCAGGAGCCTCGAAAGAAGGCTGCGAACGTTCCCCAAAGACCGTTTCAGGTTCCCTCTGGGCGCCATTGTCCAGCGATTCGGAGACCGATGCTGCATCTTTCCGCGCCAGGACGGGCTTTATCCCCGGGACAGGGACAGCCCCGGACCTGGGAGCAGAGAGCGTGTCCTCGAGGTAATGGCGCAGCAGCGTCCGGTTGTTCGAAAACGCAGCCGCCTTGAGGAGAGCCTTGTTCTTGACCGTGCTCTGGTTTCTGAAGTGGTGACGCGCCAGAATCATGTAGGCCATAGAGAAGCAAGGATGCGACGCAATCTGGCCTTCCAGCCAAAAAACCTCCTGGGCATTCAAACCATCGCATTGCGCTTTATGGTATAGCGCTAAAATATCTTGCGTCACATGGCAAAACTAAGAATTTTCAGCCAGAATCTGAAAAAGTGGACACTTCCCGGGATATTATTCCACATTTCCCCATCGGGAAAGTATCCAGATGGCAGTCAGCCGACTTCACTGCCCGCGAGCAACTGTGACAACTGTCCTTACCAGTTCGAAAGTGCCTTGTTGAAGATATCCTGCGCGAGCCTGTCCACGAGGTCCTTTACCAGGTCGGCCTCCACGCTCGCCAGGCTCAGGCTGCTGCTGAAGTCGCTGAACTGTGAGAAATTCTTGTCCCAGCTGTCTTCGGGGTATTTTTCACACGTGTATTTCACTTTCAAGCCGATCGTCAGGCGATTGCTTGCTGCGGTCTCATTTCCTTGGATGGCCACGGGGCGGATGTCGTACTGGATGATCTGCCCCTCGAAGTCCATGTCTCCGTCGAATCCAGTGATCACAAGATTGCTTTGCGAGATGAATTTATCCTTGATTCGCTCCGTAATGTCCACTGCGAGGGTTGGGTGGATGAGTTTTGCCTGATTCTCGAAGGTCGCTACCGAGACCGTCTTCAGCCCTGCCTTCGGCTTCCCTCCGGTAAATGAATAAATCCCGCAGCCCAGCGGAAACATCAGCAGCGAGAGGAGCATGAGAGAGAATGCTGGGATCCAGGGGTTCATCTTTCCAATCGCTTTTATGTGCTAACCCAGCCCGTACTGCTTGATTTTGCGGTACAGGGTGCGTTCCGAGATCCCCAACTCCTGTGCCGCCTTTTTCCGGTTGTCGAGGTGCTTGTTCAGTGACCGGGCGATCAGGTCCTTTTCATTGTGCTCCAGGTTGAGCGGCTGGTCGAGCATCCTGGCCATGGATCCTTGGGAGGCGGGGCCGCCGTCGATGGTGATAGGTTGCTCACGATGAGGACGGAAGCCCTCCAGATGTCCTCTTCCACTGGGTTCGATGATATAGGATTCGCCTGCGTTTTCGATGATCGGCTCCTGGTTCTCGGCGTATTCATTCACGCCTGCCATGCCCATCGAGAGCACACGCTTGATACTGCTGACCTCCTCCCGCACATCCATGATGATCTTGTACAGCATCTCGATCTCCCGTCTCTGGCCTGCGGAGGCATCCTCGGCGGCTGCCGACTCGTTGCCCAGGAAGACGGGGAGGTAACTGTCCCGAATGTTCAGGTGCTGCCGGATGATGTCGGCGGTGACCTCGTCCTCGCTCACCAGCACGGTGAGGCGATGCACGAAGTTCCTCAATTCCCGTACGTTTCCAGGCCATCGGTACTGGTACAGCAGGTCGATGGCATCGGGGGACAGCTCGAGGGGCATGCGTTTGTATTCATTTGCAAACTCATCCGCGAAGTACCTGAACAGCAGCTCGATGTCACTCCCCCGGTCACGCAGGGCGGGTACGTTGATCGTGATGGTGTTCAGCCGGAAGTAGAGGTCTTCCCTGAACTTGCCTTTGCGGATTTGCTCGATCAGGTTCTTGTTGGTGGCGGTGATGACCCGGACATCGGCCTTCTTCACCTTGGAACTGCCGACCCGGAGATATTCCTGGTTTTCGAGCAGTCGCAGCAGCCTGGCCTGCGTTGCGAGCGGCATCTCACCGATTTCGTCCAGGAAGATCGTTCCTGCATCCACCTCTTCGAAATAGCCCTTTCGTGTGTCCACCGCGCCCGTGAAGGAACCCCGTTCGTGCCCGAACAGTTCGGAATCCATCGTTCCCTCAGGGATGGCTCCCGTGTTGATGGCGATGAAGTTCTGGTGCTTCCGCTTGCTGAACTGATGGATGATCCGGCTGAATACGTCCTTCCCTGTGCCGTTTTCCCCCACGATCAATACGGAGACATCCGTCGGTGCGACTTGGATCGCGATTTCGATGGCAGTCTTGAGCTTGGGGTTGAACCCCACAATCCCAAAGCGCGTCTTGACGGTATCGATATTTGTAGCCATTTCCCTGTGTATTCGTCAAAGGTTAGCAGTCGAGGCCTGCTGTCCGCTAATGCACGATCGTTCCCAGTAAAGTTGCAGATGTCGCTTCATGGATGCGCACATTCACATAGTCGCCCGGCTTCAGGCCTTCCTTCTTGGGGAAAACGACCATGTTGTTGGGATCGTTTCTGCCGCAGAAGTCGTCCGCGCTGCGCTTGCTATCGCCCTCGATGAGCACCTGGAAGGTGTTTCCGATCCTTGATTGGCTCCATTCCCTTTGGATTAGGTTTTGGAGGTCGATCACCTCGTTCAAGCGGCGCTTCTTGGTTTCCACGGGAATGTCGTCCAGGTATTTCCGCTCGGCAAGGGTGCCCGGGCGCTCACTGTAGAAGAACATGAATGCGAAGTTGAACCTTGCCCATTCCATCAGGCTCAGGGTTTCCGCATGCTGCTGCTCGGTCTCCCCGCAGAAGCCCGTGATGATGTCCGTGCTGATGGCACAGCCGGGGATGATTTCGCGGATGCGGTTCACCTTGTCCATGTACCACTCTCGGCTGTAGCCGCGTTTCATCCGCTCCAGTACCTCCGTATTTCCGCTCTGCACGGGGAGATGGATGTAGTTGCAGATGTTTTCATGCCGGGCCATCGTGTACAGGACGTCATCGGTGATGTCCTTCGGGTGGCTCGTGCTAAAGCGAATGCGAAGTTCGGGACTCAGGAGGGCGGCCTTCTCCAGGAGCTGTGCGAAGTTCATCCCTTCGTATCGGTAGGAATCCACGTTTTGACCCAGGAGAGTCACCTCCTTGTATCCACGTGCGACCAGGAGGCGGGCCTCGTCGAGGATGCTCTCAGGGTCGCGGCTGCGCTCGCGACCCCGGGTGAACGGCACCACGCAGAAGCTGCACATGTTGTCGCAGCCGCGCATGATGCTGATGAATGCGGTGACCCCGTTGCTGTTCAGGCGGACGGGGGCGATGTCCGCATAGGTTTCCTCACGGCTCAGGAGGACGTTGACGGCTTTCTGACCCGTCTCTACCTCCTCGATCAGGTGCGGCAGGTCACGGTAGGCGTCCGGCCCCACGACGATGTCCACGAGCTGCTCGCGCTCCAGGAGGGACTTCTTCAGCCGCTCGGCCATGCAACCCATGACGCCGACCATGAGGCCCGGGCGATGCTTCTTGATC
>JBJOPY010000078.1:0-7385 GCA_046050405.1 Bacteroidota bacterium | reverse complement strand
CCGTCTTTCAATGTATCTAGTACCAACTTCAACATAACTGGTGCTAGTTAGGAATAATTTTTATGTTTTCCAAAAAAAAATTAGAATTTTTTTGATGAGGCAAAATCGTCCGGGCTGTGGTGCAATATTAGGGTGGGATTCTAGGCCATCTCCATATGGATCCCAGGGCAAGTCCTGGAGACTAGATCGTGCGTCCCCTTCCTCCTCGAATTCGCACATTTCACCAGCGATGCCTCCTCCTGAGGCCAAGGATTGCACCATGGCTTCCTATCATTGCATGGCTGGCATTCGTCTTCCGGCTGGGAGGCATGTTCCCGCTGCTTAGCATTCCACTACGATTCGGCTGCAACCCTGCATTGCCGTCTTGGACTTGACCAGTAGTACAGCGGTGTCCATCACCCTCTGCGATGCCGAAGGATGGTAAGGACCCGCCCAGAACCCTTTGGCCCCCGCGAATCCAACGACTCCCATTTGACGCCCGCCTCGTGCCAAGCGTGTGCCTCACGATTCAGTTTCGACTTGCCTTGGAATTGCCTCCGGTATTTCCAGAAATCAATCCTTACATTGGAACAAGTCTCCAGAAAATATATCCCAATATTTGCAACCTGAATTTGAACGCCTAAAACACGAAACTACATGAGTCTCCTCGTCGTCGGATCCGTCGCCTTTGATGCAATCGAAACCCCGTTTGGCAAAACGGAAAGAATCATCGGCGGTGCCGCCACTTACATCGCACTGGCAGGCAGCTACTTCACGAAGCCCATCAACCTGATCTCGGTCGTCGGCGGCGACTTCGGGGACGCCGACATCTCCATGCTCCAGCGCCACGGGATCGACACCAAGGGTCTGCAAATCAAGCAAAGCGAAAAGTCCTTCTTCTGGGCCGGACGCTATCACAACGACATGAACAGCCGCGACACTCTGGACACTCAGCTGAACGTCCTCGCGGACTTCGATCCCGTGGTGCCCGAGGCCTATCAGGACTGCGAATACCTGATGCTCGGCAATCTCGCGCCTGACATCCAGCGCATGGTACTGGAGCGCCTGCGCCGCCGCCCGAAGCTCGTCATGATGGACACCATGAACTTCTGGATGACGATCGCCATGGACAGCCTGCGCAAGACGATCCGAATGGTCGATGTCCTGGCCATCAATGAAGAAGAAGCCCGTCAACTGACTGGCGAATATTCCCTGGTCAAGGCAGCCCGTGCCATCCTGAAGATGGGCCCCAGATACCTGGTGATCAAAAAGGGGGAGCATGGCGCCCTGCTGTTCAATGGGCAGGATGGACAGATATTCTATGCCCCGGCATTGCCATTGGAGGAGGTGTTTGACCCTACGGGTGCGGGCGATTCATTTGCAGGCGGCCTGATCGGCTTCGTGGCCAGTACGAAGGACATCGGCATCGCCAATCTCCGCAATGGTGTCATCGTCGGGAGCGCACTGGCATCCTTCACCGTGGAGAGATTCGGCCCGGAACGCCTGATTGACTTGAAGCGGGACGAAGTGGCTGATCGTATCAAGGCCTTCCGTCGATTGACCCAGTTCGACCTGGAGCTGTCAGCAGCATTCTAGCACCTGACATGGGGCAGGGGTGGCGTGCCCGTGTGCTCTCACTCCATCGTCCAGAGGCCAGCCTCCTTCCAAACAGGTTCTATGTCGCCATTAGTAGGTGATGGAAGATGGGGTCGCCTGCGATGAAGTGGATCAGCCGAATTCAACCATGAAGTGCAACACTGTTGTAAAAAACACTTCATTGGTGGTTTTGAATTTCAGTTTTTTCTGGGCCTGTTGTTGAGCTTGTTCTGGATGTCCTTGGCCTGGTCGCAGGAGGTCTGGTTCCAGGGGTGTTGAACTTGGGCAGATATTGCCTTATGAGCCCGTTTGCGTTCTCGTTGCAGCCCCTTTCCCAAGCACTGTAAGGGTTGGCGAAGTATCCCTTTGCCCCCAGCCTTTCGGCGATTTTTTTGATGTCCTGCAAACCCTCGGGTTGGCTCAGCTTGCAGGCTTCATCTCCGCCGGGCAGATCCAGAAATTGTTGTAACCATGACCGACCTCGAGGGACAGCTGGCCGACCTGTGCCATTTCCAGCACGCTGAGGAAGGTGAAGACGCAATAGATCTTGTCGGGATGATCCAGGATGAAGCTCACAAAATCAAACTTCTCCTTGGCCTGCAATTTTGAGAGGACGCGCTCCTTGATTTCTTCGACCGAATACGGATAGGCGCGGATGACATGCTTGGGGCGTGCCATGCGCTCTTCGTGGCGCTGCATGATGCGCTTGAAGGTGCGCATGATCGTATAGAGGTCGATGCTGTGAAGTTCCTCCCCGGTCACGTCCGAATCCAGGATCTCCTTCTCCTCTTGCTTGGCGAAGCCGCGTTTGAAGATCTGGCTTCCCTCCTCCTCCATGTTCATCAGCGCCTCTTGCACACTCTTGAACCGCTTGTATTCCAGCAGGCGATCCACCAGCTCCCGGCGTGGGTCTTCCACTGTCCCTTCCGCATTGAGGACGGGGCGGGGGAGAAGCATCCGGGACTTGATCCGCATCAAGGTGCCGGCAACCAGGATGAACTCAGAGGCGACCTCCATGTTCAAGGCATCCATCTGGTGCATGTAATCCAGGAAATCGCGGGTGATGCGGCTGATCGGAATGTCATGGATATCCAATTCGTCGCGCTCGATGAAAAAGAGCAACAAGTCAAACGGCCCCTCAAAAACGGGCAGCTCGATGCGGTATGTTTCTTGCAGGGCGTACACCCCCGTATGATACTCCATTAGCTGACTGCAAAACTCAATGAACTAGTCCACACTTGCATCCCCCATGGATGCAACTTGTGAAAATTGTCTGGGATGGATGGGTTGGCAATTTGAAAAAACCATTTCGCATGACTGCGGGGCGCCTGCTTCTGTAAACGGGATCGGGCCTGCGCCGCCGACAAGATTCCATCATGGGGAGGTGCCGCCGCGCCTTGCAATTCCTATCTTTGTCCCCGCTTCCAAAAAAATGGGGCAATCGACATGGAATCCATCAAAAGTCTTTTGGACTTCGTCCTGCACATCAACGACCACCTCGACAAGATGGTGCTCGACTATGGGATCGCCATCTATGCCATCCTCTTCCTCATCATCTTCGTGGAGACAGGGCTCGTGGTCATGCCCTTCCTTCCCGGGGACAGCCTGCTGTTCGCAGCGGGGGCGATCTGCGCCCGAACCGCCGGGCAGCCGGACGCCACCATGAACATCTGGGTTTTAATCCTGCTGCTGTTTGCGGCGGCTGTGCTGGGGGACAATTCCAACTATGCGATCGGCCGTTTCCTCGGGGCCCGGGCGGTGAAGCTGAAGCTTGGAAAGCGGACATTGATCCGACAAACCCACATCGACAAGACACAGGCCTTCTTTGACAAATACGGCACCAAGGCCATCATCATGGCCCGGTTCGTGCCCATCGTGAGAACCTTTACGCCCTTCGTGGCAGGGGTGGGAAAGATGGACTACAAGCGCAAGTTCCTGCCCTACGATGTCCTGGGGGGGATTCTGTGGATCGGCTCGATGACCCTCGCAGGCTATGCCCTCGGCACCAACGCCTGGGTGAAAAGCCACTTCGAAGGGGTCGTGATCGCGATCATCCTGATCTCCGTGACGCCGATGGTCATCGGCTACCTTGTCAGCAGACGCAAGAAAGACGCAGCGAAGTAGGCCGGCGATGGATTTCCGAACGGAGATTTTCCCGGCTCCGCCCCTGCGACCCATCGGGCACTCCTCCCGCATTGTTTCCGTCGGGTCCTGCTTTGCCGAGCGCATGGGCGACCGCCTGCGCCACTACAAGTTCAGGCTGCTGCAGAATCCATTCGGCATCATCTTCCATCCGCTGCCGCTGATCGCCCCATTGGCGGCGGCACTCTCCGGCGAGAACCTCCCTGGCGGTCCACTTTTCCTGCACGATGGCCGCTGGCGGAGCCTGGCGTTTCATTCCCAGCTCAGCCATCCTGACAAGCACATCCTCCAGGACAAGATCCAGGCAGCCTTGCAAGCGACCGGAACGGCACTGCGGAAGGCAGATGTGCTGATCCTGACACTGGGATCGGCCATTGGATTTCAAGACCGCGAGACCGGCACGATCGTCGCCAATTGCCACAAGCTTCCGCAGCAGCGGTTTGCATCCAATATGAGCCGCGTCCATGAATTGCGGGATGGCATGGCGCAGTTTTTCGCGCACCTCTTCGCGGAAAACCCGGCAGTGCAGGTACTGCTGTCAGTGAGCCCTGTTCGGCACCTGCGGGCGGGAATGGTGGAAAACGGCGGCAGCAAGGCCGTCTTGCGCTGCCTTTGCGAGGAGCTTTGCGCTGATTTCGAACGGGTTTCCTACTTCCCCGCCTATGAATTGCTGATGGACGACCTGCGCGACTACCGCTTCTATGGCCGGGATCTCACGCATCCGAGCGAGATGGCGGAGGACTATGTCTGGGAGAAATTTTCCACGGCATGGCTCAGCGACACGGCCCGGCAGACCAATTCCGCCCTGGACGGAATCTTCCGGGATCTCGCGCACCGGCCCTTCGATGCCGGCAGCGAGGCGCACCTCGCCTTTCTGGGGAAGCTGCTGGGCCGCATCGGCCAGCTTCGGGGAGTGGTGGATTTGGATCTTGAATTCCGGGAGGTGGAGGATCGGCTGCGGAGGTGACCTCCCGCGACCTCCCTCCAGTACATTTATTCATTGGCGCGTATCTCCTCGAAAAACCTTCCGAAATAAGTCCCGATGCGAGCCTCGAATTCTTCCATCAGCACCGGGAACCGTGCATCGTCCAGAAACCCATGGTTCCAGATGCCGACCCTGCGCAGCAGGCGGCGAAGGATGTAAACCAAATGGTCATTCTCGGTATAGTGGTAGAGATACTTGTTTTCGACAAACTTCGCCAGGAAGGATTCATAATTGGGCAGGGAATGCCCGGACACGAGCTCGGTGGATTGCCGCAGTCTCCGGAAAGGACTGAGCGATTCAAATTGCCGGTAGTAATCGTCCAGCAACCCTGGATGCTGCTGGATCAAGACCTTGTCCAGCAGCAACTCTATGAGTATGTGTGCGACGAAGAACTTCCGGGGGATGTCCTGCTCGTGAAACTGCCGCTTCAGCAAGACGGAAAGTTCATGCATCTCCGTCCTGAAAAGCCCCGAAGAATGAAATACGCGATCCGCATGGAAGTGCCGCTCCAGTCCAGCGACGAAATGCGGGTCTGCTTGCGCACGGATCGACGGGGGGAGATGGCCAAGCTGGCCTGCCTTGATGCGAAGGCCCGGGTTGTAGATGGAGAGCAGGTCAGGGGTCGCCGCCCCGGCGGCGAAGTATCCATTCGGTTGGTCGATGTCGAGAAAAAAGTGGGCCAGGAAATTCATGGTTATGCTTTGCAGTTCGCTTTGTCGAATCTTGCAGCCAAGTTAGATAGAATTGACAAGGCTGGCATCATGCTCCTTCATCCCGGAATCATTCATGGAACATGATGACAGGCCAACCGCAGCGCCCTAGGGCGGGGGAAACCCCCTCCATGTTCCCTCCAGGATGTCCTGACGGGTGACACGCGTCGCAATAAACAGCAGGGTTTCTCAGATGATTTTGGAATGGTGGATGAGTTGCTTATTTTTCGGACGTTTTCAACACAAGGTTCAACATCACAAGAAGAATATCACATGGCGAATGACGTAAGCAAAGGATCCCTCGCAAGCAGCAGCATGGGAAGGAAGCACCCCAAAGGCTTGTGGATCCTCTTCCTCACTGAAATGTGGGAGCGATTCGGATACTATCTGATGCTTGGAATCTTTGCGTTGTTCATGCTGGACAGCTGGGAAAACGGTGGCATGGGATTCGATGCCAAGCAAAAATCGGATGTCTATGGCACCTACATCGGACTGGTCTATCTGACGCCCTTCATCGGGGGACTGCTTGCAGACCGGATCCTGGGCTATCGCCTCTCCATCATC
Organism: Bacteroidota bacterium; assembly: GCA_046050405.1. Lineage (GTDB taxonomy): Bacteria > Bacteroidota > Bacteroidia > J057 > JADKCL01 > JADKCL01. The sequence continues at coordinate 1,409 of JBJOPY010000078.1, read as the reverse complement.
ATCGGGGGATTGCTCATGTCGGCGGGCTACTTCGGGCTGTCAATGCACGGGACGACCACCTTTTACATCTCCCTGCTGCTGATCATCGTGGGCAACGGCTTCTTCAAACCCAACATTTCCACCCTCGTCGGCAACCTGTACAACAATGATCAATACAAAGCGAACAAGGACGCCGGCTTCAACATCTTTTACATGGGCATCAATGTGGGTGCCTTCGTCTGCAACTTCGTGGCGGCGTTCATGCGGATCAATTATGGTTGGGGCCACGCCTTTGCGGCGGCAGGCGTGGGAATGCTGATCGGGTTGATCATCTTCATCCTCGGAACCAGGCATGTGAAAGCGGCGGATGTCATCAAGCCCTTGAAGCCCGGTGACATGGCCCTCTGGAAGATTTTCACCCTGGTCCTCCTGCCAATGTTCGCCTTCGGGGTGATCGGCTACTTCCTCGGAGGGGTAACAGGTCCCGCCAATCCTGATGGATACCTCATCGGCTCTGACACGACCGATGCCTTCCTCTTCGGATGCATTCCCGTGATCGCATTCTTTGTCTATATGCTGGTGAAAGCAAGCCCTGAGGACAAGCGCCCCATCGGAGCCTTGCTGGCAGTATATGCCTGCATCATCGTGTTCTGGGCTGTGTTCCACCAGAACGGGGATGCGCTGACCGTCTGGGCGGAAGACCACACGGATCGCTCCATGCCTGCCTGGCTTTCCGGCCCTGCCAAGACGGCAGGCATGGCCCAAACCACACGCTACGATGCCTCCATTTACGAGAAATGGGACGATGCCCGGTTCAAGGGATTGATCGACAGCCTCACCGCCACGCACGAGGCACTCCAAAAGGCAGGAGACAAAAAGGCCGCCCAAGAGATTCGGGAGAACCTCAAGATCACAGAGGACTCCCGCAAATATTTCTCAAATCTCCCGAAGGCCGAGCGTCCCGGAAAGGGCCAGGATCTCCTCCTGATCAGTACAGAGCTCTTCCAATCGATCAATCCTTTCTGGGTCGTGTTGCTGACTCCCGTCGTCGTCGGATTCTTCGGCTTCTTGCGCCGCCGAGGCAAGGAGCCGAGTACACCGACGAAGATCTTCCTCGGCCTGGTGATCACCGCGCTGAGCACGCTGGTGATGTATGCCGCTGTCAAGGCCACGGACATCCACACGGACAAGGCAGGAGCCATGTGGCTGGTCGCGGCCTATGCCGTCATCACCGTGGGAGAACTATGCCTCTCGCCGATGGGCCTGTCGCTGGTGAGCAAGCTCAGCCCGCCGCGCATCACCGCACTGATGATGGGTGGATTCTTCCTCAGCACCGCTGTCGGGAACAAGCTTGCGGGCACCCTCTCCAGCCTGTGGGAAGGCTTCGAGGACAAGGGGAACTTCTTCCTGATGAACTGCGCGCTCGTCCT
>JBJOPY010000077.1:0-15934 GCA_046050405.1 Bacteroidota bacterium | reverse complement strand
GGACAAGCTGGCCCCCGGCGTGTATTATTACAACCTGCGCACGGACGACCAAGTGCTGAGCAAGAAGCTGGTGGTGGTCAAATAACTTGAGCCCTTTTCGATTCCTACAGAAAGGGTCGGCGATGCGCCGGCCCTTTCTGGCTTTTGGGCTTCCGTGAGCTCTCCTTCCGTACTGATTTGGCCTTGCATATTTCAAGGATTGCCTGGTGGCTTTGAACCGAATCCATGCCTTTCATTCACAGGAATCCAACTGCTGGCATCGGTTCGGAATAACTTTCAGGGATTCATACGGGACGCATCGCTAGTGCCGTCTTCGCCCCTACCCGCTGCGTTGACCATCGTTTTCCCTCTCCATGAAGAGAGCCCTGGGCAGCCAGCAGGAGGCCAGGGAAGCCGAGGCGACCCAAATGACCGCCAACCTGGACGATCAAGCCCAGGGCGCTCCAGTTTGCCATGAATGCCGCCGATAGGTGGCCCGAGCCGGAAATGGGCAATTCAAAACCGCTGCAGGGCACAGCCTAAGGGAAGGAAGGCGCACACCACCATTCTGCCTTATTCATTCCATGTAATCCGCAATGCGCTATATGAGAATCTAGCTCGCATTTTTGCCTGTTTTAACCCCACCTGAGTCCTCTTCAAGTGCGTAATCGAGTGGATAAAATGAACTTGCAGACAGGGTATCCAGCTCACTAACTTCAGCATAGTTTCAAAATGGTAAGGTTCAAAAACTTAACGTCATGAACACATTGTCTACAGTTTTAGCTTGGTTGGTCGGCATATTCCACCCGCATCACACCCTTGAGCAGCACAACCATCAGGTTGAGCATGCTTCCAGGAGCCAGATCATGGTGGACGCCCAAGACCTCAGGATCCTCGGTGGCAACCCACGCACCATCATAGCGCTTGAGGATACCCACTTTAAGCTCGCCAGCGACAAGTAGCCGATTTTTCCCGAAGCAGGATGTGAATGGTGTGAATGATTTGAGCGGGAGCTTGTGGGTCCTGCGGAATACGCCGTGAAGCATCCAGATTGGAGACTGCTGCACCGTACGTCAATGGGATGCAAAATCATCGCTTCTGGGTCCAATTGGACTCAAGCGCAGACCGTTATCCACAGAATTGGAGGCTTCCTCTCCAAGCCGGATGCCGGATGATGACCTCTCTCCGACACGGTGCAGCAGTCTCGAATCAGGGAGTGCAGGAAACCAGCCATTGACCTCTGTCCAAGCACCCACTCTGAGCTTTTCAACGAAAGTTTCGACATTCACACTCAATTCCGTAAACTTGCATTCACGGTCTATAATGATCGTATACTTTTGTTATTGAACCTTAAGGAATGGTATCTATGCACACTCGAAAATTTACTACACTCGCCTTAGCAGGAATGGTGTCGGTTTCCGCATGGGCCCAGGGGCCAAACAAGCAGAAATTCGTATCCAGCCCTGAGAAATCGAATCCCATGCTGAACGTCAAAAACATGCAGCATCTCAATCCGGCCGATCCCCCCTCCCTCGTTTCCGCCAGTGGAAGCGGGACAGGTCATCATACCCCTCCCCCAACCGCAAAAGTCAGCTCGGTGAATCCCGTGATGTTGGGTTCTGCCAGCAACGTTTTTACCATTATAAATGGGGATGGCAACCAAGTGAGTGTCGACAACACCCTGAACATGGTCACGTTCACGCACCGAAACAATGCTTCCGTCTTTAGTGGCACCAGCAGCGAACTGCGTTATGACCTTTCCACCGACGGTGGTGTGACCTGGAACACCGACATTGGGCCATTGAATCCAGGCGCCTCCTGGAACCTTCCAGCCCGATATCCCTTGGGAGCGATCTATAATCCACCCGGCAACACGGATCCCCTGCAGGCAATGAATCTGTACTATGCCCCTACACTAGGTGTCCCATCATGGGATGGCCATGTCTATGGGCTCTCCAGCACTGTCGCCAGTGGTTCTCCCACCTCCACGGAGCACTATGATTTCCAAGGATCCGGAACCTTTCTCCCGACCGGTTTGGTAGAAAACCATCCCGGTGAGTTCTGGGTGCTGGATCTTTCTTACCATGAGGGAACGAATCCCTTAGGAGACATCCGCATCTTCACAGGGATCGTTGCAGGCAGTGACATTACCTTCACCGAGAAAACCCCAATCACCCCCGACCACCTGATCGTCGACAACATGCTGAAGATACAAGGTGCCCAAGTGGCATGGAAGCCCGAGATCGGTGGCTCCGACACTGGATGGGTCGCTTTTCTGGGCGACCTGGTGGGCGCTCCTGACTCCGCGATGATGCCGGTCTTCATCAAGACCACCGACGGCGGAAACACTTGGGGCACCCCGACCGCCTTCAATCTGAACTCCATTTCATGGGTCGCAGACACCCTGCAGTCACTTTGGGTTAATGCAAGCGGGAATCCTAGTTCCTCGGGCATAGCCGCCTGCGGATATGACTTCGACCTGACTGTCGACATGAATGGCAATCCCCATCTTGTGGTTGTCGTCGGAACTCGCTCCGATGGGCCATTGTACGCATTCGGGCACGAGTACGCCAAGTTCCTGGCCGACTGTTACAGCCCGGATGGTGGTACTACATGGGATGTAAGGTATATCTCCCCGGTACTGACCTTCCGTACACGTACATTCTACGGTAGTGGTGCAAACGCCGTCACGTTTGACAATCAACCCCAGATCTGCCGCTCCCGTGATGGCTCCAAGATTTTCTACGCCTGGGTTGACTCTGACACCGCAAAGGTTACGCTTTCAAAAAACGGTGTAGGATTCGGAATTTCCGAAAATTCTGCCCCCAATCTTCGCGTTGCCGCCCTGGACGTGGCAACCGGTTTTCAAAGCTATCCCCAGCTGGTGACCGATGCTGACGCCACTTGGAATGGCAAGGCATTATGGCCCACCATGGCACCCGAGGCCATCGCCGATGGCCCCAACACCTGGAGGCTCCCAATCGTAATGCCTTATCTTGATACGACCATCACTGATCCTGTCGATTTCTATTACTTTGGAAACGACCTCCGCATCTCTGACAGCTGCATGCATGATCCCTCGCAGATGACGCTGACCTGGCCTGCCATCTGGACTGAATTCCAATCAAGACCTTGCATTATCATCGGTGTGAAGCCTCCGGTTTCGAGCGCCATGGTGCTTGGAAACGCCTGGCCCAATCCGACCAGTGGCGAGGCCATCATCCCTCTCGAGCTATCCGCCGTGAAAACCATCACCCTGGATCTCGTGAATGTGCTGGGCCAGCAGGTGGCACTGATCGCCGACGGCGAGTTTGCTGCCGGAAAACACAGCGTGAAGGTGAGCACGGACAATCTGGCCGCAGGCGTGTACTATTACAACCTGCGCACGGACGATCAAGTGCTAAGCAAGAAGCTGGTAGTGGTCAAGTAAGCTTGGCCTTTCCAGGTTTCCGCAAAAAGGGTCGGCGATGCGCCGGCCCTTTTTGTCTTTTGCCACCTGCGGAGCCCCTCTTGTTTGCAGATATGGCCTTGCTTTTTCAAGAATTGCTTAATTTTGATCCGCATTCTACGCAATTCATCACTCAATATAGCACTGCCAGCATGGGTTCGGAAAAACCATCAGGGATTCACACGGGACGCATCGCAAGTCTCGTCATCATCGCCATACTCGCCGCATTGGTCATCGTTTTCTATCTCCAGAAGAGATCCCTGAGCAACCAGCTGCAGGAAAGGGAAACCGAAGCGGGCGAAATGACCGCTGAGATCGAGAACCTGGAACGCGACCTCGACGAATACAAGACCGATCTCGAGAACAAGGACCTGGCCCTTGAGCAGAAGGAACAGCTGCTGGTGGAAAAGGAGCAGCAAATCGCGGACAAACAGAAGAAAATCGACCAGCTGCTGAAAAGCGGCAGGATCTCGCAGCAAGAGGCGGAGCGCCTGCGCGGAAAGGTGGAGCAGCTGGAGTACTATGTCAAGAAATACCAGAAGGAGATCGACGGACTCAAGGCCGAGCTAGCTGCCAAAGATACGCTGATCGCCACCATGGGGGGCAAGATCGACACGATCACGGGAAGGCTCTCCGAAACCAGGAACAAGCTGGACGAAACCTCCTTCCGGCTTGAGACCGCCAAGATCCTGAACGCAAGGCCTTTCTACTTCTACCGGACCAAGGTCAGCGGGAAGGAATCCCAGGAGACAAGCTTCCGCAAGGGACAACTGGACGGGATGAAAATCTGCTTCGATATCAACCAGAACCTTGCTGCGGACCGTGGCCCCAAGGACATCTACGTGCGGGTGACCGGCCCCGATGGCAAACTCATCCGGGACGAAGCAAGGACTGGCTTCTTCAAGGCAAACGGCGAGGATCTCGCCTACTCCTCCATGACCACCATCCAGTACGACCGCGAAGCCATGAAGGTCTGCGTGAATTTCGACAAGCCGGCAAGCTATGCCTACGGCGAAGGCGGATACCAGGTCGTCGTGTACTGCGAGGGCTATGACATCGGCAGGTCCAAGTTTGAGGTGAAGTAGTCCCGGCCACCCCGGGACCGCTACCCTGGCCTCCAGCCGCGAACCAATCCTTCCAGCCTCCACAGCAGGTCGGCTGCAATCCGATGGCGATCGAAGCATTCCTCTGCAAGCTTCCTGGCGTTTGCCCCCATGGAGAGGCGCCGGCCAGGTTGATCCAGAAGGGCGGTCACATTGTCCGCCAGTGCCTCCAAATCGCCCATCGGGCTCACCAACCCACACCCATGGCTCCGCAGGTATTCCGCCTGCCAGCCCTCATAGTTGATGATCACAGGCAACCCCGATGCCAGGTAGTCGAAAAACTTGTTTGCGCTGTTGGCCTCCAAAACCTTGAATGGCGCGAAGGTGACCACTCCCGCATCGGCCTGTGAGAAGTGTTCTGCCACTTCCTGCTTCGGAACGGACGGCACAAAATGGATGTTGGTCCTGCCAAGCGCCGCAACCCTCCCCTTGACCCTTGAGAGATCATTTCCGCCGCCCAGGACCGTGAACCTGATGCCAGAGACTCCGCGCTTCTCCAGAAGCAGGCTCAGATCCGCCAAGACGGAAACGCCATTGGCAATGCCCACCGTGCCGGCATAGATCACGTTCAATTCCGCACGCCCGGGCCGCACCGAATAGGGAAACGCTTGGAGATTGGTGCCATTATGGGCCACGACAACCTTCTGCTCGGGAACGTGGTGGCGAACAATCTGTGCCTTCATCCCCTCGGACAAGGCCACGACCAGGTCGGCGTCCTGGTAAATCCTGTCGACCCGGTGGGTCAGCCATCGCCCCACCATGCGGTTGCGAACGATTCCCATCCCGATCGGGACGTCCGGCCAGACGTCCACCGTCTCGAAGACGAAGGGGACATCCCACCTCCGTGCCAGCCGCCTGCCCATCTCCCCCACCGTCGGGGGTGTCGAGGAGGCATAGATGATGTCCGGCCGGGGAAGCGATCCCGCGCCCTTGATAGCCTTGAGATAAAACTTCAGGAATGCCGCCACCCTTGCAGGGTAGCGCATCGTATGGGAGTAGGGGACGTTCAAGGCCAGGACGGAGATCCCATCGAAGTCGAAGAATCTTCGTACCCCGGAGAAGCGCAGGCTACCAGGGAAATAGGCAATGCTCGTGAGCACTGTGACACGATGGCCGGACTGGGTCCAGGCGCGGGCAAGTTCCAGGGAACGGTCATTGCCCGCCCCTCCGGGCGGACAGAAGTACTGATGAATATAGAGAATATGCATTCTCAGGGATGCCGCTGTGCCTCCTCGGCGACGTATTCAGCCCTCTGCCACTCCTCCTTGAACCCTGGCTCGAGGTTTTGGGCGAACTGCTGATTGACCTTACTGCTTCGCTCCCCGAGCCTGTAGAGCAGGTAGAAGATCACGAAAATCACGATGATGTAGCTGACGAAGATGGAGGTTTGCACCACCGGCCAGGTCGGTAGGTACCGGAGCCCGAGGACTGCCAGCAGGCCTGATGCGATGGAGACCAAACTCAATACATAGGGGACGAGACTGTCCGAGATGCCGAGGTAGGTCATGTGATGGGTCAGGTGATCCTTGCCACCCACAAACGGAGACTGCCCCCGCATGGTCCTTGCAATGGTAACGAAGGTCGTATCCATGATGGGGACCAGAAAAATCATCACCGGCACGATCGCCCGCGTATGCCAATCCAGTGCACGGCCTCCGACCTCGAAATTCCAGAAAAACTTGATCCCCACCACGGCGAGCAAAGCCCCCAGAAACTGACTGCCCGTGTCGCCCATGTAAATCTTGCTGGGTTTGTGGTTCATCCTCAAGAATGCAAGATGGGAACCCACGGAGGCAATCAGGATAAACAGGGAGGGGTTCATCGCTGCGTTCCCATCGAGGAGAACGATTCGCAGGATCGTTGCCAGAACAATCGTCAGGGACACCATCCCGGTCACGCCATCCATGTTGTCCAGCAGATTGATACTGTTCATGATCCCCACCACCCAGAAGAGGGTGAGGAAGTGATCCACCGGCCACACGCCAAAAAGGTTGATCCCAAGGTCGAAACCAATCAAGATCAGGCCGCAGCTGAGTTGCCCCAGGAACTTGATCAGGGGCTTGGTCTCATAGGCATCGTCGTGCAGGCCCACCAGAAAACCCAGCGTCACCACCCCCAGGGTGATGTACATCTCATGCTCCTGGCCCCAATCATGCGGTTGGGTAAGGAAATACACGATCGCAGCCAGCAAGAAGGTGGCATAAAACGAAATCCCACCGACTGTGGGTTTGGGGGAACTCTCCCACCGTAGGGTGTTCTCATCCTTGGATTGGATCCCGGCCTTGCGGGAATAATTGTACATCCACTGATTGATGGCATGCGAAAAGCCAGCAGAGGCAACGATCAGGATGAGGATGAGCGGAAACAAATTACAGGTGGTTTAGACTCCAACGCAAGTTTAGAAAAATCCTCGGATTCGACCAATGGACGAAACCGGGTTTTGCAGTCATTGGGAGGAATTTCGCCGGTGTTGGAAGGACCTCTCCCCGCGCATCCCGAAGCAACCTAGAAGAATGCCTTCAACTGTATCCTTCCAGTATGGAGAATATTATTGCCTTCGGCTGCCCGGCCATCATAGGTAAGGCCCAGTTCCAAGGTCTTGCTCAGGTAAATCGTGGAAAACACCTGCCAAATGGCATTGAAACCTGGCTGAAGGCTTTCGCGCATCTCGTAAAGCGCAGAAAAGCTGGCATTGCCTGTCTGTCCCACTTTTACGAGATCCAGCCTCGCAAAGATGTTGTTCCGGTCCTTCAAATTCCATTTCGCATCCAGTGACACCTTGTGGAGGTTGACCTTGGCGTCCTGAACCAGGCTGTCGTTGGAGTTGACCTTCCGCTTGAACTCATAGCCTGTGGTCAATCTCAGCTTACGGCTCAGCTGGAGATTCACGTGCGGCTTGACTTCCAGGTATCGGATACGGAAAGCACGGCTGTCAAACTTCACGGCACTGCTTTGCTTCGTTCCCATTTGCACCTCATTCTCCAGGCTCTTGCTCTTCCCGAAGTTCAGCCGCTGCTCACCGCCCCAGAACCGAAGGCTGCGGGTCTCGTCTCCGCTGACCAGAAACTGCTTGCTCTTGTTGTCAGCGTAGGAGAATTTCAAGTCCCCGAGTGGATCGTTTCTGAAGAAGTATAGATCCTGGCGAAAGGTGTACTGCGCGTCCAGGAGGCTCGTGTCGGCAAATACATTCCGCACATTCACCAGGTACATGCGGAGTTCGTTTGCGGCATCCTTCTTCTGGGCGACGCGGAAGTTCGTCGCCGCGCTCATGTTCCGTATCGTTTCCAGAAGCGGATTCTCAGTCCGCTTCCAGGCCTTTTTCAGGTCGACCTTAAGATTTCCCATGAAGTTCAGGGAAGTGACCGGAAACAGCTGCGTGGAGGGAATCAGGATGCGAACGTAGAAATTGCTGCGATTGGGGTTGGTACTGTACTGGAACTCGTCCAGCGACTGCACCCCATTGCTGTCGGCATCGATCCATTCGTACTCGCCCTGGCCGGGATAGACCTCCACATAGGCCACCTGCCTGCGTGCGACCTGTTCCGAGGTCACCTCATAGAGCAGGTTCGAGAACATTACACGGTTCTTCGTGTACCACGACCCTTGGAAGTTGCTCATCAGGGTTTGGCTGTTGAGAAGTCCCCTTTCCAGGAACTTGCTGTCCCTCACCTGGAAATTCCGGAGGGATGACGTGTTCTGAAGACTGATCAAGGAGGTAGGAGCCCAGATCAACTTCATGCTTTCCGTGTGCGCAATGGACTTGGGTCTAAATGCGGCATCCAATTGCTCCCACTCCCCCCTGTAGTTGTACATCAGGCTCAGATCCAGCTTTTCGCTCTTGATGGTGCGCAGGTAGGGCTTCAGATCGGTGAAACGGAATGCACCGTCCTGACCCATTCCATGAATGGTCTGGGTCTTGTCTTCCAGCCAGATTTCCACCCCCGGCCGCAGCTTCCAGATGTCCTTGTGGAGGTCTCCATTGTGCCGCATCCAGCGGGAAAAGGTGGCATCAATCCTGTCCTGGGTGGATACGGAAGTGAAGGTGTACTTGCCCTGCACCCACTTGTGGCTGCTCTCCAACTCGTACAGTTGCTTCACGGAAAACAGCCGCGTCCCGTAAGCCCTGATCCCGGCATTGGACAGGAAGCGCACGCCGTTCCCGTAGCGCAACTCCAGGATGCCCTCGGAAACGCTTTCATCCAGGCGCTCCCCCTGGTCGTTGAAGTTCCATTCCCGCCCATATTCGATCTTGTAGACACGGTCGAGATTGGCATAGTTCTTCCCTACCCATCGATGGCTTGCATCCAGGCGCAGCTGGAGCGAATCCGTGAGCTTGAGACGGTCCACACGAATGCCGGACTTCGTGGCGAGATCAGCATTGTCGCGATCATCCAGCGGGGAGAATCGATTCTGGTCATTGGAGCTCACCGCACCCTCGCTGTACATTGTAATCTTGTCCGAGATCCTATAATCCACGATCATGTCCAGGACCTGGAGGAGCTTGGGTGGCACGAGCACCCTGACCGGTGCATAGTCTCCCCTTGGGCGTCCGGTGGTGCTGTCCGGTGGAACCCATCTGAAAACCGTACCATTCACGGTGCCGGCATCCCGGGTGTACATGCCATTTCCGAGGCCTACATTCGAGAACGTGATGTGATACACGGCCTGGACCGAATCATTGGACGGGAGGTAAGCCTGGTAGGTGCCCCCGAAGATTGTGGTGTCCACGCGTTCGTAGCGCACAGCGGAGGGGTTGTCAGGCGGCCCCACGCTGTCCACCCCACTCACGACCGCCAGCCTCCCATCGTCTCCCGCAGCACGGAGCGAGTCGAGCTCCAGGGTGGAAAATGGGCCCTCGATCGGTGCATTCTGATTGTCGGCGTCACGGCCGTAACTCCCCTTCAGGCTGAGCCTTCCCTTCAGCATCGCTGCCCCGTAATCGGCAAACAGCAAGGAGCGATTGTAGTTCCGGTCGGTGTATTCGAAATCGACCACGATGCGCGTGGCGCTCGAGATGAGACGCTGCGCCGTGAAGGTCAATTCCCCGGTATTGTAATCCATCACGTAATCATTCCCCTCCCCCCGGGTCATCAGTTGCCCATTGCAGTAGACTTTTTCGCTGCCTGCGAGCACAATGATGAACCGCTCACCGTTCTTTCCCGTGAGCCGATAGGGCCCTTGCACACCCTCCCTGCCGTTGAAGCTGTTGGTTTGGAACTTGCCCTTGGCCACTGCGGCGTTCACCCCCGCATATCCGGATTTCCCCTGCTTGACTTGGAACGCGATCCCTTGCAGGTTGCGGTAGAAGTTGGCGAAGTTCGTGCCCTTGTGATCGATCTCGAAATCGCCGAGGATGACCCTGTCATCCCTGCGCACCAGCTGAATGAACACCTTGTCGAAGTCGTTGATCTGCTGGGTCGTACCGTCCGGCTGGATCGGGATGGTCTCATCGGTGATGGCGGCCTGGAGCTTCAGGTCGTCGCCCAGGTCGCCCTCCAATTGCAGCCGGAGCCCGCTCGTGACGGACAGGTTCTGGTTGTTGCCGACGCTCAGGCCGCGGGATATGCTGCCACTGCGGCGTATCGCACCCGGCAAAATCACCATCTGGTCCCGCCTATCATCGTACTCCTCCACGAAGACCTCCCGCCTCCCGCCTGTGCTGTCCTCCCTGACCCGCAACGTCCGGAGGGCAAACCGCTGGTCCAGGAATTCCGGGAAATACCGGAAGGAGACAGCTGCCGATTTCCCGTTCCATTCCTGCTCCTTCACCAGGATCCAGCCTTCGGCCTCATTCAGCTCGTACGAGGCCGGGGGCACCGGGCGCCCCTCGACCATCATCGCAAAGGTGTAGGGCGCGATACGGCGCTGACCCAGCCGCAGGGTGTCGCCGGCCCTCAATGTCAAGGTTTGCTGGGACAACCTGGAGTTTTGCGCGCCGAGGGACATGGGAATCAGGAAGACCACGGCCAGGGCGTGCCACCGGAGGAGGAGGCTAACCCCTCGGCAGCTCGACGAAAAAACGTGTTCCTTTTCCGACTTCACTCTCAAAATAGATCCTGCCTCCTGCTCCTTCCACGATCTTCTTTACAATGGCCAGTCCCAGCCCCATCCCCGAAGACTTGGTGGAAAACCTGGGTTCAAAGATACGGTTGCCAATCTCAGCCGGGATGCCCCGGCCATTGTCCTCCACGGTGACGGTGGCCAGGTCTCCCTGGACGCGCAGGCTGACAGCCACCCTGCCCGCGCCATGCTCGATCGCCTGCTTCCCGTTCTTGATCAGATTGTGCAGCACGCGCGACAGCTGGTCGCGGTCGGAATCTACGTAAAATTCCTCCCAAGGCATGTCCAAATCCAATTGCACATCCCCCTCATGGGCATAGAGATCCACGGCTTCCTGCAGCACGTCCTGCAGCACAAACCTCGTCCTGACCAGTGCGGGCATGTTTGCAAATTGGCTGAAGGAATTGGCGATGTTGACCAGCGAATCGATTTGCACCAGGATGGTGCGCGTCACCTTTTCAAACAGCATGTTGAGCTTCTCATTCACCGGCTTCTCGCCCGTCCATGTGCGGACGAGGTGCTGCACGCTCAGGCGCATGGGCGTGAGGGGATTCTTGATTTCATGGGCGACTTGACGCGCCATTTCCTGCCAGGCCATCTCCCGCTGACTGCGCGCCAGCTTCTCTTCCGAGTCTGCCAGCTTCTTCAGCATTTCGTTGTAAGCCAGGATGATCTCGCCGATTTCATCGCTGCGGTCCCATCGGAGCGGCTCGTTCTGGCGGCCCAGGGTGGTATCATGGAGCTTCTTGCTGAGCAATCCCAATGGCCGCACGATCGAATTGGAAATAATGACCGCCACGATGCCGATGGCGAGGAAAATGAAAACGTAGATATTGACCAGGAGGGTCAGGAGGCGAAGGCTCTGCTCATTGGCCTTCTCCTGGTTCTTGTAGTAGGGGATGTTCAGGAACCCGGCGATTGTGCGCTCATCGCTCATGATGGGATAAAACCCGCTGAAGTAGCTCACGCGGCCGATCTGGTCCTCGATCACGATGTCACTGGCACTGCCACGCTTGATGGCCCGGTAAACCTGCGGGTTCATGTAATTGCCGGTGAGCCCCAGTTCGAAGATCGAAGGCTGCGTCGTGAGGTGCAGCTTTCCGTTGCTGTAATAGATGTTGATGTCATTCCCGAATGCTTTCTCGATCATGGAGAGCCGCTCGTCCATGGCCCCGCCCAGGTTCTGCCGGATGCCCCCGTGCAGGGCGGAGTAGGAGGTGCTTCTGCGCCGGAGCCTCAGATAGTCCTGCCGGAGATAGGAGGCGATCTGCTGGGTCTGGATTTGCAATTCCCGGCGAATGTCCTGGAAGATATGCTCCTTGACATAAGGACTGAGGAAAAACACCACGATGAACAGCGGCAAAACGGACAGGATCAAGAAGAAGGCTTGGATCCGGCCTCTCAGGCTGAGATTTTTCCAGCGCAGGCCTCCCCTGGCCAGGCGCACGATCCAGAACGGCAGGGCGATCCCGATGGATGCGAGGATGAAAAAGTAAAATATGTAGGAAAAAATGTTGACCGAACCGAAGGGTCCCGATACGGGATGACGTACGTTCACGACCTTGCCGGCGGCCACCTGTGCGAAGAGTTCCAGGTAACCTCCCCCCCGCCTGAAGATGCGGTCGCCAGTTCCAGAAACGGGTGGCCCCTGATAGAGGATCGGAAATGGATCCTCGGCTTGCTTCCTGTAAAGCCTCCCCTCCTTGTACACTGCGAAGTCATATCTCCCGGCAACCAGTGCCCTGCTGCGGACCTGGTCGTCCAGCAGCAGCTGGGGATACAGCCGGTTGGGCGAGATCTCCATGGGGTGCAGCTCCACCCAGACAGCCATGTTTCCCAGGCTCCTCAGCAGGAGCTGGAATTCGCCGATGTACAGGTTTTCGAAGAGTCCCTTGTTGTATTTCACGAGGTGCAACCCGTCCGTCATCGTGGTCGCTCCCAGCTGCGCCAGGCCAGGGTCGGAATTCGGCAAAAGATAAGGGCGGTAGTCTCCCGTCTTGTCCACCAGGACTGCATCCCTGTCATAGAGGAAGATCCTCACCTCATATCCCTTGAAGCTCGATTCGAAAAACTCCTCCTTCAGTTTTGTTGCCAGTCCCGGAACCGCTGCATCGTCCAGCGAGGATGCTTCTGCCCTCATCTCCCCTACCACCCTGCCGAAGACAGACTCGGTGATCAAATCATGGTCGTCGCTTTGCTGATCCGCCAGCAGCTCCATCTGGGCGCTTGCACGGCTATCGTTGCCCTTCGCGATGCCCACCATCGCCAGCAGGCTGAACATGAAGATGACCAGCAGGAAGTTGGGAAGATCCAGCTTCAGCACAAGGCTGCGGCTCGTCCTTGCATAGACCACGAGGGTGATGCCTGCCACGAGCGGCACCGAGATCAGAAATGACAGGTCCATCCCGACCCAGAAGAGGGAGAATGCACCCATCAGGCAGATGGAGACCAGGATTTTCAGGATGCTTCCGCCACCTCGAAAGAAGAAATGGAAACTGAACCGCACCATCTCCAGCACCAGCAGCCACCATGCCACCAGCACCGCCCCGATCATTGCAAATGCGAGGTAGGAGTAGGCTCCCATCTGAAAGACGTTCTCGAAGTCGAAACTGATGACCGAGTGCTTGATGAAACGCTGGACAAAAGCAAAAAACAGCTGTGTCACTACGACAAAAAGCATCAGAATGACCCCCTGCATCACCCATGCCGCGGAGACGTGCCGAAGGGCTTTCTGGTAGAAGCCCGAAATCTGCCGGCGATGATGCCGCACCAGCAGCCAGGCCACCACCAGCAATACGGCCACATTCAAGAGGAGGTCCCCCAGGGACGGGGCATATCTCCCGATCGCCAGAATCCTGGGAGAGAACAGCTCCGTGCTGAGGTAGGAGGCCGGAATGTCCAGTTGGAGGCAGGCCGCCCTGACGCTCACCAGGAGGATGAGAAATGGCCAGACCCCGGAAAACCTCCACCCCCAGAGCGAAATCGTCCGGCGACCGGTCGCCAGGTAGAGGCCTGCCATCGTCAAGATGAAAGCGACCGTGTAGAGGACGAAGACCAGCAGCCTGGTGCCTTGCAGGAAAATGCCCAGCTCCGGGACGGTCAAGCCGAAAACAAAGTTGCCCCCACCATCGAAGACATGGATTCCGCCCTTGACCTGCCTGAGATGAACCCCGAACTTGTCGATTGCAGCCCTCACGGCGGCATCGCCGGTATATCTCCCCAGGAAGATCATGCGCGGCAGGAATGCATTCGAGACCTTGTAATCGACCACCACCGGAATCAAGGTGACGATCTGATAGGGAGGGGCCTCATGGCGCAAGTAGTAGTAGATCTTGTTCTTGTCCTGCAGGGTCCTCCGCACCGGATAGGCGCACAAGTCAGCCAGGATCCCCGGAGACGGCATCCACTCAGCGTCGTTCCAGTCGGTCAACTGGCAGTCTGCATCCAAGGCAAGGCGCACGATGCCATCGTAGGGGCCAAGGTCGTGCGTGGAGGGATAGCTGGCGGCGATGTGTTCGGAGGTGGAGGAAACCTCACCGACCAGTTTTGTAAAGTCATGCTGGATGTCTCTTTCGATCTCGGTGACGATCTCGGCATCATTCCTGGTTCGCTCCGAGACCAGAAGAACCGTTGCGACCAGGCCCAGCACCAGGCCACCGGTGCCGAGGAGATAAGATGTGATCCCGGAGACGCGTCTCATGCACTGAAGCTAGGGATGATATGCGCAGGGTCAGTTTTCAGAGAAGTATCGGCTGCTTGAAATCTCAGAGCCCGACTGGGGCATCCTGGACTCCTGGATCGCATGATCCACGTACGCTTGGAATTCCTCCTTCAAATACACTGGAACTTTGATCGTCCTCCGTTCATACTGGAACGGCTTCGTTTCAACGATGAAGGTGATGCTGACGTTCGGATAGTCTGGGACCACATAGTAGTCCGCGATTTGATTCCATGCCAGCAATGCCACCTGATTCCCCAAGGGAAGGATCCCGCTCGTGACGACGACCCCCGTCTCCATCACGAGCTGCACCAGGACATTGCGCATGCCGAAGTACAAGATAGCCAACCCGATGACCGAAAGGTTGCAACATAGCCCCAGATGCAGAAATTGCTTGGCATCGATGCTGGTAAGTCGGATGGGATCCAGGTAACCAAGATAAGTGAACATGCAGGAGACCCCTACAATGAACAGCACCAGGGTGGGGATGAAAAAGACGATCGTCAGCACCACCATTTCCGATCTCGGCCACACAAGCACGGCCTTGCCCAGCCCAGCCCTGTACCATGCGGACAGCATGAGCACGCTCGGTGCGATGAGAATCGCAAACACCATGCTCAGGTTGAGCAGCCCATCGATGAGTTCCGCTGCCATCTTACAAATCTACTTCAACGCGTTGCGAAAATGAATACTTTGCAGATGAAAAAAACGAGCCCAAGGCTCCTCCATTCAAATTGTCACCGCCAGATCGCCAGCTCCCCTGGAGGATGCACGGTCAGAGGTGGCGGCCTGTTGACAGAAAATTCTGGACATAGTCATCCACCCCTTGCTCCAGCGAATGGAAGGTTCCATGGTAGCCTGCACGCCGCAGCTTTTCCATCCTTGCCTCGGTGAAGTACTGGTACTTGCCGCGGATGTCCGGCGGAGTATCGATGAATTCGATTCTGGGCGCCTTTCCCATTGCCTGAAAAACGGCCTTGCCCAGATCGAGAAAAGTCCTGGCCGTGCCCGTTCCGAGGTTGTAAATCGCGGAGGCTGGGCGGTTTTCCAGCAAGAACAGAATCACGTCCACCACATCCCTCACATAGACGAAATCCCGCATCTGACCGCCATCCTCCACGTCCGGGCGATGGGAACGGAATAGCCTCAGGCTTCCCTCCGCCTTGATTTGGCGATGGGCATGAAAGATCACACTCGCCATTCTGCCCTTGTGGTACTCGTTCGGGCCATAGACATTGAAGAACTTCAGGCCCGCCCAGAAAACCGGTTGCCGGGGTTGCTCCAGGGCCCATACGTCGAAGGCGTTCTTGCTGTCCCCATAGGGGTTGAGGGGCCTCAGCCTCGGCACCAGGGCATGGTCATCGTCAAATCCAAGCATCCCGTCTCCATAGGTCGCGGCGCTGGAGGCATATACCAGGGGGATCTGATGCTGGCTGCACAGCCGCCACATCCGTTTCGAATAGCCGAGGTTCAGATGGTCAAAAACCGCCCTGTTCATTTCGGCCGTATCCGTCCGTGCGCCGAGGTGGATCACGGCAGCGATTCCCGGCTCCTTGCCTTCCACCCAATCCCAGAAGCCTTCGCGGTCGACCCTCTGGCTTCCCTTCAGCGAAAGGAGGTTGCCTT
>JBJOPY010000076.1:0-3679 GCA_046050405.1 Bacteroidota bacterium | reverse complement strand
TGGGGATGGCGAACGCCATGGAAGGCCTCGCAGGCCTTGAGACCCGGCTCGGGAACCTGGACAGCGCACGCGCCCTCTACGGGGAGGCCATCGGAATTTTCAAGGCAGTTATGAACCGCCTGGGGATGGCGAACGCCCTAAAAGGACTCGCAGACCTTGAGGCCAGGCTCGGGAACCTGGACAGCGCACGCGCCCTCTACGGGCAGGCCATCGACCATTTCAAGGCAGTTCAAAACCGCTTGGGGATGGCGAACGCCATGACAGGCCTCGCAGACCTTGAGACCCTGCTCGGGAATCTGGACATCGCAAGCGCCCTCTACGGGGAGGCCATCGGCCATTTCAAGGCAGTTCAGAGCCGCCTGGGGATGGCGAACGCCCTGGAAGGCCTCGCAGGCCTTGAGGCTAGGCTCGGGAACCTGGACAGCGCACGCGCCCTCTACGGGGAGGCCATCGACCATTTCAAGGCAGTTCGGGAGCGCCTAGGGATGGCGAACGCCCTGGGAGGCCTCGCAGGCCTTGAGGCCTGGCTCGGGAACCTGGACAGCGCACGCGCCCTCTACGGGGAGGCCATCGACCATTTCAAGGCAGTGCAGGACGATCGGGGATTGACCTACGTCAAGTTAAGTCTTGGGAATATAACCGAAGAGGTTGCATCCGCCTCCAGATTGCTTGAAGAGGCGGCACAGACATTTGAAAAAATACAAGACCCCATAGGCTTGGCGCAGTCGCTTGCCTTCATCGCGCTAAACCTGCATAAGAGCGGACAGGAAGCCCAACGCGATCAATTCTATGGTCAAGCAGTGGCGGCGGCCCATGCCTCGCATTCGCCCTACTTGATTGCCTTTGTGGAAGACATCGGCAGGCACTGGGGGGCGAATTCCTAGCCCCCTCAGACCCGGAACAAATCCCGGATCACCGCATCCGAAACCATCCATCCCTGCCGCGCCAGCCGCAGGCGGCCCCCGTCCACGACGACGATTCCCGCCTCCCGCCATCGCATCAGAGCCTCCTCCTGCAGCAGGTCAAGCCCCCAGCGATCACTCAGATACTTCAGATCCAGTCCTTCCACCGTCCGCAGCTGTGTCATCAGATGCTCGTTCAGCTGGTCGCGATCGGATAACTGCTCGGTGTTCGCCACTGCCAGCCTGCCCTCCGCCAGGGCGCGCAGGTAGGCCGCATTGTTCGCCACATTCCAGGCGCGCACCCCGTCCTGGAAGGAATGCGCAGAGGGGCCAAGACCGAGGTAGGGCACCCCCTTCCAGTAGCCGCCATTGTGCCGCGACCGGAACCCCTCGCGTGCAAAGTTGCTGAGCTCGTACTGCAGGATGCCAGCCTCCCCGAGGCGGTCTATGAGATGGAAATACTGGGCCTCGTGCGCCTGGTCAGGCTCCGGGGTGACGATGCCCTTGGCGATCTGCCAGTGCAGCAGGGTCTTCTCCTCCACGGTGAGCGCGTAGGCGGAGACATGGGGCACTTGCAGGCCGATGGCCTGATCCACATTGGCCCGCCATTGCTGCATTCCACTGCCGGGGATCCCGTAGATCAGGTCGAGGGTGATGTTCTCGAACCCGGCATCTTGGGCGGCCTTGATGGAGCGGTCGGCCTGCTGCGCATCATGGCTGCGGCGGAGCAGGAGAAGGTCGGGGTCGTGAAAGGACTGGACGCCCACGCTGAGGCGGTTGATGCCCATGGCCTGGAATTCACGGAGCTTCCGGGTGCTGAGGTCGTCGGGGTTGGCCTCGAGGGTCACCTCGGCATCCCCTGCCACGCTCCAGGTCTCGCGGATCAGGTCCAGGATCCTTCCCAGGTGTGCCGCCGGCACCAGGCTCGGCGTCCCGCCCCCGAAGTAAACCGTTTCGACCGTGGGCCGCCCCTCGAAATAGTCCCTTTGGAGGGTGATTTCCGTGAGCAGGGCCTCGCCCATCTCATCGGCCTTCTGGAGGCTGGTGCTGAAGTGGAAGTCGCAGTAGCTGCAGGCCTTTCGGCAGAAGGGAATGTGCAGGTAGATTCCCGCCACTGCTCATTGGTTGGTCTGGGTGGCGACAGTGGCAATCTTGCTGCCGGGATAGACCTTGAGGGCTTCGGCGAGGCATTCGATCGCCAGGACAAGCTCGGGATTTTCCAGGACATAGGCGATGCGCACCTCGTCACGGCCGAGGCCGGGGGTCGAGTAGAATCCGCTCGCCGGGGCGACCATCAGGGTGGCCCCTTTGTACTGGAAGGACTCCAGGATCCATTGGCAGAACTGCTCCGTGTCATCCACGGGCAGGCGCACGACCGCATAGAATGCCCCCGAGATCTCGGGCACCACCACGCCGGGAATCTTGCGCAGCTCCCGCACCATCGTGTCGCGGCGGCTCACGTACGCTGCATTGACTTCATCAAAATAGCTCTGGGGAAGGTCCGTGAGCCCCTCGGCCCCGATTTGCTCGAGCGTCGGCGGGGAGAGGCGCGCCTGGGCAAACTTCATCGCGGCCGCCATCACCTGCCGGTTGTGCGATACCATCATCCCGATGCGGGCACCACAGGCTGCGTAACGCTTGGAGATCGAGTCCACGACCACCACGTTTTGTTCGATGCCCTCCAGCTTCAGGGCGGAGTAGTGCTTCTGCCCTCCATAGACAAACTCGCGATAGACTTCATCCACGAAGAGGAAAAGGTCGTGCTTCTTCACGATGTCGCGCAGCTTCTCCAGGGCCGCCTGGTCATAGAGCTTGCCGGTGGGATTGCTGGGGTTGCAGATCAGGATGGCCTTGGTCCGGGGCGTGATGAGCCGCTCGAACTCCCCGCTCTCCGGCAGGTCGAAGTTGTCCTCGATGCGGGTGGTGATGGGAACCACCTTGGCACCGGAAGAGATGGCAAACCCGTTGTAGTTCGCATAGAAGGGCTCGGGTATGATGACCTCGTCGCCGGGATCCAGGCACAGCATGAACGAAAAGAGCAATGCCTCCGAGCCGCCGGTCGTCACGATCAGGTTCTCACCCTCCACCGGCAGTCCGAGGCGGCGGTAGTACTGGGCGAACTTCTCGACCAGGCTTGAAAAGCCGCCGCTGGGGCTGTATTCGATCGTCTCGGGGGCCTTGCGGCGCACCGTTTCCAAGAACTCCTTCGGGGTCGGCAGGTCGGGCTGGCCAATGTTCAGGTGATAGACATGGACGCCGCGGGCCTTGGCGGCGTCGGCATAGGGAACCAGCTTCCGGATGGGACTGGGCGGCATGTCATGGCCACGCTGGGAGATCTTGGGCATACGGTGGATATTTCTCGGGGGCAAAGTTACGGAAAAAGGGGCGGTGATGTGCAGTGCCCCGCAAGCGTCCATCCTCCCGTTCCCGGGATCACTTGGATCGGCTCCGGTGGGCCAAATACCATGTGTCAAACCGTACCACCTCCTGGCCGATCGCATCCCAGGGCAGGTTCTGCTGCAGGTTGGTGATTTGCCGGGCTTCATCCGCGACCTGCGAGAACCTGAACCCTGTGCGTTCCTGGGCCATGAGGAGCTTGTAGATCGCCCGCATCCGTGGCCCGGGCGGGTAACGGCTGATGTGCTTGCGCAGATTTTCCAGTTTATTCGACGCCAGGTCATGCTCCCGCCTCTCCACCAAGATCATGATCTCGAAGATCCGGATGGAAGTCATCCAGCTGTCCTTGTTCAGTCCCGCGTCCTGGCATTCCTGGATGA
>JBJOPY010000075.1:0-8422 GCA_046050405.1 Bacteroidota bacterium | reverse complement strand
GCGTTCCCGGTGCTTGTCCTGATGATTTTCGTGGAGTGGCCTGTTCTTGGCATTCGTCTCATTCCATACCGCATGCCTCTGAATCCTACTGGCCGGTCACACCACCTGCGAGGCCGGTTCCTGAAAACTGCCTGCTGATCTGTCAAGAACCCAGATCCTGCGGTTCCTGGCCTGAGGATGATCCACAAGGCATTGACAACCAGTCTCGTGTACTGTCCAGAAGGGGCGAATATGTACGCTCTTCCCTTCCATGGCCACTCATCCGAAGGCGGCCATGCCGTTGCCCAATCCAGAAAACTCCTATCTTACCGCCGTCAAGTTCCCCGGAATCACCAGATATTCAGCAGATGCGCTTGAGATACACCGCCATGTTCGCCCCCAAAGCTGGTCGCCATCCGCTGGCACTCGCGCTGCACCGGGCGGCAGGCCAGTCGGCTCCCGACCGCGCCGTTCGGTATCGTGCGGCAGCAGAGGCAGGACGGATTCCGGGGATGCGTGCCTCCAACCCTTTCGGACGAACTTCAGGGATGCATCCAGAATGGCAGGGATGCACGGGGATACAATGGAAAGGCCTCGGATGATGCGGGGTGGTGGGTGATGCGATTTTCAGACAATCTACAGTGTAAGGACGTGTTTCAATGAAAAAAATCTTCATTACAGGAGCCAGCGGATTCATCGGCGGTGCCATTGCCCAGCGGCTTGTACCGGACCATTGGGTGCTGGCAATGGCCAGGACGGGAGCCTCGAACGACAAGATCAAGGCTCTCGGTGCCAGGCCTGTACTGTCAGCCCTGGAGACAGTCGAGCCTGGCATGCTGCGAGCGTTTGACCTGGTCATTCACTGCGCGGCATACGTGAAGCCCTGGGGACGATACGAGGACTTCTACCAGACGAATGTGGAGGGAACTCAACGAATGATCGATGCCGCCCAAAAAGCAGGCGTGCAACGGTTCATTCATATCAGCACGGAGTCGGTTCTATTCGAGGGACAAGACATGATCGACATCGAGGAGAGCCATCCCTATCCCGTGAAGAGCCCATTTCCTTACAGCGATACCAAGAGACTTGCCGAGCAGATCGTCTTGCAGGCCAATGAGCCCGGCAAGTTCGAGACCATTTCCCTGCGGCCGCGGTTCGTATGGGGGCCGGGGGATGAAACGATCCTTCCGAACCTCGTGGAAATGGTGGACAGCGGGCGGTTCCGATGGATCGGGGGCGGCGACTACCTTACGAGCACATGCTACATCGGCAATCTGGTGGATGCCGTGGTGCTGGCGATAGAACGCGGCAAAGGCGGGGAAGCATACTTCATCACCGACGGGGAAGTCAGCACGATGCGGCAGTTTCTGACGCAGCTGCTGCAAAGTGCAGGGCGCGATCCGGGCGACAAAAATGTCTCGAAAGGCATGGCAAGGTTCACGGCGGCCTTCCTGGAGAGAGTCTGGAACCTGCTGCGCATTCGCAGGAAGCCTCCGATTACCCGGTTCTCGGCGGCGGTCATGTCCGCCCACTGCACCATCTCAAGTACAAAGGCACGGGAGGAGCTGGGCTATCAGCCACGTGTATCCGTGGAGCAAGGCATGAAGATCCTCAGCGGGGCTCCCGTCAATCCACTCAACCCCGATCCTGGACCAAGCTGAAGCCATCACGGAAGCAAGTGGCTCGATTTTCGGGATGGAGGAGAGACGGGGAATTTCGAGTAGGCAAGCGGCTTTGCTTGCGAGCAAAGGGGGTGAGATGGCCGCCTTTGCCTTCTTTCAATCCATCCGTCGGTGTTGGGCTCGCACATTCCGGTTTCCGTGTGAATTCCGGGATCTCACGGCGGCATCATGGGGAAAACCAACGGGAAAGGCCTGCCAATTGCGGACGTGCTGTCGTCCCGCCCGTCCTCTTTTCACCTCAGGGTGTTTCTTCGTCCAGGTGTCTGTGCAACAGTGCAGGAAGCAGTCTCTTTTCAGCAATGAAAGGAATGCCAAATGTCCTTTCGGAATAGTTTGCACGGATGGCATCCATCACATCCTTTTCCGCCCTTGCCCTGCTTTTCAGCAAAGGATCTGAAATTCCAGACAGCATGGATAGGCATTGGTTGACCAGCCAGGCATAGGGTCGGATCCCTGCCCTGTTCAAGTCGTCCTGCAAGGCTGCCGCTTCTCGCATCGGAGTGGTTTCGGGCAGGGAGACCAGGATTATTTTGGACAGCTCCTGGTCTTGCAGGGACATGTAAGGCGTTCGGAGACGACCTGCATGGAGGTTGTTTCTCATGATGTCACGATGATAGCTTCCTGCAGTGTCCAGTAGCAGAAGCGTGTGTCCTGTGGGTGCCGTATCCATCACCACAAATTTTCTTTTGGCCAGGCCAATCGCTTTCGAGAAGGCATGAAAAACGGCAACTTCCTCTGTGCAAGGGGATTTCAAATCCTCCAGGATGAGCTTTTTCGCTTCTTCGGACTGACCCTGCCCCCTGTGTTCCAGTATCTTCTCCGTATAGCGCTGTACTTCGGCTTTGGGGTCGATGCGTTCCACGGTCAGTGTTGCTGGAAGCTCGCCCAGCTGCTCCATGAAATCCTGAATATGTGCGGCAGGGTCGGTGGTGGTTAGAAGTACCTCATAGCCTTTTCTTGCAAGCAATACAGCAATGGCAGAGGCGGCAATGGTCTTCCCGACGCCTCCCTTGCCCATTGTCATGACAAGTCCGTGTTGCCGATTTTTGCAAAGCTCCTCCACCAGTTGGCCGATTCCACTTATCTTTTGCGTTGGTGTGTCTGATCTTGACAGCTCACTTTCAGAAATCGACTGCTGGAGTTCAGGGTTGAACAGTGAACGGAGCTTCTCGATTCCCAAGACATTGTAAGGCAACAATGGGAAGGTTCTCAGGGGCAATGACTTTAAATTGTCTGGAATGGAATCGAGCTGCTCGCGACCCATCGCCTCCATGGCGCTGGCAAGATGATCCTGTTTGTCCATTGCCTGGAAGACACCATTGATGTACAATGCCTGATGGCGCATTCCCTGCTCCTTCAGTTCATTGCTCGTCCTGGAGGCTTCCTTTAACGAGGCTTTGTCTGCCCGGGCTACAATGTAAAAACTGGTCAATGAAGCGTCCCTGAGCCTGTTGACGACGGTATGGTACCTTTCCTTTCCACTTTTCAGCGCAGAAGTTGGACCCAGGCAGGAAGCGCCATCCGGGTTTTCATCTGTAAAGCTAGACCACGCAGCAGGCAGCGCAAGGAGCCGCAACGTGTGTCCTGTGGGTGCCGTGTCGAAAATGATCACGTCCCACTTCCTTCCTTCGGTTTCACCTGAAACAAACCGGGAGAACTCATCGAAAGAAGCAATCTCGGTGGTGCACGCCCCGGAAAGGTCTTCCCTGATTTTCTGGATCTCCGCTTGCGAAGCCATTCCCTCCAATGGCCGAGTGACTCTATTGCGATATTCCTCAGCTGAATTTTCAGGGTCAATGTTGGTGGCGAAGAGATTCCGGGTTCCTTTCACCAGGCTGACCTTTTCGTCCACGGGGCTTTCCAATACATCCTTCAGGTTGGAGGCGGGGTCAGTGCTTACGAGCAATACAACCTTGCCTGAATCCGCGTATTCCACAGCGGTTGCACAGGCCAGGGATGTTTTTCCGACTCCACCCTTGCCCGTGAAAAATACATATTTGGTCGTCGATTCGCTCATCGGGTCATTCCTTTTCAGTTTCTGAGTCCTCCGGCGGCACCATTTGAAAATTGGGGGAGCGCAGGGAACCGGGGCCGTAGGCATCCCCTTGTAGGGAAGTGGAAGAAATCAGCTGTTGCGTCCCGCATTTTTTGGAGCTTGGGGTAATATGGGGCAAACATACTCGCCGGCGGGCCGCCCGGCAAGGGGGCCCCATCCACAATTTGGGTGTGGGCAGATCGGAAACCGACCGGGAAGGCCAGTATGCCAGGCAATCAAGACGTCCTGCACGCCCGTATTTGACCTGTCAAGTGCTTGGCTTCCGTATGTGCAGTCAAATTGATAGATTTACTGGTCAGGAGAGAACCATACTGTATATTTAGAGAAATGTGTGCTTGCATTCGTTTTCCAGTTCTGTTAGGGTTGCTGGTGTCGCTTGGCGGATCGGTCGTCTTGGCACGCAGGGTAGGGCCTGCTGGCGCCCACACAGTGACCCCGATGGTCAAGTTCGTCGAAAACAAAGGCCAATGGGCCGGCCATATCCAGTACCAGGCCGAGATCCCGGATGGGAAAGTCTTTTTCGAGAAGGATCACCTGACCTACAACCTGGCTGACCTGTCCCATTTGCATGATGCCTATTTCCATTGCCCCACGGACCGCGACCAGGCCCACATCTCCTTCCAAGGCCATGCATTTGAACTGCGCTTCGAAGGAGCCAACCCGCAACCGGTCATCGAAACCGGATACCGCTACCCTGAATACAACAATTATTACCTCGGCAACGACCCCTCCCGATGGGCTTCGGCGGTGGGTGTCTTTGCAGAACTGCATTACCATGGGCTTTACCCCGGGATCGATGCGATTTTCTATGGAAAGGAGAAATCCCTCAAATATGACTTCATCGTATCCCCTGGCTCGGATCCCCGCCAGATCAGGCTCCATTACAGCGGCCTCGACGGCATCTCCCTCGGTGAGGATGGAGACCTGGTCTTTCCGACCTCCATCGGAAAATTCCGCGAATTGCGCCCCTATGCCTATCAGGAACTCAATGGGGAGCGGACGGAAGTGGAATGCCGTTTTTCTCTGTCGGGCCATACAGTGACGTTTGGCTTTCCCCTCGGCTACGATCCCGGTGCAGCGCTGGTGATAGACCCGACCTGGGTTTTCGGGACTTTCACGGGATCCACAGCGGACAACTTCGGGTTCACGGCCACCTATGACACGGCGGGGAATCTGTATGGAGGAGGAATCGTCTTCGGCGTGGGGTATCCGAGTACCCTGGGGGCATATCAGTCCTCCTTTGCCGGCGGAGGCGGCCCACCTTTAGGATGGTCCGCGTTTGACATGGGGATCACCAAGTTCAACGCCACCGGAACAGCCATAGTATGGAGCACTTACATTGGCGGCAGCCTGAACGAGCAGCCCCAATCGATGATCGCAAACGATGCAGGCGAGCTGGCCATTTATGGACGGACATGGTCCAGTGATTTTCCGACCACACCCGGTGCTGTCCAACCCTTCCTCGGAGGGTCGTCGGACATCGTGGTGCTGAAACTGAACGCCCTCGGCACCGCCCTCGTGGGTTCGACGTTCATGGGCGGCAGCGCAAGTGATGGACTGAACGTCACCACGAACTATTTCCTGGGAATCAGGTCCCTCTACCACAACTATGGGGACGACTCCCGTGGTGAAATCATGATGGATCCGGCAGGCAATATCTACGTGGCCTCCTGCACCAAAAGCACCAATTTTCCAGTCACGCCAGGTTGTTTCCAATCCAACTTTGGGGGCTTGCAGGATGCTGTGGTGTTTCGCCTGAATCCCGAGCTCACCCAACTGGCTTGGAGCACCTTCCTGGGTGGTACGGGCAATGATGCCGGATATTCCGTCAAAATCGATGCCGCCGGCAATCCCTACGTGGCAGGCGGTACCGAGAGTCCCGATTTCCCCACCACCGTAGGCGTCATCTCGGAGGCCTACCATGGCGCGATCGATGGCTTCATCACACGGTTCAACCCCACGGGCTCGGCCATCACCGCCAGCACCTACATCGGAACACCGGGTTACGACCAATGCATGTTCGTGGAAATCGATGCCGCGCAGAACGTCCACGTGTTCGGCCAAACCCTGGGCTCCTTCCCAGTGACTCCCAGAGTATACAGCAACGCCAATGGCAATCAATTCATTGCAAAATACAATCCCACCCTGACAACGCCCCTCTTCTCGACGGTTTTCGGCAATGGCACAGGAGTCGTTGACATTTCCCCGACGGCATTCCTGGTGGACCGATGCGGCTTCATATATGCTTCAGGATGGGGAGGGGCGGAGAACCTCAACTTCCTGGGGCCAATCAATGGCTACACGACTGGCTTGCCGACGACGGTCGGCGCCTTCCAGACCGTCACAGACAGCAGCGATTTTTACATCCTCATCCTGAGGCCTGATGCCACAGCCCTGGAATACGCCACCTTCTACGGAGGGCCGGCCAGTGCAGAACACGTGGACGGAGGCACGAGCCGGTTTGACCGGCAGCTGCGCATCTACGAAGCCGTCTGTGCAGGCTGCGGCGGCAATTCCGATTTCCCCACGACTGCGGGTGCAGTATCCCAAACCAACAACAGCACGAACTGCAACCTGGGCGTATTCAAGTTCGCCTTTGATCCTCAAGATGTGGTTGCCTCGTATTCGGCGACAGCGCTGGATTCCTGCGCACCATTTCCAGTCTCCTTTACGAACAGCAGCCTGGGAGGCGTCCAGTACATCTGGAACTTCGGCGACGGCAGCCCCCCGGAATATGGTTTCAACGCCTTTCATCTCTACGCCGCGCCCGGGAGCTATCCGGTGTCATTGGTCGTCATCGACTCGAACAGTTGCACAATTTCCGATACCGTGTCACATACCGTGACCGTATTTGCGAAGCCATTGGCCGTGGCAGGAGGATCAGATACTGTCTGTTCCGGTGGTCAAACGCAGCTCTCAGCAGGGGGAGGGGTGATGTATGATTGGTCCCCGGGGGGATCATTGACTGACAGCACGGTTTCGATGCCCGTCGCCACGCCTTCCCAGACCACGACTTACCGTGTGATCGTGACCGACTCGAACGGATGCCGGGACACCGCCTACACGGAAGTCCATGTGACGGATTACCTCGCCAATGCCGGCCCCCCGGCAAGCTTCTGCGAGGGAACCGGCGGTGCCCAGCTGCAAGCGGGGACGGTCACCGGGGGCACCGCCCCCTACCGGTACACCTGGTGGTGCGACGCCGGGGTGACCTTCTGCGGGCTTGATTCCACCTACGATGACGACCCGCGTGCCAATCCCACGGCCACGGCATGGTACTATCTTCAGGTGAGCGACTCACGCGGATGTTTCTCGGGAATCGATTCGACCTTGGTCACAGTATTGCCGGTTCCGATTGCGGACGCTGGAACCGATCATTTCATCTGCCAGCCACCGGCCCCAGGTGCGGTTCTCCAGGGAATCATCTCGAATGCCCCTGATCCTTACAGCCTCCACTGGACACCGGGATCAGGACTGAGCGACAGTACCATCCTGAATCCGAATGCCCGCCCCGACACGACGACGACCTACACCCTGGTCGGCGTCTCCTCCGGCGGATGCTCCAGCGCCCCCACGACCCTGGACACGCTGTCAACCGTGACCGTCCATGTGCTGCCAAGGCCGGTTGCGGAAGCAGGCCCCGACATCCATGCCTGCTATGGGGACACCGCGATGTTACAAGGCATGGGATTCCGCGCAGGGCCCGACTATGCCTACGAGTGGTCCCCTTTTGCGGGGCTCAGCGATTCCAGCATTGCAAATCCGACCGCATCACCCCCCTTTACCCATGTCTATACCTTGATGGTCTGGAGCAATGGCTGTCCAAGCTATGGAGACAGTGTGACGTTTTGGGTGCATACACTGCCGACCCCGAGTGCGGGCAACATGCGTGAAATCTGCCTTGGTGACACGGCTTACCTCGATGCATTCGCCGCTGGAGACAGTTCGGCCCATTATACCTACCAATGGTGGCCGTCCGCCGGCCTGGACAATCCGACCCTGGAGAACCCCGCTGCAAGCCCCGACAGCTCCACCTGGTACCACCTTGTCGCAACGAGCAGCTGGGGGTGCGACAGTCCGGTGGACTCGGTCTGGGTCAAGCTCAAGCCTTCCCCGATCGCGGAGGTCGGGCCGTCACTGTATGTCTGCGCGGGTGATTCTGTCATCTTGCAGGGCAGTTATTTCTACGCAGCCACCGACAGTGCCCATCCGAGCGAAATCTGGTACACCTGGACACCCAGTGCGTCGGTCAGCGACCCTGCGCAGGCGCAGCCGACAGCCTGGCCTCCTCAGTCTACGCAGTATCATTTCTCCGTCCGGCACAATACCTGCACCACCTCGGACTCGGTAATGGTGGTCGTGGGTCCAGCGCTGGGAGGCCATGTGGAGGCGGATACGGCGACCACTTGCGCCGGAGATTCGGTACGTTTCCATGCACGGGGTGGAGTGGGGAACGCACAGATCGTTTGGACGCCCAGCACTGGCCTGAGCGATCCCTCGAGTTTTCACCCCGTCGCTGCACCGGGTGATACGACGGTGTACACCGCTACGATCAGCGAAGGCGGATGCAGCGAGTCACTGACCTTGCAGTTGAATGTGACCCCCTCCCCGGATGCAGCATTCACGGGTTCGCTCGCAGAGGGATGTCCGCCCCACCCGATGAGCTTCATGAGTGTGAGCGATGGGGCGACGGCCCATATCTGGA
>JBJOPY010000074.1:0-4159 GCA_046050405.1 Bacteroidota bacterium | reverse complement strand
GAATCAGCATGGCGGTTCAGTCTTGATCGTTGAAATAATGCTTGAATACGGTTTCAAGGTCGGGCTCCTCGATTTGGAGCTCGGAGACGGACACCTGGCTGAGGAGCCGGATCAATGGATCGGGCTTCCCTGCGTACATGAAACGGCAGGTGTCTCCGTCACGCTGCAGGCCGGAAACCCCCGCAAGGGCTTCCAGCGAAACGCCTTCCGACGTTTTCAGGCTCACCTTGCTGTATCCGATATGCGTGAAGGACGCCGTATCCGTCTCCTTGATCAAGCGCCCCTGCTTGATGAGGCCGATGCGGGTGCAGACCGCCCGCACCTCCGCCAGCACATGGGAGGAAAAGAATATGGTCGCTCCACGGCGCTGCTCCGCCCGCAACAGGTCATAGAGGTTTCCACGTATCACAGGATCCAGCCCGTTCGAAGGCTCGTCCAGGATCAGAAGACGGGGAGAATGCAACAAGGCGCAGGCAATCGCCACCTTTTTCCGGTTGCCAAACGAGAGCATCTCGAATCGCTTGTGGACATCGATTTCGAGGGTGTCCACCAGCAGCTTGACACGGGCCGGCACTGAAATCCGATGGAAGTGCTGCGTGAACTGAAGCAAGTCCCCGACCCGCATGTCAGCATACAGAAACGCCTCCCCCGCCACATAACCCGTCATCCGCTTGATGGCCACGTCCTCCGTCCGGGGATCCAAGCCCAGCACCGAGATGGTGCCTGCCTGTGCCCGAATGAAATTGAGCATCAGCCGGATGGCAGTGGACTTCCCGGCCCCATTCGGCCCGATAAAGCCATATATCTCGCCCTCCTGCACCTTCAGCGAGAGCGCATCCAGCGCGGGATTGCGCCTGTAGCTTTTCGTGACGCCAGACATTTCGATCGCAGCATTCATGCGGGGAAAGCTAGGAAATGGTGGCTAGGAATGCAAGAAAAAAATGCAATCAGGATCAATGGGGTTCATCCTGATTGGTTTTCAGAAAACGGATCCACCAGGAAGTGCCGCATGGCTCCAGGCCCCAGGACGGCCGGATCGACGGCTCCCAGCAGGAATCCACACATCGACCGAAACATGCCAATCATCCAGGAATTCCCACATCCCCGCCGAGGACGGGGACGCCTTCGGCGGCGCGATTCCGCTGCTGGGTGCTGAAACCTCGCAGCGGACGGATCATTGCCATGTCTCGATGAACCCACGTGGCCGCTGCAAACCCAAAGGCTGTCACAGCTTCTTCCTGGGTCACGGAGTCCGATTTCCGCCACTTATCGCTACCGGCTGACAGTCTCACCGTAATAATCCACTTTCCCGCTCATTCCTTGATGATTCTACCCCTCCGGTCGAAGTCCTGTTCGACCACCGAGCCGTCTTCCTTGGTCATCCTGCGGTGCAGAAGCGTTTTGCCATCCGGCCAATAGGTGTATTCATCCAGCCACAGGCGTGCCCCATCCACTATCTTCTCAAACGACATCAACCGCTTGCCGACATAGCCGGCGACGTAATAGGCCGAGAGTCCCTTCACTTCCGCTGGATTCAGCTCATGGGTCGGACGGAACGGAATGTGATAACCCGAGAACGATGCGTAATAGCGTGTACTTGCTTCTGTGTCTTGCATGTAACCTGAGGAATTCAACCCTGTGATGAGGAGGACCAGTGCCGTGAAGACTTTCATGCTTTTTCCAGGCTATTGGATTTCAACGGGGATTCTTGGAAGGTATGGCAGTTCTGGTCTAATCCTAAGGTAAGGCGCCATTCCCCGCTGTAGCCCTTGGCAAATGAAATGATCTTTTGTTTCACCTGGGGCGCTGTCAGCCTGGGGGCGGTGGATGATTGCGTATATTTCACAGCCTTTTATAATTTACTACCAACAGTATTTGTAAACATAGGAAATTGTATTGAAGAAAACCTGATGATCCGCAATTTCGGTAGCAACGATTTTCATTGGTCTAGCGGGTGGTCCATGGGAACCTGAAGTCCTCGAACGAGGACTTGTAGCAACCGTTCCGAAAGCCCCGAGATGGGCAAACGGACATTGAGGACGCAGGACATGAGAAAAGGCAATCCTGACAGGGTGAATCGGATCCTCGCCCAGTTTACATCCCCGATTTAGGATCCGCAGGGCCGGGGGATCATTCGATCCTCCAATCGACAGGAGCTTTCCCGATCGAGACCAAGTAGTCATTGGCCCGTGAGAACTGCTTGTTTCCAAACCATCCTGCATGGGCCGAGAGGGGGGATGGGTGGGCAGATGTCAAGACCAGGTGCCTCTGCGTGTCAATGAAGGTGCCTTTCCGCTTCGCGTAGCTTCCCCACAGCATAAAGACGATGCCTGACCGGTCATCGTTCAGGTGATGGATGGCCGCGTCAGTGAATTGCTCCCAACCTTTGTTCTGGTGACTTGCGGGCTGGTTGGCCTCGACGGTCAGCATGGCATTCAGCAGCAGGACGCCTTCCCTTGCCCACTTCTCCAGGTTGCCATGGTTCGGGAT
Source organism: Bacteroidota bacterium (assembly GCA_046050405.1). GTDB lineage: Bacteria > Bacteroidota > Bacteroidia > J057 > JADKCL01 > JADKCL01. The sequence continues at coordinate 1,669 of JBJOPY010000074.1, read as the reverse complement.
GGGAAACCCGAGGTCCTGGTGGATTTCCTTGTAGATGTTCGCCAAGGAGGGCGGGATGGGAATGCCCATTGGGACCGAGAAACTCAGTCCGTGGGCCTGGCCTGGGCCGTGGTAAGGATCCTGGCCGATGATGACGACTTTGACCTTGTCAAACGGCGTGGAATCAAATGCATTGAAGATCAGCCTTCCGGGAGGGTAGATCGTCTTTCCAGCCTGTTTTTCCTTTTGAAGAAACGCCTTCAAGGCGAGGAAATAAGGCTTGTTGAATTCTTCCTGTAGGGCTGACTTCCAGGATTCATCCAGCTGGATGGTGTTTTCACTCATGACCTCGGCATTTGTGGCGGTCAATTTACGGATTTTGGTTTGCGCATTCGCTTCCGCAGTACCACAAAAGCCAGAAAGAGCAGGCTCGCAGCACCCATGGCGATCAGCATGATGTTCATTTTCCCCGCCAGGCCTTTTCTTCCGGGTGAGAACCCCTTTCCCAGCCGCTGGATGGTCAGGACTCCATTTTCTTCCCATTCCTGGTTGAATTCGCACTCGCTGGTCTCGATGGTTTGGTGGTGCTTATTGGCGATGACGATGTAGCGCAGCCCCCTCCGGAATGGATAGCCGCATTGGTTCGGGCTGTTTGTGTGAACTGTCGCCATGGGTTCAATGGCACGTTTCCAGCTGCTGTCCACCTTGAAGACCACATTGAGGCCACCCTTGTTGGTGTTGGGGGTGATGTCGATGCAGGTACCCAGAAAGGCGATGTTGGCCCTTTCGAGCACGGATTCAAACGTGGCGGCGCTGTCGCAACGGCATGGGTTCGGCTGGGCAGAGGCCAGCGAATACAAGCACAGCACCGTGCACATCAGCCCTGCTTTCGCAGGCCTGGGAAGACTTCGAAGGAGGGCGGGCAAGGGAAGCTTCATCGGCTGGAACGCGTCTCAGGGTTGTGCTCAATGCTTTCGACGACCCCGTCGCGCAACCGTACGATGCTATGGGCATGGAGGGCAATGTCTTCCTCGTGGGTGACCAGCACGATCGTCTGGCCCTGGCGGTGCAGCTCTTCCAGGAGCCCCATGATCTCATGGCTGGTCTTGGTGTCGAGGTTCCCGGTCGGCTCGTCGGCGAGGATGATGCTCGGATGGTTCACGAGGGCCCTTGCGATGGCCACGCGCTGCCGCTGTCCGCCGGAGAGTTCATTGGGCTTGTGCTGCATCCTGTCCCCGAGGCCTACATCCCGGAGGGTTTGGGAAGCGATTTCCATGCGTTCGGCCCGTCCCTTCCCTGCATAGACCAGTGGGAGGGCCACATTCTCCAGCGCAGTGAACCGTGGCAAAAGGTTGAAGGTCTGGAACACAAATCCGATCTCATGGTTGCGCACTTCCGCCAGTTCATTGGGCCCCATCTGATCCACATGGATGCCATTCAGGAGATACTTCCCGGAGCTCGGCGTGTCCAGGCAGCCGATGATGTTCATCAGCGTGGACTTGCCCGACCCGGAGGGCCCCATGATCGCGACATAGTCGTTTCGGAAAATATCGAGGCTCACGCCACTGAGGGCCCGGATGGTCTCTTCGCCCATCTTGTATTCCCGGCGAACGTCCACGAGCCTGATGACGGGTGTCCTTTCCTCATCTGCCATTTTTCCCGACCTCCTCCCCGAGGTGCTGTGCCTTGA
>JBJOPY010000073.1:0-14398 GCA_046050405.1 Bacteroidota bacterium | reverse complement strand
ACTTACGAAGACCATCGAATGGCCATGGCATTTGCCCCCCTGGCACTCCGATGCCCCCATCTCGTGATACAGCATCCGGAGGTTGTGGCAAAGAGCTACCCTGGCTTCTGGGAAGATTTGCGAAAAGTGGGGTTCAGGCTAGGGATGCAATAGGAACGTCGAAGCCTTTCGCTTCACCGCCCGTTTGCCTCCGGGAATTCCCTAGTTGTCAAACTGGTAACTTCTCAAGTCATCCTTCAGGAACTTCCGCGCAATGTGGATGCGGTTTTTGACGGTTCCGATCGGAATATCAAAGTACTCGGCGATCTCGTGGTACTTGAACCCCTTGAAATGCATCATGAAGGGCTCGCGGTACTCCTCCTTCAGCTTGGCGATTGCCTCGTTGATGTCTTCCATCGCAAAGCTGCCGGAGGATTCGTTTTCCGTAATGCTGCCCGGGGAGTTGATATAATAGAGGTTGTCGGTCGTATCAATGAAGGTATTCCTTCTTACCATCCGGTGATACTGGGTAATGAAGGTGTTTTTCATGATTGTGTACAACCAAGCCTTCAGATTGGTGCCGTCCGCGAATTTCTCCCGATTGGTGATGGCTTTCAGCATCGTCTCCTGCATCAGGTCATCTGCGTCCTCGGTGTCGCGTGTGAGCTTCAGCGCAAATGGCTTCAGAAACCTGGAGAGTCCTTGTATTTTGGTATCAAATTCTAGTGCATTCATCTCTTTAAGTCCGGTTGACAACCATCTAGCGGTTCCAATGTGTCAAAGTTGTACGCTTTGTTTAAGAAAGTCAATACAGCCGTTGAACAAAAATAAATTAAAATCATTCTAAACAAGTGCATCATCCATGAGAATATTTTTCTATTCACATGGATGTCAATGAATTGAAGACTTATTGCTTCCGCCTCTAGATGCAAAAAATTGTTGAGAGGCCTCCTTGGCTCAATTCCTGCTACAGCCACAGACCGCCAGGATGCGGCCGCCATGGCCCTGGCTGACTCAGGATGGGCGGCTAGAACTTGTACGAAAATCCCAATCCAAACACTTGCTTGAGCTGTAGCCGCGGCTCCGTCTGCTGGATCGAAGTGCCGGGTACGAAGACGGGCAAGCCCTTGGGGTCCACCTGAGGGATGAGGATGTCGTTGTCATAGATCATGTCTATGAACAGGTTGACGACGATGTACTGGTTGATCTTGGCGACCAAGGCATTTGTCGAGCGCACGTCGATGTTTTGCGGACGGTCTATATAATTGGAGAAAAGCTCCAGATTGCTTTCCAGTCCCACGTTCTTCATGATATCCTTCTTGAACTTGGCCCTCATGGTGGCACCGAATTCCATGCGGAGGTGCTGGTAGGAACCAGGTCTGAACCGGCCCGTTTCGGCATCTCGGGTGTTGACACCAAATGCACCTGAATTGGCAAGGCTGTCATCCGCCACGATCGTCATTTTTCCCGAGACGGGTGACACGAGAAACGAAAGCCAATCGGCCGGCTTGTAGTCCAGGCCCATGGCCAGGTTCAGGTACGCCGGGGATAGTGCCCGTGAAATGTAGGAAGCATCGCCGGGATTGGCAAAGCCCCTCGCGAACTGTGTACGGAATGTTGCCAGGCCGCTGTAATAGAACTTGTCGCTCCAAGCTTTGGTTCCATACTTGGAATTGAGCTCGATCCTGTCTTCAGCCTTGGTGATCGGCCTTTTAGGATCGTAGATAAAGTTGTTCTTAAGGAATCCGTAGGCCAGGTCCAGTGAATTGTCCCAAGTCATGGCTTCCACCTTGCGATTTGCAAAGAGGTTGAGGTTGCCGATCAATGTGATGCTGCTTTGGCCGCCGGCTGCCCAGTTGGAGAGTGCGACCTGGTTGAAGGTGATGCCACCCTGTCCTCCTTTCGTCCATGGCTTTGGGATCGAATCTTGGGCATGTGCCAGTCCGAGGCTGGACACAATGAAGGCTACGAGAAAATGTATCTTCTTCATGACTATAAAATAGATAAGCTTCAAGGTATTGAGAGATGGCGAGATAGCAGCTTTCGGGATGGCCGAATTTGGTTTGCTGCCGCCTCGCCTTGATAGCAGGCTTATTTCGAGCGCAGCACGTCGCGAATCTCGGTCAAGAGCACTTCCTCATTGGTAGGAACCGGAGGAGCTGCTGGCGCATCCTTTTTCTTCAAGCGGTTCATCGCTTTGATGACGAGGAAGATCGACAGCAAGATGACAAGGAATTCTATCAGCATCGTGATAAATGTACCATATGCGAGGACGGCACCCAGTTTCTTGGCTTCTTCCAATGGCAAGGCAGGATTTGCAGCTTTGGCATTCGTGACAGCCTTGCTGAGGCTTATATATAGGTTGCTGAAATCAACGTCACCGACTAGAAGCCCGACCACGGGCATCACCATCCCATTGATAAATGCCGAGACCACTTTGCCGAAGGCCGCACCGATTACCACACCGACTGCCAAGTCCACGAGGTTGCCTCGTGTGGCAAATTCCTTGAATTCTTGTACAAATCCCATCTTCTTTTGAGTTGATTGATTAAAATGAATCTTAAAAACTTCTGTTTCTCCGAAATGCTCCCTGGGCAATTCAAATATCGAATTTTCAGAGGAATCATCCTAGCAACCTCGAAGAATCAGGGCCATTGTATTGACAATTTCACCAAGACCGGGGTCTATCCTCATGGCATTTCGGCAGTTTCCCTGCCAAATGAGATGCTTTTACATCCATTCCAGGGTTCTAGGGCTTCTCTGGTTTGGCTTCTTTGCAGGCCTCCCCTCTGAAGCTGCCCTGACCTCCAGGCACACGTTGCAGGTCGCAGGTTCTAGCCGGACGTGTGAGGCCATACCGACGGGATCAATTACGGATTTCTCAAGCCGGCCAGCAACCGATCCATACAATTTTTGTCCCCTGGCAACCCTTGAGACATTGCAATTCTTGCAGGTTGGCACGAATTTTGAAAATAGTTTGAGAGTTTAGGAAATTTTTTTCCTAAATTTAAATTGTTATTATTGTAGGCAAGAATAAGTCTAACTCAACGATCTATAAAAATGAAAAAGCTGATAATCAACACACTCACTGCCTTTGCACTGTTTGCGTGTTTCTCTGCCAGTGCATATTCTCAAGCTGCCGATCCTGCCGCCGTCCCTACCGAAGGGCCGATGATCAAGTTCGAAGAGGAAACACATGATTTCGGGGATCTGATGCAAGGCGGAGATGCATCCTACGTTTTCAAGTTCACCAACACCGGTACTACAGACCTGAAGATCGAATCTGCCAAAGGCAGCTGCGGTTGCACGGTTCCGAACTGGAGCAGTGATCCGGTGGCTCCAGGCGCTGAAGGCGAGATCAAGGTTCAATACGATTCGAATCGCATCGGGGGCATCAGCAAGTCGGTGACCATCAACAGCAATGCCGTGAACGAACCGGTGAAAACCATCTTTATCAAAGGCAACATCCTTCAGAAGCCTGCGGAGCCCGATTACTTGGCTCGACCCGAGGGTGCACCCGTGAACCCCGCTCCGATGGGGGCTCACTGACCAGGGAGAAGAATCCCAAGTCCCACATGATACAGACGAAGTCCGGACGTTGCACTAGCGTCCGGACTTTGATCGTTCTATGGGTGACCCCCACGAGCAAATGATACCAATCGTTCCCCAATCCCTGCCAATAGGATCATCTCCAACTCCGCACAGCCCGCCAAGAAAGTGATCCTTGTCAAGGGATTGACCGGGACACGAGAAGAGTGTGCATGGTGTTCCTGCGATCGTCGGGAGATTGCCATGGGGGAAGACCTGTTTTTCTGGCCATAATTTGCGAAATCTGCGATTCCGATCGAAATTCGTGGCATGGTTAAACTTCGGACGGCTTGGCTGCGGTTGTTCGCCTTTCACGCTGGAAAGCCCCATGGCCTGTCCATGTATCCGGGATTACTGAATTCGAAAGCCGACAAGGGGAAGGATGCCCCTCTCTTCCGCCGCACCTATGCTTTCTTGGGTTCAGAACGGTCTACAGCCCCTGCCCTTCCCCCATCTAGGGCCAGAGAACCTTGGCTGGAGCCGCACGCTGTTCAGATGTCTTTCCACGCGGGAAAACCTGTTCACCTTCACGTTAACACCGAAATTCAAAACAACCCACAATCTGCCAAGCCGCAGGCTTCCCGCTTGTGAAACCGGGCAGCTGCGTTCCGGACCCCAGGGCAATGGTTCAACCCAAAAAGTCATCCCACTCTGTACTCGAAGCGGCGACTCCATCCCCTGCCATCTATGAGAATCAAGATTCTGTCCATTTCATTCTTCAGCCTGTTTCTTTGCAGGATCCTTGGAACTGCCCAAGGCTACGATGAACGCCTTGAGGCCTTGGACATTCTCCGGTATGAGTTCGAGATCGAAATACAAGACAGCAGTGATCGCATACAGGGCATGGCCAAGGTGAGTATGAGGTTGCTCCGGGCAGCACCCTCAGTACATCTGGACCTGGTGGCCATGAAGGAAGGCTCGAAGGGAATGAAGGTGCTTTCCGTGGAGAAGGAAGGGATCGAAATAGCCTACCACCACGAAGGCGAGGATTTGGAAATCCAATTTCCAGACTCCATGGCTGCGGCCTCGGAATTCTCGATCCACATTCGGTACGAAGGCATTCCCGCCGATGGTCTGACCATTTCGAATTCGGCAGAGGACGGCCGCAGCTTCTTTGGGGACAATTGGCCGAATCGGGCGCATCACTGGCTGCCCGTGGTCGACCATCCTGCCGACAAGGCACCTGTCGTGTTCACCATTACCGCCCCTTCGCATTACCTGGTCGTCGCCAACGGGAAGCTCACCGGGCAGAGTGCGCTACCGGATGGTCGCCAAATCAGCCGATGGGAGAATTCCGAGCCGCTGCCCACCAAGGTCATGGTCTTCGGGGCTGCTGACTTCGCAATGGAAAACGTGGGCAATGTCGGCTGCATCCCTGTGAGCACATGGGTGTTCCGAAGCGATGAGAAGGCTGGGTTTCACGACTATGCCCAAGGCAAAGCGATCCTGGAATGGTTCATCGGGCATGTGGATGACTACCCCTGGGCCAAGCTCGCCAACGTGCAATCGCGCACCCGCTACGGGGGGATGGAAAATGCCTCCTGCATCTTCTATTCAGAAAAATCTGTCACCGGTGACGCCTCCTGCGAGGGGCTGATGGCACATGAGATCGCCCACCAGTGGTTTGGCAATTCCGCATCGGAAGCGAATTGGTACCATGTCTGGCTCAGCGAAGGCTTTGCGACGTATTGGACCCACCTCTATTTCGAGAGCCAGCATGGGGTGGAGGTCTTCGAGAAGCGAATGCGCGACGACCGGGCGACGGTCACGGGCTGGGAGCCGACGATGACCTATGCCGTGGTGGATCCCAGGATTCCAGACTTAACCTTGCTGCTCAACCCGAATTCCTACGAAAAAGGTGGCTGGGTGCTGCACATGCTTCGCCATCGACTGGGAGACGACCTTTTTTTTCGGGGCATCAAGGAGTATTATTCCCGTTTCAGGTATGGCAACGCCCTGACCAGCGACCTCCAGAGGGTGCTGGAAGACGTCAGTGGCCAAGACCTGCAACCGTTTTTTGACCAGTGGATTTACCGCCCTGGACATCCCAAACTGGATGTCGCCTGGGCATGGAACAGCCGAAAGAAGTCTGCACAGCTGGAAATCAAGCAACTGCAGAATTTCGGCTACTTCGTATTTCAGCTGGAATTGGCCTTCAAGGATTCGAAGGGTCAACCGATCTCGGAGGTAAATGTGGAGGTAAACTCTACCTCTCAGGAAATCAGCATTAAGCTGGATCAACCACCCGCCGAGGTGGAGCTGGATCCACATACCCGGCTTCTCTTCGAAGGGAAGGCCAGAAGGAAATAGGGGATGGCCCCATCCACCAGCCTCCCTCATCGCCAGCCCCGTTCGGTGCAATCCTGCGCCCGACTGAAACATCCGAAAGGATTCCGTCGCCACCCTTGCATTGGATATGGTTTCCAACGCACCTTCCATGGAGATCAGGCTCTCCAAGGTTCAGGTCAACCAAGGGTGCACTGACGCAGCATCATCCCCCAGGAAGTGACCTCCCTGGGCCGGACTGGGGATTATGTCCCCTTCCGGGAGAGGAAGCCTTCCTCCCGGCCTTCTCCGGACGTGACTTGCCGATGCGTTTGCCACCAAGGCCTTTGGGTTTCTTGCTTGCGGAGATTGCCTTGCCATCCACATGGGCAGGACGTGATTCTTTGATCTTCACCATGGGTTCGTCCAGCAGCCGCCTTGAAAGGTCGTCCCTCCCTGCCTTCTTGAGGGTTGACCTGATCCAATCGCGATTTTCCGGCTTGTACCAAAAGAAAAAGCGATGCTGAAGGTCGCGCTCATCCTTGGTCTTGGGGGTATAAATTGGCTCCAAGGTGTAAGGATGCAAACCCGTGTAATAGATGACCGTGGCGACCGTCATCGGCGTGGGTGTGAAACTCTGCACCTGCTCCAGCTGGAATCCCATCTTTTTCGTTTCTGCGGCTAGGTCCGCCATGTCCTCGCTCTGGCTTCCGGGATGGTTGGAGATGAAGTATGGGATCAACTGTTGCTTCAGCCCGTTCTTCAGGTTGATGTCGTCGAACTTCTTCTTGAATTCATGAAAATGCTTGAAAGAGGGCTTGCGCATGATCTTGAGCGTGGCATCACTCGTATGTTCAGGGGCGACCTTCAGCCGCCCTGACACATGGCGCCTCAGCACCTGCTCCATGTATTCGTCCAGGCTGTCGTCTCCTTTCTTGTTATAGCTCTTGACCAGCAGGTCATACCGTATTCCACTGCCGACAAAGGCTTTTTTCACCAAAGGATGGGCATCCACCTTCCGCAGGAGCTCTGTCATCGGGCGGTGGTTGGTGTCCAGGTTGTCACAAACCACAGGGTGAATGCAGCTCGGCGCCACACACTTCTTGCAGATTGATTCGTCCTTGCCCTTGAGCTTGTACATATTGGCACTTGGCCCTCCCATGTCACTGATATAACCCTTGAAGCCGGGCATCTGTGTCACCTGGTCGACTTCCCTGAGGATGCTCTTTTCAGACCGGCTGGAAATGAACTTCCCCTGATGCGCTGAAATTGTACAAAAGCTGCATCCGCCAAAGCAGCCGCGGTGCATATTGATGGAGAACTTGATCATTTCAAAGGCAGGGATCGCCTCCTTCTTTTCGTACTTCGGGTGGGGAAGCCGGGTATATGGCAGGTCAAAGGAGGCATCCATCTGCTCCTCGGTCATGACATCGCAGGGAGGGTTGACGATCAGCAACCGATCCCCCACAGCCTGCAGGATTCTTCGGGCTTGGAGCTTATTGCTCTCCTGCTCGACGATCTTGAAATTGGTGGCATAGTTGCGGCGATCCTCTAGAATCGCTTCATGGGAGGCGAGCATCACGTCCTTCCACTGCTTATGCTTCGGGGCCCCGCCCACAAGGGGCCTGAGCAGGGCCGTCTGGTGGACATTGTGCATGGAGGCGAGGGGCACGCCTCGCTTCGCAAGGCGCAGGATTTCCCGCAACGGTTGTTCCCCCATTCCATAGACGAGGAGATCGGCACCACTGTCCACAAGGATGCTGGGAAGCAAGCGATCCTGCCAATAGTCATAGTGGCTCACGCGCCGCAGGGATGCCTCTATGCCTCCGATGATGACTGGCGTATCGGGATAGAGCTGCTTGAGGATGCGGGTATACACTGTAGTCGCATAATCCGGCCGGAAACCAGCTTTTCCGCCAGGAGAGTAGGCATCTGTGGTTCTCCGTCGCTTATTGGCGGTGTAGTGGTTGATCATCGGATCCATGCAACCGCCGGTCACCCCGAAGAATAGTCTTGGATTTCCAAACTTCTTGAAATCCCGGAGGTCGTCTTGCCAATTGGGCTGGGGGACGATCGCCACTCTGAAGCCTTCATTTTCTATGATGCGGCCAATCACCGCCGTGCCGAAAGTAGGATGGTCCACATAGGCGTCGCCACTGATGATCACGACATCCACTTCGTCCCATCCACGGATTTCCAGTTCTCTCCGAGTTATCGGAAGCCAGTCTGTTATCGGACGTTGCGGGACTTTGATCATCTCACAAATTTAGGCAGAAAACCTGCAAGCCTGCCAAGGCCACCCAATCGGCTGATTTTTCAGCACGGCCATGCTTCGAAGGAATGATGATTCCCCGGCAGGGACACCCTCGAAGGGCGAATGTGCATGTATCTTCGTCTAATTTATCCCAAAGGAAAAGTCGCCCCCAGTAAGAGGCGACTTCCCGGCCACACTCAGGCCACTGGTCTAGTTGGTGGAGCCCACTCCAATGCATGAACGGGTTCGGTAGCTGATCCCATTCGAATTCAAGGCGTAGCCAATCCCATCAAGCGATCCCATGGGCACAGGACAGCACGGACGGCCTACGATCACAGACAGTGCTCTTCTTTGCAGAGCCTTTATCATTCCTTCCCGTCAATTCCCTTTTCTCTTTCGATCTGAAGCACCCCTCTCACGGAGTCTTCTGTATAACAAGAGCTAAATTCCGAGGCCTGCAGACATGTTGCGAGTACATTTTCCCCTATTCGGATAATCGATTATTTCAGGATTTTGACTTCGAATGTTTAATATATTCATAAAAATTGCGATTTTTCGGATCTCAATTTATGGATCAGGATAAATCTGGAAGCATGAATCATCGACAAAAAAGCAGCCCTTCAAGCACTACGAACACCCTCAAGTCAGGATTCGAGGATGGAAAGCTGGGAAGGTTGTTGTCCTTTTTCAAGGATAGGGACTGGAACCGGCTTCGGCTGTTTCTTGATTCACCCTACTTCAACCGCAGCCCTGCGCTGAGGACGCTGTTCGAATACTATTGGGAGACGATCGTCAAGGCTCAACCTGCACAGGAGGACGAAGCAGTGTATCAAAGGGTCTATCCAGGGCAGATGTTCGATCCCATCAAACTGAAAAACATCCGGGCCGCATTCCAGCGCAAAGTGGATGATTTCATGGCGCAGTCTGCCTATGAGGCCGATGAGCCCTTGCAGGCGAGAATGCGGCTCCGTAAACTGAACATGCTCACCGAAAACGAATATTTCCCGAGGTACTGCCTTCGGGCAAAGGAAATGCCCCAGGAATGCTTCCTCGATGAGGAGAACAGAAGGCTTCACCTGTACTACCTCTCAGCGGAAGATGAAATCGCAAAGTCAAGGCACCAGGACAGGACCCGGCTGCTGGAAGGCTCCATCGCTGCCTATCAATACGCTTGGGAATTCTTCCAGCTTCAAACGATGCGTCACATCATAGGAATGCTCAATGCAAAAAATATCACTGGCAGGGAGGTGGATTTAAGAATCGCAGAGGCCATCCTGAAACTCATCCCGATCGATCAAGAATCCTTGCCTGCGATCATGCTGTACCGTCAATCACTGGAAATGCACATGAGGCCCGATGAGCCGGGCATCCTGGAGTCATTCCTGGCGAAGCTGCACCATTACGCCGACAAAATGCTCATCTCAGATGCAAGGTACCTGTTTCGATCCGCGCTCAATTTCTGTCTCCTGCGCGGCAACAAGGGGGAGGAAGGGACGAACTATGCCTCCCTTGAAATATACAAGGAAATGGACAAAAGAGACCTCTTTCTAGTGGAGGGATGCATACCAGCGACCTTGTTCAAAGAATTGGTCACCCAGGGCATCCTTTGCAAGGATTTCGAGTGGACTGACCGGGTCATCCAGAAGTATGAGAGCCTGGTGGCAGGCGACCCCGACAAGACCACCGCAAATTTCAACCGCGGATTTTTGCACTACTGCAAACAGGAATATGTGGAGGCACAGCGATGCTTGCACAGAGTCCTCGATCACTATGACGACGTTTTTTTCGGTTTCGATGCCAGAATCCTTCTGCTGCGCATTTACTATGAAACGCAGAGTTTCCAAGCCATGGATTCGTTTATCGACTCGTTCAAGATGTATGTCAAGCGGAACAAACGTGTGGGAAAGTCGAAGATCGAACTAGGCCTCAATGCAGCAAAACTGTTCCGAAAACTGGTGCACGTGAAACCCTGGGATTTGACCGCGCTTGAAAAATTGGAAGCCGAGGTTTCCAGTACTCCCGTGAACCCCAGCAGCAAAAGCTGGTTTCTCGATCAAACCATGCTTCTCCTATCGAAAGCCAGAAGTCTTCCGAACTCTCGGGTAAAACACAGGAGATAGCCCATGCAAGGACAACCTAGAACCTGGTGGCTCCTCAGGCAATCCCCGACCGCAAGGAAGCTCTGCCCCGTCCTTGAAGTCATTCCCCCAGATGCATTTACCTTTGCAACATGGCTACAGTCTCCACATCCAGGAAATCCACTTTGCCCGTGACCGGCATGAGCTGCGCCAGCTGCGCCACAAGTGTGGAATCCGCACTCAGGTCAGTCCCGGGCATCCTCGCCGCCGTCGTGAATTATGCGAATGCATCGGTTTCCGTGGAGTTTGACCCCAAGGTCACCAGCCCTGAAGCCTTTCGCAAGCAGGTGCAAGCCATCGGCTATGACCTCGTCGTGAACGATGAACCTGAAGAGGCCACGGCCATCGCGGAGGGCATTCAGGCTCGCAGACTGAATCAACTCCGCCTGCAGACGGTTCTTTCGATCACCCTGTCGATCCCCCTCGTCTTGATCGGAATGGTCTTCATGCACATGCCTTATGCCAATTACATCATGTGGGTGTTGGCAACGCCGGTCATTTTTTACTTCGGCAGGCCCTTCTTCATGCATGCATTCTCACGGGCTCGCCATGGCAGTGCCAACATGGACACGCTCGTGGCCCTGAGTACCAGCATTGCCTACTTCTTCAGCGTTTTTGTCACCTTGCTTCCTTCTTACTGGACTAGCAAGGGCCTGGAGGCGCACGTCTATTTTGAGACCTCGGCTGTGATCATTGCATTTGTCTTGATCGGAAAATACCTTGAGGAAAATGCCAAGGAGGGGACTTCCACTGCGATCAAGAAACTGATCGGACTGCAACCCAAGACAGTGTCCAAGTTACTGGGAGATGGCTCAGAAACCATCATTCCTGTCGCGGAGGTAGCTCTGGGAGACCTCCTGCGCGTGAAACCCGGAGAGAAGGTTCCCGTGGACGGGGTGGTGGTATCCGGGAATTCGTTCGTGGATGAAAGCATGATATCCGGTGAACCGGTCCCGGTCGAGAAATCGGCGGGTCTCAGCGTACTTGCGGGAACCGTGAACCAAACCGGCAGCCTTGAAATGCGGGCCGAGAAGGTGGGCCGCGACACGATGCTGGCGCGGATCATCCAAATGGTCCAGGCCGCCCAGGGCAGCAAGGCACCTGTGCAGAAGCTCGTGGACAAGATTGCCGGCATCTTCGTGCCGGCGGTCCTGGTGGTTGCATGGCTCAGCGCTGCGGTTTGGATGGCTTTCGGGGGGGAACACGGCTTGTCGCATGCGGTGCTGGCATTGGTGACCGTGCTCGTGGTAGCTTGTCCATGCGCCCTCGGCCTTGCCACGCCTACAGCGATCATGGTGGGTGTGGGAAAGGCCGCCGAAGATGGCGTCCTGATCCAGGACGCCGAGGGATTGGAAACCGCTCACAGGATCGACACGATCGTTCTCGACAAGACCGGCACCATTACTGAAGGGAAACCTGTCGTGACCGACATCCAATGGATTGGAAGGAAGGATTCCCCTTCTGAGGAGGTTTTATATGCCATGGAATCCAGCTCGGAGCATCCTTTGGCCAAGGCCGTCACAGCCCACTTGAATGACAGGATCCATGCACCGATCCAGCTGGATTCGTTTGAGAGCATCACCGGAAAAGGCATTCGCGCCAGCGCATACGGCAAATCCTGGCTTGTCGGCAACGGCAGCCTTATGGAATCCTCGGACATCATGGTTCCTCCAGATGCTACCCGTCAGCAGGAGGCATGGGAGGCGGAAGCCAAGACGGTGATTTTGTTTGCGGACTCCACCCGGTTGCTGGCCATGATCGCGATCACGGACAAGGTCAAGGAAACCTCCAGGGAGGCCGTGGAACGCTTGGGGAAGCTTGGAATTGAAGTCTATATGCTGACCGGTGACAATGCGAAAACGGCAGCAGTCGTTGCCGATTCAGTGGGAATCCGGCATTTCAAGGCACAGGCCTTGCCCGGTGACAAAGCCGACTTCGTGAAGCAGCTGCAATCCGAAGGCAGGGTGGTGGGCATGGTGGGCGACGGGATCAACGATTCCCAAGCCCTCGTACAAGCAGACGTGAGCATTGCCATGGGGAAAGGTTCCGATATCGCCATCGACGTCGCCAAGATGACCATCATCTCTTCCGACCTTCTCCGCCTCCCATACGCCATCGCCTTGTCGTCCAGGACCGTCCGGACGATCCGTCAGAACCTGTTCTGGGCATTCATCTACAACGTCATCGGCATTCCCATTGCTGCAGGCGTCCTGTTTCCGCTCAATGGATTCCTTCTCAACCCCATGGTCGCCGGCGCTGCCATGGCCCTGAGCTCCGTCTCTGTGGTCACAAACAGTCTGCGCCTGAAGTGGCAGAAGATCTGATCCAGCGAAAGCGTCCTACGTCCTCGATCCGCTTCAAATCCAGCAGCACCGGCACCATTTCCACATCCATCCTTGCGGGGTCTTGCCCGTTTCCCATTTCCGGGTAACAGGATCGATCCGCGTCACCTTCCTGAGCAGGCTCCGGTTTTCCAGGCCTTCCATTTCATCCGGTTTAGAAAACTGGAAAGAGACTGTTGCACCGAGTCGAAAAAGCTGTCAATAAAGCATCCTGCTTTAGAGAGGAAGCATCCAATTCAGCGAATTGAAGCCTACTCATGTGTAAAGTTATGCGATGAGATGGTAGTTTTTGCTTCAAATCGGCGTACGGTGCAACAGTCTCGCTTCGGTCATTTCACCACATGTTCACACTGCCGGTTCTGGACGACCAACCCCCTCCCCGTGGATTGCTTGAAACGTATCTGCGCATCCCTGACTTCCTGGTTGCTGGATGATGGGACAGCACTTGAAACCACGTACCCCAGAATCTTCTCTTGAGGAATGGGGGTGCTCGATTTCGATCGGAAAAATTCAATGGTGGCCCGCAGTTGCTCCATTCCGCGTTTGATATCGGTACCCTTGAGCTCGACGAACAAGAACTCCTGCTCCGGGCAGATCAGGAAAACATAGTCGCACTTTTTCTGGGTTGGATCGGTGACCAGGCAGCCATCCACCTTGATTCTGCAGATGGAACGCTTTCCCTTTCTTTCCCACCGAACCGTGAACTTCCGTTTGTTCTCCTCCACGACGGTACCGTCGGAGAAGCAGCAGGCGTCTGCCCCAGGGAAAACAGCCTTGCGCAAATCCGAACAACAGCTCATGCAAATTGGATATCGGTCAGCCGATCAAATACCAACCCGGTCTCGATGCTTGCATCATCGATGGCAGACGAACCGAGTGTCCGAAGCTCGGGGTTGAGGGTGGAGGTGCAGGTTCCCTGATCGACGAAGTAGCAGGAAACCTTGTCGAAATCCAACCATTGGCTCTTGGGGATGATGGCTTCGATGTCCGCTGCTTTCTCCGGATGGGCTCGGTAGGCGTTGTGGGCTTGGACCAGGTTGTCGAGGGCGGTGAGGATATACGGGCTGTGGGTCGTGATGCATAATTTGGAGCCACTCTCCTGGACGACCTGGACGATGTATTCAGTGAGGGATTTTTGGGTATTCGGATAGAGGTTGCTTTCCGGTTCTTCGATCACAACGAATTGCCCATCTTCGGCTTCCTTTTTCTTCCAAAGCGACTCCAAAACCACCATCAATGGAACGATGGACTGAATGCCACTGGAAGTTTTTTCCAAAAGGATTTTTTCCTTGCCTTTAAGCAGGATGATGTTTTGATTGCCTTCAAAGGAATAGCCAATCGGAAGGAAGCCCACCTCGAATCCTTCCAATTTTTTTCTGGCCTTTTCAAATTTTGCACCGAAATCCTTCACACATTTGGCGATTGCCACGTCGTTGTTCAGCAAACCCATGATGGAGCTTCCGACCATCGAGATGAAGATCCTTTCCGCTGGAATGTATAGGGGTTCATTCAGTGGTGCAAGCGGTTTATACTTTAAGGCAAGCCTATTTCTTTCCTTTTTTCTCGCTTTGCCATCGAGCTGAAGAAATGAAGCGAGTTTGCGTTCGGGATCCTTTAAACGATTTTCAGTGGATTCATCGGAAGTTGACGGGGAATATTCAGAGGACATGCCCTCCATTAATAATAAAGCTAAATTTTTAATCCAGTCAGGTGCACCAGAATACTTGAGACGCTGGTGTAGTGCGGGTGGCGGATGCCGCGCAGACCCACCACGAGCCCCTGGACAACGGCCCCGAACACGAAGACTGTGACCCCGAGGAAGAGGATCGTAG
>JBJOPY010000072.1:0-3325 GCA_046050405.1 Bacteroidota bacterium | reverse complement strand
TTTTTCTTAAGTTCTTCCATCGCGGCTTCGTCTCGGTGCTCGAAGGATTTGGCAAGCTTCACCAGCTCATGCTGTGCTGCGAGCTCCTTGAGATCCTGCTGCTGCTGCGAAACCTTGCCCTCCAGTTGAAGAATGCGCTGACGCAATGCCCGGTTCTCCTGAACCAGCGCCAGTGACTTCTGATTGAGGTAGTCGGCCTTCTCGCCAAGTTCGGCAAGTCTCGTGAGCAAGTTCTCCACAAAACCACTTTATTCTAAGGATTCAAAGCTACGAATTTAACCTTGATCTGGAAAGCGGTTCTCGAATGCAAAAACATTCACTCACTATCCAGCAATCACTTACGGATCTCAATCGCAAAATCTTTTTCCAACTTCTCGAACACGCGGGCCATGACCTTGTCCACGACGGCATCCTCCAGTGTTCTGGTTTCATCCAGGATGGCAAGGTTGAGCAGGTAGCTTTTCCTGCCTTGCCCGATGCTGTCGCCCTTGTACACGTCGCTCACCCCCACGGATTGGATCAGTTTGGGGTTGGTGGCGCGAATGGCATAGGCCAAGGTGGCAAACCGCACAGTCTCCGGCACGATGGCGCTGATGTCACGGTGCACGGTGGGGAATTTCGGAATGGGACGGTAGGCCACTTTCGCCTTCTTGTATTGGCGAAGCAGCAGATCCCAATCGACTTCCGCATAGAAGACCTCGTCCTTGATGTCGCGCCCCTGGAGCAGGGATCCGCTCAGTGCGCCATACCGTGCGATCACCTTTTCCCCTCGGCAGAGTTCCATTCCGTAGTCGAAATGTGGGTTTCCTTCGATTTCCCTCCGCTCTGGCGTGAACCCGAACCATCCCGAGAGCCGTTCCATCTCCCGGGCGAGGGTGAAGAACCCCGCCCGCGCCTGCTTGCCGGCCCAGTGTGCCGGCATGGCATTCCCTGTGAGGTAGAAGGCGATCCACTCCTTCTCCTGGTACTTGCCCTGGGTGTGGCCATAGGTCTTCCCGAATTCAAACAGCCGCAGGTCGGTGTTCTTGCGGTTGTGGTTGTATTCGATCACCTCCAGCCCGGTATAGACCATGCTGTCCCGGAGCAGGGCCAGGTCATCGCTGAGGTGGTTGATGAGATTCGCCGTTGTTTCGGTGCGGTACTTGTTGGCTACCAGGGGATTGGTAATCATCTCGTTCCAGCCTGACCCTGCGAGGCAGTCGAGATATTTCTGTCGGAGTGCCACCGTGTCGAGATCCGTTTTCAGGTTCATCGCCATTCGGTTTTGGGCAGGGAACGGTACATTGTTGTAGCCATGGATGCGCAGGATTTCCTCCATGACATCCTCGGGGCGTGTGACGTCCACCCGGTAGGGTGGCACCGAGAGTTGCAGTACGTTGTCCTCCCCGGCATTTGCGATGGTGATGTCGAGCGAGGAGAGGATTTCCGCCACCCCGTCGGCGGTGAACTGCGTCCCCATCCGCCGGTTTGCACGTTTGAGATCGAAGCGGATTTCCCTCGGGGGGAATTCCTGCGTGCCTGCTTCATGCAGATGCGAAAGCTTGCCCCCGGCGACTTCCTGAATGAGACGGGCGGCCCGGAGGGCGGCAAGCGAGGTGATGCGGGGATCGATGCCCCGCTCGAACCGGAAGCTGGCATCGGTCTTCAGCCCCAGCCTCGCCCCTGTCCTGCGGATGCCGGACGGCTCGAAATAGGCCGACTCCAGGAAGATGTTCTTCGTGGCGGGACCGACCTCTGAATTTTCCCCGCCCATGATTCCGGCGATCGCCACGGGGCCGCTCCCGTCGCAGATCATCAGGTCTTGTCCCGCCAGGATCGCCCGGTCAACCCCATCCAGTGTCCGGAATTTCATGTCCTGGCCCAGTGTCTGCACGATGATTTCATGGCCTGCAATCTGGTCGGCATCGAAGGCATGCAAGGGCTGGCAGAGTTCGTGGAGGACGTAGTTGGTGACATCCACGACATTGTTGATGGGCCGCAGCCCGATCGCCTTGAGGCGATGTTTCAGCCAGGCCGGGCTCTCTGCAACTGTGACGCCGGTGATGTGGATGCCGACATAGCATGGACAGCGGTCATGATCCGGCAAGGACACAGCGATGGGATTGGTGGCCAGGTCGCCGCTCAATGGGGCCACGTACGGCATCCGGGCTTTGCTGCGCAGCAGGGCTGCCACATCCCGGGCCACACCGTAAAGCGAGGCGGCGTCCACGCGATTGGGGGTCAGGCCAATCTCCAGGGTGTAGTCGCTCTCCAGGTGGAAATACGCTGCTGCGGGCTTGCCCACCGGGGTGCCTTCAGGGAGGACCATGATGCCGGCATGGCCCTCGCCAAGGCCGAGTTCGTCTTCGGCACAGATCATCCCCCAGCTGTCGGCATTGCGAATCCTGGATTTCTTGATTTCGAAAGGTGCGCCTGCTGAGGGATATAGCTTGGCTCCGACCAGTGCCACCAGGACCTTCTGGCCGGCGGCGACGTTGGGGGCGCCGCAGACGATGGGCAGGAGCTCGCCAGCACCCACATCGACGGTCGTGAGGTGCAGCTTGTCGGCTCCTGGATGCTTCTCGCAGGTCACGACTTCGCCGGTCACCACCCCCTCCAGCCCCCCCGGGTGCAGGTCATACCGCTCGATCCCTTCCACTTCCAATCCCGCCATCGTCAACCGATTCCCCAGCTCCTGTGGACTCCAGTCAAAATCAACGTATTCCTTGAGCCAGTTGTATGAGATTTTCATCGTGCAAAATTTCGGCAAAACTAACCAAGATCGGGGGAATGACGCAGAGCGGAAACGGAAAGAAACGGCAGCTCTGAGGTGCAACCATTTGCCATCCTGGGGTGAATGAAGACAGGGCTGCACAGCGAATCGTAATGGGGTTCCAGAATGCCAAGGCGAAAAGAAATTTGTTTACCAAGAAATTTGCCAGTAACAGACGGTTGCACAGTGTTGAAAAAGCGGTCAATAAAGCATCTGTCTTGGAGAGAAAGCATCGAATTCAACGAATAGAGGCCTGCTCCTGAATGAACTTGGACGACGAGGCGGTGGCTTTTGTTTCGAATTGGCGTTTGGTCCAACAGTCACCTATTGATATTGTTGTTTCCAAGTTAATGTAGCTTGAAACCTCACGGCGTCAATTGCCTTAGTCCAATTCACATCAGGTGTTCATGCAAAATGGAGTGCCAAACCTGGGGTGAACGCTACCATCTGTACCAGAATAAGTGGCCAGGTCAGTCCAACCATGATTTCCGACGGCTCCGTCGCGTGCCATCATGGCTTGGTACGCCCCCAGAATCCGTTCTGGTTACATCTATGTCCAAAATATCCGTGCGT
>JBJOPY010000071.1:0-15722 GCA_046050405.1 Bacteroidota bacterium | reverse complement strand
GGATCAACCTCCTGCCGCCCATTCCCAGGAAGGTTCCCGTCCAGTTCTTCTCCTGGCCATCCGGCTGACCGTAATCGATGACCACCAGGCCCTCATAGTTCCGGGGAAGTACGACCGATTGATGGAAAGGCCTGTAAACATACCATAAGATGGACACCACCAAGAGCAGGGGGTGAAGATAGAAAAACACATTCCAGATCCTCATCTTTTCTTCCGACCATCTGACAGGGAAGGATTTGACCCTGAAGAGGTAGCGGAGTACGAGGTAGATGAGCAGCAGGGCAATTCCAATGATGGACAACCTCCACAATTGGAAGAACACAAAGGAGAGCAATAGCACTATCCCGAGAATGATGTAATAAATGGCGATGTTCCTTAGCTTTTCCATCTGGTTTTCATTCAGTGGTCACTAACCGCTCCATCCCTGTTGCATTTGGAGCCTGCCAAGGGGCTCGGGCATTTCCCGGACGGGAAAATCGAATGACACCTGTGCATCCAGATCCCCATCCTAGCCCAGCCCATCCTAGCGGCGGCCTTTCTTCCCATCCGTCAATATCTGCTGGAGCGCGGCGTCAATATCTGGGTATTTGAACACATAGCCGGCCTCCAAAAGGCGCTCGGGAATCACCCAGCGACTTTTCAAGATGAGTTCCGTTTCAGTCCCTAGGATGACCGCACCCACCTCCAGCAGGAATCTTGGCGACGGCAATCCGAATTTGACGTTCATGCACTGCCTGAGGGTATGCATCAAGGTTGAGTTTGGGACGGGATGGGGGGAGGAACAATTCAAAACCCCACTTAAATCTTTGTTTCCTTGCAGAAATACGATGATATGGAACAAGTCTTCAATGTGAATCCAGCTGAACATTTGGTTTCCATTCCCTTGTTTTCCCCCCAGCCCAAAGCGGACAAGGTTCACAAATGGCACCATGACGCCCCCATCCTTGCCTAATACGATCGCCATCCGAAGGGCAATCTGCCTGGTCTTGGGCAATTTGAAATCAAAGAATGCCTTCTCCCAGCTGGTGGCAACATTGACGGAGAAGCCCGTTCCGATTTCCCCATGGCGTTCTGTCATGGGCCTGTCCTCTGAATGGCGGTAAATCGTTGCCGTGCTCGAATTCAACCAGAGTTCCGGGGGATTCTCGCATTCCAAGATTGCCTTGCCGAGCATCTCCGTTGTCAGGGTTCTTGACGTGAGGATCTCCTCCTTGTTTTTTTCATTGTAGCGACAGTCCACGGACTTCCCGGCAAGATTGATGAGCATTTCCGAATGGTCGAGGGCTTCAACCATGGCTTTCCTGTCCTCCCACCGGATGCCTCCCGCTTGCCTGGAAATGTTGATGATTTCATAACCCAGCCGGGTGAATTGCGCGGTGAGATACCGGCCTACAAATCCAGTCCCACCCGCCAAAACTATTTTCTTGTGTGCCATTCCTGGTGCTATTTTCAAGTGGATAACGCAAAAATGAATCCTTCCATCACCGTGAGCCCCATGCAGCCCTGGATGTCCTCCATCCCAAGCTCCCGTGGCGCCCCTGGTCGGGTGCTGCTTGCAGGCAATTGGGTGGTTGGGGGGTCCATGCTGCACCAGCGCATCGCCTGGAGACGATCCCCATGCCGCTGCACCGGGCAGTCTGGGTGCTGCCCCTGGCACCTTCTGCCTGCTTCGTCCCATGGAGCGTCACTGACCGCCATTGAAAGCAAATATACTCCCAAGGAGCCGCCCCGCAAGGGAGGCCACCCGCGATTCCAGGGGGGATCATTCATCCCTCTGGGCAGGAGGGCGCCCCGTGGCCAGGGAACCTGAGGGCGGATGCCCGTCCCTGCCCCTATCCGCCGATCACATTGACCTCCCGTTCCAGCACGATCCCGAACCGCGCCTGAATGTCTTCCATGATCGCCGTGGAAAGGGACAGGATGTCGCGCCCCTCCGCACCGCCATAATTCACCAAGACCAATGCCTGATGGGCATGGACGCCATGGTTGCCCCATCTCATCCCCTTCCAACCCGCCTGCTCAATGAGCCATCCCGCCGGGATTTTCATGGTTTCACCGTCCACCTTGTACCCGGGCAGGCCCGGATGCTGCGCCTGGAGGGCCTCAAACCGCGCCATCGCCACTTCCGGGTTCTTGAAAAAACTGCCGGCATTCCCGAGGATCGCTGGATCGGGCAGTTTGCTTCGGCGGATGGCGATGACCGCAGCGCTCACGTCGCGAATCGTCGGGGCCAAGATCCCTGCCGCCGCCAGTTCATCCCGGATCGCGCCATAGTCCAGCTGGAGCCGGTGGGGGGCCTTCTGCAAGGCAAAGGTCACCCCTGTGATCATGAACTGCCCCTTCAGGTCACGCTTGAAGACCGAGTCCCGGTAACCGAACCTGCACTCCGGGTGTCCGAAGGACCGCAGCTCCCCGGTCTGCAAGTGCATGGCCCTCACCGAGGAAACCACATCCTGGACCTCGACGCCGTAGGCCCCGATGTTTTGGATGGGTGCCGCACCGACACTTCCGGGAATCAAGGAGAGGTTCTCCAGCCCGCCCCAACCGTGGTCGATGGCCTGCATGACCAGCGCATGCCATGCCTCCCCCCCCCCGGCAGCCAGCCAGACCCGCGAGGCATCCTCCGCCATCACCTCCATGCCCTTGATGAGGTTGCGAATCACGAGCCCTTCAATGTTGCCGACCAGCAGCACGTTGGAGCCGCCCCCCAGAACGTACTTCGGCAGGGCCTGGATGGCCGGCTGTCGAAGAAGGGCCTGCAATTCCGCTTCGCCCCGAACCTCGACAAAGTATTCAGCCACTGCCTCCAACCCAAAGGTGTTGAAGGCACGGAGCGAAACTGCTCTCTGAACGGCTGCGGGCAGGCTGTCTGGTTTCATCGCCGGTGGTTATTGGTTGTCAAGCCAGTCATGCAATCCTTGATAGTAAGCATCGGCGACCTCCCGGATCCGATGGGGAAGGGGGGTGGTCATCCCCGGCAGGATGAAATCCTTGGCATTGAGCAGCCGGGCTTCCTGGAGATTGTCCTGGTAGAGGCTTTCACCGAAGCAGAGGGTTCCCTGGACCAGGCGGGTGAGCTGAAGGTTTCTGGCAAACACGCCCTTCTCCCGCGTCAGCAGGGAGGAATTTTTCAAGTACTGCAACCGATCGTCCCAGGCCATGGCAGGCACGCCCAGCAAGCGCTCATGGGCCCTCACGATGAAGCCAGACAACCGCTCCGACTGCGGGAGGTCATCGCTGAGCAGCCTGGCCGCAAAGGCCAGCCTGTCTTGCGGCTCCTTGAGTTCGCCATTCATGTAGCCCCCCGGGATGAAGGCCATGCAATGGTTCTCCGGAATCGCCAGCCGGTAACCGTCGCTGGCCGCCCGGTTGTCTTCGCGGACATTGTAGTGGAGGAGGAGTGTGACATGGGGCCGGAAGGCATTGATGATCCTTGCCCGCTCCTGGAATTCGGCCTTGAGGAAGATCGTCCGATGAACATGGACTGCGGTGGCCTTGGTCATCCACCACACGGAATCCCTGGCGGGCAGCCGGCATTCACGCATGTAGTTGGCTGCGGCACACTGTACCTTCCAGGATTCCGGGTCTGAGCGGACGGCCGTCCGTCCGTTTTCCCGGAGCCACCGTTCATGCTGGGCCACCTCTCCTTGCAACCATTGGTCGAAGGTGATCCCGAAGGCGTTCAACCCTTCCCGCTCCCGCGTGAGCAGCACCTCCGCCCCCTCCTCCCGCAGTCGCCCTGCCAGCAAGAGGGCTGTCCCCAGGGCGAGGTTCCCCTCGCAGAACCCAATTTCCTCCGGGATGCCGGCATCCGGATCGGGACGGATCCGCACGTACTTCTCCTCCATCGTCTGCGCATAGTCCATGCTGCCGCCGACATGGCCGGGATCCAGGGCGATGCGCATGCCTGCGAGCGGCTGTTCCGCGTTCCTGGGGAGGGTGAAGGCTGCCACCGGGCTGGGAAGGTGACCGAAATGCGCTGCATCCCAGTGGTTGTCGCCCTTGGTTTCATAGTAATGCAGCACGGTATCGAGGGGCAGTGCCTGCACCATCCGGATGAACAGCCCGACTTCATCCCAGTAGATCACCGCCTCGGGAACACGGGCGCCATTTCCGGTGTCCGGCCCCAACATTTCCAGCCCGCGTCCCGTGATCTCAAGTTGGTCCAGCAGACTGCTGTCCTTGACCATGTAGGATGCAGCGCGGTGCCGCGCCATCCGCTCCTGTTCATGGGGAACTTGCTTGCAGGCCAGAACCAGGCCGGTCACAGCGATGGGCAGCAAGACCACCCAAAGCGACCCTGTCCATCCGGGGCGACACTTCATGGTGCGGAATTACGTACTTTAGCGGTAGATGGCAATGCAGGTGCGTCCACTGAAGACAAGAAGGCAGCGAAAGGCGCGTCGATGGATCGGTATTCTCCTGGGAATGCTGGTGCTCGCTGTTGCGCTTCCCCGCTGGATGCTGCACGGAATCGGCGGGTTTCTGATCGTGGAGGATGACCTGCAGCGTTCCGAAGCGATTTTCGTACTGTCTGGAAATTCATTTGACCGGGGCCGGGAAGCCGCTGAAATTTACCAGGCAGGCTGGTCACCCCGGATTGTCTGCCTGGGGGGAGAAACCAATCCCTCGCTGGAGCTTTACGGCATCTGCGACCTGAGCTATGCATCCACCGCCCGTGTACTGCTTGCGCAGGATGTCCCTGCAAGCGCCATCGACACCCTTCCCGAAGGCACGAGCACGTTCGAAGAATTCGAGGCCATCG
Organism: Bacteroidota bacterium; assembly: GCA_046050405.1. Lineage (GTDB taxonomy): Bacteria > Bacteroidota > Bacteroidia > J057 > JADKCL01 > JADKCL01. Next base: position 10,957 of record JBJOPY010000071.1, on the reverse strand, counting down.
CCCTCTATTGCAAGCAACACCGGCTGCACCGCATCATTGCGGTCTCCTCGCTGTTCCATACCCGGCGCATGGACGAGTTCTTCCGGCTGCGGCTGCTGTTCGAGGGCATCGAGCTCATCCTCCGAGGGGCGGAAGAGTCATCGTTCGATGAAGAGGAATGGTGGCGCGAGGAGCCCGGGCTGCTGTTCGTCAGCAATGAGTACATCAAACTGTTCTACTACTGGATGCGGTTCTGATCCCTCATGAAAATCGATCCCTGGTCCACGGAATCCGTAATTTTGACCCGATGAGTTCCCATAGCGATCATCTGCAGAACGTGCTGCGCGACCATGAAATCCGGCATACGGATGGACGCCTGGCGATCCTGGAGCATTTCGCCAATGTCGGCCATGCGCTGTCGCAGCCCGACCTCGAGCGGTCCCTCGGCGACCAGTTTGACCGGGTGACGATCTACAGGACACTGACGCTGTACCTGGAAAAAGGCCTCCTGCACAAGGTGCTGGATGACTCGGGAGCGATGAAGTATGCCTTGTGCCCGGAGGTATGCGCGGCGCACGAGCATCGGCACGAGCACGTGCACTTCAAATGCCTGCAATGCGGCAATACCATCTGCATCCAAGACATCGAGGTGCCTGCCATCACACTGCCGGAGGGCTATACCTTGGTGGAAACGAACCTGCTGCTCAGCGGAATCTGCAAGCAATGCGAGTCGGCGTAGGTTGCAAATTCCCTGAAGACAAGCCGGGGAGATGGCCTCTCCGGGAATGTCAGGCGTGATCGTGCCTGCATGTACGCAGGTTCAGCAGCTGGGCGACGGCAATCCCGAGGGCTCCGATGGAAACCAGGTAGGGCTCCAGGGACTCGTCGGCGAAGAAGAAACCCACCAGGATCAAAAGGCACCCCATCGCCAAGGCCACGACTGGCCTCGGGTCATGGTGCTGTGTGAAATAGGCTTTCATGACTCCATAAACCCCGAATCCCACGCCAAACAGCAGGATGATTCCCTCCAACAGATGGGATGCGAGGAACTGCATCCCGATCAGGGGCATCACTGAGATCAGCATGGGTGTCGCCATGCAGTGGATCGCACATGCCAGGCTCAAGATGGCACCCATCCGTGTACTGCGGCCAATGGATCTATGTATGTTTCCGTTCATTTCGATCATCCTGAGATTGCAGATTCCTCATACCGGGCGCAACTCTGTTGCAAATATAGATCTTCGAGCGACATTTGTAACAATGTTGCAAATAAAAATTTCGATCGACCCGGCGAAGCCGCTGCCAGGGCTTCCGAGGCGGGCGGGCCGTGTGGACATCGCCCCCGGAGATCCGGCTCCGGGGCACCCGCGCATTCAAATGGCACTTGTGCTGGAAGAGGTCAAGATGGCTGCCAACTCCGCCGTACCGTGCATGGGAAAGGGGCTGCAACGAGAACGCAAACGGCCTCATCAGGCAATATCTGCCCAAGTCGACACCCCTGAACCAGACCTCCCACGGCCAGGCCAAGGACATCCAGAACAAGCTCAACAACAGACCCAGAAAAAAACTGAAATTCAGAACCCCCAACGAGATATTTTTACAGCAGTGTTGCACTTCAAGGTTGAATTCGGCATAGTCAATTATCATGAGGAATTGAAAGGTTTAGAGATTTTAACAACTCGAGGGAGTGTCGCTTCTTCTGACTTCCCTGCCATGGAGCAGGATTGCATGTCCTGCGCAGTCCACTGATTGTATGGATGCTCGAGTCTTTACTGTAAGCTATCGGGGGCGACGCTGTATTGCCATGCGCTATTTGGGATTGAATTTCGTAAACAGGAATGGAGGGTCATCACTTTGCCTCCTGGATCGAGATCGGCTATATTTGCAGTCAGAGGGAAATAATTAAAACCACCATGGAAATCTGGCGCAAGATCCTTTCCTATATCGCCCTGAAGAAACAGGCTGCCCCTACCGAGGGCAGTAATGGATTCAATCTGAGGGCGATGCATACGATCAATAAGATTTCAATCCTGATGTTTCTGGTGGGAATGGCAGTCCTTGTCGTCAAGCTATTCCTAAGATCGCATTGATCATCTGGGCATCATCCTGCAAGTTCAAACCGTGAAACCCTAAAAGTGATCTCAAGCGGGTGGATGCGGCTTGACCGACCGAACATGTAGGTGTGATGAATGGCAGTTGCGGGGATTGCGTACCGTTTTCACTGCATGGCAACAAATGACTCGAACGCTTTCGGGAGACCTATGCTACACTAGGTTTCGTTCGATCCAAGACAAGCACCAAGAAGCTGGTGAATACAAAGGTTGCCATCACAGCAAGGATGACCAGGATGCTTCGCATGGGACGATCCTTGTAGGAGGAAATAATCGGACGCTCCGTTACCCAGATCAAGGTTGGAAATTGCTTGATATTCAATTCTCTGGCAAGTTGCTCACGACGTAAGTCATGGTACCTGAGCTCCAGAGTGGAATTGTACACCTCTAGCGACCTGGCCAAGTCGTAGTACTCGTTGAATTTTGGCTCTGTCCGCATCTTTTGAGCGAGAAGCTCCGAGATGGCTGGCCCTGCATCGTCAATGTGATAGATATTATACTTCATTCGCAGGGAGGCGAGGGAGTCATTGATCATTTTCCGCTCAGCATCGATCTCTTTCAGTTGCTGAATGGTGGCCGCAAGCCCTACATGTCGCATTGAGATTTGTTCGAAGAAATTAGAAATCAATCGCAACGCCTCCTCAACGATATCTCTGGCAAACTGAGGGTCTTCGTCCCAGCAATTGATCTCAACCACGCTATTGTCGGAGAAACCTACTCTGAAATACCCTGCGTACCGCGCCTCAAACCTTCTGGCGTCCGATTTCGTTCGCTTGATGCCGTAATGCTCGTACAAGTGAAACTTCTTGTCGAGGCTGTCACGCACCTGTGGCGACTTCAGGTAGGCTATGGAGCGATCAATGTCATCGTCTTCGGCCGCATAGAAGCCTTTATAGGCGATCCCGTTCCCAAAAACCATGGAACTGAGGGAAGTGATGGACGGCGGAACAAAAGTCGCTCGGCTAAGGTACTCATCGGGCAGGCGCATTGACAAGATTGTAGAAATCACCCCAGCCGCGAGGCAAGCACCAAAAATCCAAGTTTTCCACCGCCAGAGCTTACCCACACCAAACTTCACGTTGAATTCATTATCCGTGTTTCCCATCCAGATTTCTAACTCAAGACGACTATTTTTTAAAAGGAGGGCAATTTATGAAATATATTTTCTCAGAAGCGGGTATGAATTTTGGTACATGATTGATTTATTGGAAATGGAAAACGGATTCCTAATCAGGGTATCCTTGACTAGCTTTGAGCCATGTCGGAGACATCCAGCAACGTAGAGCGCGTGAAGCAATTCTTGGCCAGTTCCTTGGAGCAGGCTAAGCCATTGCTGAAGCGTCTCCATCCTTCCGACATTGCCCAGATTCTCGAGGATGTCACCCCGGAGACACGCAAGCGGATCTTCAGATTGCTACCTGTGGAGACTGCCTCCGAGGCACTCGTGGAAATGGACGAGGAGTCGAGGCCGGAGGAGCTCCTGATGCAATTGACGCCCAGTCAAGCGGCAAAGATCATCGAGGAACTGGATCCTGCCGATGCTGCTGACTTGCTGGCACAGATTCCACTCAAGGATCTGCGCCAGATCATGGCACGGCTCCAGGAGGAAAGCACGCAACAAATCGAGCAATTGATGACCTACGACGAGGAATCGGCGGGAGGCATCATGACGCCTGAGCTGCTGAAGGTGCCCGAGAACTTTTCCAAGCGTGAGGCGATGGAGGAGGTGCTCCGCCTTTCCGACGAGATGGAGGATTTTTTCGTGATCTATGTCGTCGATGAAAACGACTTCCTGCTTGGAACGGTCTCGATCAATGACCTGATCCGCGCCAAGCCTTGGGTGAAGGTGAGGGAACTGATCGACAAGGACTGCGTCAAGGTGCACGTCGATACCGACCAGGAGGAGGTCGCCCGCCTGATCTCCAAGTACAACCTGGCCGACATCCCAGTCGTGGACAGTTCCGGGCATTTGCTGGGGCGGATCACTTTCGACGATGTGATGGATGTCTTGGAGGAGGAAAACACAGAGGACATCTTACGGATAGCGGGCGTTTCGGAGGACGAGGAACTGAGCGGCGGCTGGAAAAATGCGGTAAAGAGCCGTTTGCCATGGCTGCTGGTCAATTTGCTGACGGCTTTTGCGGCTGGCCTGGTAATCAGCTCATTCTCCGACACGATCGACAAGATTGTGATCATCGCCAGCTTCATGCCCATCGTGGCAGGTATCGCTGGCAACAGTGCGACGCAAGCCTTGGCAGTGACGATCCGGCGGATCAGCACTGATCGCATCAATGCCAAGCAGAATATCCGCGTGATTATCAAGGAAGTCAGTGTAGGGTTGGTCAACGGCCTCCTATTGGGTGCCATCACGGGGTTGGCGGCGTTCTACCTCGGAGGGAATCCCATGCTGGGTTTGGTGGTTTACCTGGCCATGGTCGGCAACCTCCTCATCGGTGCATTTGCGGGATCGGCCATTCCGCTGTTTCTTCACCGCATGAAAATAGACCCCGCTGTGGCTTCCTCCATTCTGATGACTGCGCTGACGGACATCCTCGGATTCACACTTTTGCTGGGGTTGGCGACACTGATACTTGACCTTTGAGATCCTCGATTGGGAATTTCATGGCGGAGCTTGGATGGAGAGGGAGCGGGACAGGCCGTCGTTTCTTTTTCCGGCATTCACCATGGCGTCGGCCAGAGCCCGTAAGAGGAATTGCGGGTGGATCAGATACGTATTTCCTCCCATGTCTGGATGCGCGCTACTCGCGAAGCGCACGAACGCTTGCAAAATGCCTGGATGAGGCCGCGATATTCATGATAGTCCACCAGAGGGAGAGATGTGTCCACTACGAATCGGGGGGAGCCGGAACACCGAAACACTTTTTCCAGAAATGCTGATGATGCCGAAAGCGGAAGGAGATTTTCCGGAATGGGATCCAATCCCAACCGCGCACTGCACCTCCACCTCAATACTGAAGCAGCCACTCAAGATGCTTTCCAAACTTTTCCGCGTTGGGCAGCATCAGCCCTTCCAGGGTTGAATTTAAAGGAATGGCCGGTAGCACCTCGGCTCCCACTGCCCGTACAGGTGCATCCAGTTCCTCGAACATTTCCTCGGAAATACGCCCAGCGATCGATTGCGCGAAGGAGTTCTCTACGCATTCCTCCGTCAGGACGATGGCCTTCCCATGGACACTTACCCTTTCACGGATCATCTCCCAGTCGTAAGGCTGCAAGCTCCGCAAGTCCAGGACCTCCACACGACCAGGGAAATAGGTTCTCGCGGCGTTCTTTGCCCAGTGTACCCCCATGCCATAGGTCACGACGACGCAGCTTTCCCCATTCTCAATCGCTTCCTCGTCTGCAGCCAGGTAAATCCTCGCCATGCCGATCGGGATGATATAGTCGTCATCAGGTTCAGTGCAGCGCGCCTCCCTCGACCCAGGAACCTTCCCCCAGTACAGTCCCTTGTGTTCAAACAGCACGACGGGATTCGGATCGAGGAAGGCGGACTTGAAGAGTCCCTTCATGTCGGCGGCATTGCTCGGATACACGACCTTGATGCCCTTGATCGTGAGGATGGCCGATTCGACGCTGCTGCTGTGGAAGGGGCCTCCGCTTCCGTAAGCCCCTATGGGCACACGGAGAAGCATCTGGACCGGCCACTTGCCGTTGCTGAGGTAGCATGACCGGCTTACTTCGGCATAGAGCTGATTCACACCTGGCCAGATATAGTCTGCAAACTGCACCTCGACCACCGGTTTCAGGCCGACGGCACTCATGCCCACTGTCGATCCGACAAGATAGGCTTCCTGGATTGGTGTATTGAAAACGCGGGTTTCGCCGTATTTCTTGGCCAGTGTCGCAGCTTCGCGGAATACGCCACCGAGTTCGCCACCGACATCTTGACCGAAGAGGAGCGCCTCGGGATACTTGGCGAGCAGCTGGTCCATGGCATATAAGGCGGCATCGACCATGGGAATTTCCTGGGCTCCGGCAGGCTCCCGTATGCCACGCTCCTCCGTGATGGGCGTGGGCGCAAAGATATGCGTATGCAGATCCTCCGCACCGGGTTCAGGCTCCGCGAGTGCCCGCTGATAATCGTCTGCGACCAGATTCCGCGCCTCGTCTTCGATTTGGAGCAGGTGCTCCTCGCCGATTCCGATCTTGAGCAGCTCATTGCGGAGCTTGGGGCAGGGATCGTTTTTGGAATGAGCCTTGAGGTCTTCCTTCGATCGGTACCATTCCTTTCGGACCCCGGACGTATGGTGGTTCAGCAGTGGCACCTCGGCATGGACGAGGAATGGTCTCCGCTCACGGCGGATGGTGTCCAGCACCCTTTGAATCGTACCATAGCTCTCCATGAAGTCGCTGCCATCGATGCTGATCGCCTCCAAGCCCTTGAACCCCTGCGCGAACTCAAAGGCATTCTGGGCGCGGGTTTCTTCCGAATGGGCGGAAATGTCCCATTGATTGTCCTGGATCAGGTAGAGAATTGGGAGCTGGTGAAGGACGGCCTCCTGAAAGGCCTCCGAAACTTCGCCCTCTGTAATCGCGGCATCGCCCAGGGAGCACACAGCCACCGGCGGCAGATTGTCCGGGTTGAGGAGGCTCCAGTCAGCGAGGCCGGTTCTCTCCATGTATTTGAAGCCGTGGGCGACACCCGTCATCGGGATGGCCTGCATGCCGGTGCTGGAGGACTGGTGCGGAATCTTGGGCTTGTCATGCTCCCGCAGGCTTGGGTGGGCATAGTAGGTGCGGCCACCGGAGAAGGGATCGGTCTTGCGGGCGAGCAGCTGCAACATGCACTGGAATGGTGTCATCCCCAGGCCCAGCAGGATCGAATCATCGCGGTAATACGGGGCGACATAGTCCTGAGGCAGCAATTGCATCGAGAGGGCGAGCTGTATGGCCTCATGACCCCGGGAGGTCGCATGGACGTATTTGGCCGTGACATCCTTGTGGGCTTCAAAGAGTGCAGCCATTTCCTTGGCCGTGCACATGAGCCGATAGGCATCGATCAGTACATCCAGTGAGATTCTGACTTTTGTGAGCATAGCGTAAAATTAACCACGTATGCCGAAATGCCAATGAATAGGAGAAAGTGATTCCCATGGATCCACAGTTTGGATGACGTACATCATCCTTGGCAGTGCGAACATGACGGAATTTTGCTTAGCTTCGAAAAAATCAATTGGATGATGAATCTGAATCAACTCCACAAAGACCACTTGCATTGGCTCGGTCAGATCGACTTCTACCAAGACGAGATCAAGTTTTTCCAGAAGACCCTGTTCACAGCCATTTTGGCCGAGGACCATTCGCCGATCACCGAGGAGCATATTGCCGAGTACCGGGAGCTGTTCTTCCTCAACTTGAAGCGCCTGGATGACCTGCGACACTTGATCCTGCGGCATGAGGTGATGATCAAGAGGGAGGGGCGAGAAAGCTTTGACAACCTGCATGACCATGGCCATGTCGCCGAGCAGATGTCACACGTGGAGAAAGTCTTCATGGAACTTCGGATTCGGTTCCGCGCCTTTGCCAGCCATCATATTTGAGGTTGGGCTGGGGCGGCCATCGGCTTCAGGAAAGCAGGACGAAGGATGATGCTTGCGCTGGAGTATGCCGCTTTGCGTAAATTCGGCGCATGAAACCAGTTTCCCTTTGCATGGGGCTGATGTTGCTGCTCATGTCTGCGTCAGTCCCAGCCCAAAGCTATCAATACACCCTGAGTTGGACGCATCCTGCCTCCCATTTGTATGAAGTGTGCATTCGGACTGCTCCCGCTGGAGGTAGCCATTCCGATTTTCAAATTCCGGCTTGGCGGCCGGGGAGATACCATTTCCAGGACTATGCCGCTGGAGTCTCAGCGTTCCAAGCCCTGGACGCAAAAGGCGACAGACTCTCTTGGGTCAAGGCAGACATCCATACCTGGCGCGTCGCCAACCCTGCAAGCGGCGAGATCGAGGTGCGCTACCAGTTCTACGCCAACACGATGGACGCCGGATCCAGTGTACTGAACAAGGCCCAGGCGTATTTCAATCCCGTCAATTTCTTCATGCACCTGCGCGACGACTATGCCCGGCCTTGCACATTGACGGTGGCATCCATGCCTGAAGGGTGGAAAGCGGCGACGGCCATGCCAAGAATGCCCGGCAAACACAATGTGTTTTTTACACCTGACTACCATGAGTTTGTAGATTGCCCGACCATCCTTTCGCCCTCGGTCAAGACTCTCCACAGCCGCATGGAGAACACCGATTTCTACTTTCATTTTCAGGGAGATTTCACCGGAGGCAAGGCTGCTGAAGAGGCATTCCTGGGCGACATGAGGAAGATGATCGCCGAGGAAAAGGAAATTTTCGGCGAATTCCCGATGACTGAGTTTCATTTCATCTATCAATTGCTTCCCTATCCCATGGGCCATGCCGTGGAGCACAAGAACTCGGCTTGCTTTGCCATGCCGAACACGGTGGGGCAGTCGGCCGCCGCAATTGCGAGACTGAACAGCATCTCCGCCCACGAGTTCTTCCACCTCTGGAATGTCAAGCGGATCCGGCCTGCCGCAATGTGGCCCTACGACTATCAGAAGGAGGCCTACACCGGGCTCCAATGGTTCACCGAAGGGGTCACTGACTACTACACCTCCCTCTGCATGACGAGGGCGGGACTCTACACCCGTGAAACCTACTTGGCCATTCTCAGCCGGACGATCCAAGCCTTGGAAAGCAACTATGCCAGTCAGATCATTTCTCCGGGACAGAGCAGTTTTGATTCATGGCTGGAGCGTTCCGACTACTTTCCGCCTTATGCCCGGATTTCCTACTACACCCTGGGCGCAAGGGTCGGCCTGCTGATCGACCTTCGGCTCAGGGCCGAATCCGGCGGGAAACTTTCCCTGGACGATGTCTTCCGGAAACTCTACTCCGACTATTACAAGCAAGACAAGGGTTTGGGGGAGGATGCCGTTCAGACGGTCATCGAAAGCCTGACAGGACAGCCATGGAGGACTTTTTTCGACCAGTATGTCAATGGAACCTCGCCCATTCGGTATGCAGATTTCTTCCAGCCGTTCGGCCTCCAATTGGAGCAGAAGCCAATGGATAACTTGACCTGGGAATTACTGGGTATAGAGAAGAATTCCGAGCAGGGAGATGAAGGGCTCATGATCGAATCCGTGCGCCCCGGAACAGATGCCGCACGTGCCGGATTGGGTGAAGGCCTGAGCATTACCAAGGTGGACGGCAAGGCATGGAAGGAGTTCGATGCAGCGGAATTCTTCGGCAAGTTCAAGAAGGAAAAGGCACTGAATCTCGAAATCACCTCTGAGGCCGGCACCGAAGAGGTGAAGGTCATCTGGACGAATACTTGGGTGCCTCGTACCTATACCCTGTCCTTGATGAAGAATCCGACTGCGGAGCAGTCCGCCTTGGTGGAAGGCTGGCTGAAATCACATCCATAGCCACTTCGTCGAAGGCCGATCATGGAATGATGATCCAACAGCTTATGGAGCCTTCGAGGCCCGGGTAAACACTGACACCGCCCTCGCAAGGGCGGTGTCAGTGCTGGTGAAAGCTTGAAAGAGCCGAGTCAAGGCTTGCCGGGTGGATTCAGGATGGGCTCCCGGGAAATCCCGATCAATCAGGGGGCAGTCCTTCCGGGCTCCATCTAGTTTGTGATCGTGATGGCAGGCATTCCCACCCAGTCCTTGTATTCAGCGGTGTAGTAGAGGTAGGCGCTGCTGGCGGGGGCGGTGTATTGGCCGGGGATGTCGGCTTTCAGGTCGAGGTTGATCTCGCGGACTTCACCCGGTGCCATCTGACGGTAGTAGCAGACGACATTGTTGCCGGTGATTTCGTAGAAGTCGAAGGATTTGTGCTCCTGCATCTCTTTCAGCTGCCAGGGCTGTGCACTCAATCCTGCGGGAAGCCCCAGGATGGCCATCGTCATCGGTTGGCCCTCCTGTGTGCGGTTCGTGAGGGTGGCGGATAAGCGCACCGTACCGCCCATGGCGACCTTGTCGGTGCTGAGCCTGGTTTTGAGGCCGACCACGCAATCCTTGGAGCTGTTCGGCAGATGGGTGTGGTAGTTCACGGCGACAGCGTAGGGCAATGGGTTTTTGACGCCTTTGTACTTGACCTCCAGGCTGTGAGAGCCTTGGCCGATGTAGGCTTCGAGGCCCTTGATTTCCACTGGCTCCCTGCGACCAGCCTCATAGGCTTGCTCGGCGACCTTCCTGCCGTCGATGTAAATCTCGACCAATCCTGCCTCATCCGTTTTCTTGGCATACTTGGAGTAGGCCACCAATGCCTTTAATCCGAGTATCGTGCCTTGCGTGGAGCCGAATCCGCCTGTGCCCGAGCGGGCATTGACGATGCCCTTGACGGCACCTTCCAGTGCTTTCGGGTCGGGATGAGCACTCTTCAGCATCGCAATGACTGCGAGGGAGGTGGTTTCGACCTGAAGGCTGATGCCACCGCTGCGGGTGATGGAACCTTTGGTGCCCACAAAGGTGCCATCGCCTTTCTGGGTGGTCATCAGGGTGGAGAGTGCCTGCTGCCCCTTTGCCTGCTGCCCGAGGTTGAACATTGCAATGGAGACGAGGGCAAGCTGATAGGGATCCTTGCTTTGCTGCGCTTTATCGAAGGCTGCATTGGCTTCTAGAAGGATGTCCTTGTGGTTGACCTCGCTCAAGGCATAGACGAGGTAGGCGTTGGTGACATCCTGGTCGGCGCCGCCAAACTGATCGAGTGCGCGTGGATTGCGCTGGAATCCGCCCTTGTTGTCGCGACGGCTGACCAGCCAATCGGTGGTGCGCTGGACCATGCCCGGATCCACTCCGCCCATCACCTTGCTGTAGTCAT
>JBJOPY010000070.1:0-7741 GCA_046050405.1 Bacteroidota bacterium | reverse complement strand
TTTTGGTACACCCTTATATCCGATGCTTCTGCTTTTTTGTTTTCAACCTAGCAACAGCAGGTTTTCACACATTGACTTGGAACGTAGTATAATACCCGGGGAAATGAGTGACATCATTACGAAATCTGGACATACATCTTTAATCCAGGTTTCTTCACGGAGCCCCGATCCGAAATGGTTCAAATTTTCGCGAATACTGTTCCTGCAAAACACAAAATAAAGGCATGAACATATTATCCTTGGCTATGGAAAATGAAGACAAAGTGTCCAACATTGATTTCCGTAAGCCAAATCAATATCATTTGATTGAAGATAAATGGTACGAACTAGCACTGTCGCAAGGAGAAGGTTGCCTTGCTCAACTGCACTCTAACATTGATTCTGTTACTTCCAAGGTTCAATGGCTGGTTGGCATTGAATTTACAGTGGTTGGAGCCTTTGCCTCATTTGCCGTATTGATCCATGACAAAGATCCAGTGCCAATTTACATCACTCTTCTATGCATCGGTATATTGCCTAACCTTGGGTTTTTCACGTCAATCCTTATCTGTATCAGCGCCATCTGGCTTGTGAGTATGCCAGTTGCCGGAAGTTCCCCTGATCTATTATTTGAGGAACCTCTTGTAGAAGCAAACCAGCATCTTCAATACAAATCGGCTGCCTACAAACGCGCAAAAGATCTTTGCATTTCCATCGGACGAGTCAAAGACGAACTTGATAGGAAGAGTAGAAAATTCACCCTAGCCTTCCAACTCGCAGTTGTTTCTATGGTAGTCTACATCTTCTCCTCGCTGGTTGCTATTTTCTGCACCATGGTCGTATGATTTTTTGCCTTCCACAATGGTGCTTATATCGTTTAAGGGCGGAGGGTACTGTACAGTAAGTCCTTGACCATGATTGGGATGCGAGCTCGACTGGTTATTTCCCGAGTTTCCGTTATTATTTTCTTGGGTCATGATAGAAAATTTGTTTTCTTAAAATGTAAAATTACGGTAATTGAACCAAAGTGGAACGAACCTTTATCCATGATTCTGGTAGGATTTGCACTCATGTTAGCCGAAGATGAACATGATGTATTCACCCCCTGGGATGGGTCGGAATGGACGATGGAGCGATCCCGCGGGATCTGGAGGCATGTCGCAAGGCTGGGCTGGTGGCCGGGTTTCCAACCCAAGCCCCTCACCCATCCACTACCACCGGGGTTGCCGACCATCCACCTTCGCAGGTGCAGATTGCTCGAACACGAAGCCGATGGCTAAAGCCTTCCGAAAGGGTGCGCCGACCGTGTGGTCGCAGTGCTCACCACCAGCCGGGCCTGCTGCGCCTGCGGTTGGAACCGGAACTCGACCGGGACCGTCCCCCCAGGCCCAGTACCCCCAAGATTCCCCGTGTCACCTCCCGCACGATCGTGGTGCCGACGGCACTCGTGGCGACGCGCTCGAATGTGCTCTTCTGGGGACGCTGACGTTGTTCCCGCTCCTCCGCCTTCCGCCACAGCTCCGCCTCCTTGGCCTTGATTTCCTCCTCCTTGCGCTGGAGCTCTGCCGCTTCCGCAGCTTCTTCGGCAGCAGCGAGCTTGTCGTTCAGCATCTCGTAGGCACTCTCCCGATCCACCTCCTGGTTGTATTTTGCTGCCATCTTGGAGCCCCTGATGAGATCCCTGATCTCCAGATCCGTCAGGACGTCCATGCGTGACTGGGGTGCACGCAGCATCGTGCGGGCCAGCGGGGTGGGGATCCCCTTCTCGTCCAGTGCGGTGACCAATGCCTCGCCGACCCCCATCTCCGTCAGCAACGCATCCACCTGGTAGTACTCGGACTCGGGAAAATTCTCCGCAGCGAGCTTGATGCTCTTCCGATCCTTGGCCGTGAATGCCCGCAAGGCATGCTGGACCTTCAGCCCCAATTGAGACAAAACTGCGGTGGGCACGTCATCCGGATTCTGGGTGCAGAAAAAGAGACCGACACCCTTGCTACGTATCAATTTCACCATCGTTTCTATCTGGTCCATCAGCGCCCCCGAGGCCTCCTCGAAGATCAGGTGCGCCTCGTCGATGAAAATGACCAGCTTAGGGGCATCCATATCCCCCTCCTCGGGAAAGGTCTGGTAGATTTCGGCCAGGAGGCACAGCATAAACGTGGAGAACATCTTCGGCCGGTCCTGGAGGGCATTCAGTCTCAGGATGTGGATGATGCCGTAGCCGTCCTCGCTGATGCGGGTGAGATCCTCCACTTCGAAGGATTTTTCGCCGAAAAACAACTCGGCCCCTTGCTGCTCCAGCTCCACGATCTTACGCAAGATGATCCCTGTCGTGCTCGTGCTGACCCTGCCATACTCCTTCTCGATCTCTTCCTTGCCCTCGCCGGTGACGTACTGCAGCACCTTCTTCAGGTCCTTCAGATCCAGCAGTGGCAGGCCATTGTCATCGCACCATTTGAAGATGAGGGACAGCACACTGCCCTGAATATCGTTCAGTTCGAGGATCTTCCCCATCAGGGTGGGGCCGAATTCCGATACCGTCGCACGCATTCTCACTCCGTCTTGCTTCGAAATCGTCAGCAGCTCGACAGGATAGCCCTTCGCCGTCCATGGAAGTCCCAGCTGCTCATGGCGGTCATGGATCTTGGGGTTTTCCGACCCCTCGGCCGCCAAGCCACTGATATCCCCCTTGATATCCATCAGCAGCACCGGTATGCTCAGCATGGAAAGATTTTCCGTCAGCATTTGCAGGGTTTTCGTCTTGCCGGTGCCAGTCGCGCCCGCCACCAGGCCGTGGCGGTTGAGTGTCTTCAAAGGGATGCTCACCATCGCGTCGGGGAGGACTTCCTCCCCGAGCATGGAGGCTCCTACGATCATGCTTTCACCCTTGAAGGTGTATCCTGCTTGGATTTTCTTGATAAACTCCTCTTTTGTGGGCATTGTATTCCTTGTTTAGAAATCTTGGCGGTAAAAATAGGACTTTGGGGAATGCGACCGGCTCCCTTCACGGACGAGGGAGGTGATGGCCTGCGGATGTGCATGCCCACGGAGGCGAATGGGACACAGCGGATGGGAAAAGGTGCCGGGTGAAGTGTTGCCATGCAGGAGAAGTTCCGCTGCATGCTTCCCGCGCCCGGCTCCATGGAAGATGCTGACCCCACCCAGTCGAGCGGGGCGATCCTGGAACCTCAGCCTTCCATCCCCTTCTGCACCTTGATCAGATCCTCCGGCGTATCCACCGACTGGGATTCAAAGTTCGTTTCGGTCACATAGACGGGCAGTCCATGCTCCAGCCACCGGAGCTGCTCGAGTGACTCAGCCTTCTCCAGCACGCCGCGATGCATGGCCTTGATGGCCGAGAGCGCATATCTCGAATAGCCATAGATGCCGATGTGCTTGAAATAGCCGCACTCCTGCATCCAGTCGTCCAGCATTCTGGCATCGCGCAGGTAGGGGATCGGACTGCGGCTGAAGTAGATGGCTTGGCCGTTCCTGGCGAAGACCACCTTGACGGTGTTCGCATTGTGAAGTTCGCCGACATCCCCCATGCGTTTCACCAGTGTCGCCACGAAGGCTCCCTTCCGGCTTGCCAGGAGCTCGCAGACTTGGTCGATTTGGATGGGATTGATATAGGGTTCGTCACCTTGGATATTGATGTAGGCGTCGTAGCGCGGCAGTTTCTCCGCCACCTCGATCACACGGTCTGTCCCGCTGGGGTGCTGGCCCGAGGTCATCAAAACCTTGCCCCCGAATCCCTGGACGTGCGCGAAGATGCGTTCGTCGTCTGTGGCGACACATACGTCATCCAACCCGCTTGCCTTGCTTGCCTGCTCATACACGCGCTGGACCATGGTCTTCCCCGCAAGATCCACCAAGGGCTTTCCAGGGAAGCGGCTGGAAGCAAAGCGGGCTGGGATGACGCCGAGAACCTTCATGTCCCGCTGCTTCTCTTGACGATCAGACTCACGCTCCTCACCCTCTCCACGATCACCTTCTCTCCCTTCAGGATGTACCCTTCGTTGGCCTCGGCGTCGTACTGCCGTCCGTTGATGGCAATGTGGCCCACAGGCCTGAGGTCAGTCATCGCATCAGCCTCTAGCCCCACCAAATCCAGCCATTCAGCCTTCAGCGCCGTGTAGCCTTCCGCCTTGTCCTGCGTGCTCAGATCGACCAAGGGGTGGGCGGCCTTGGAGCTCACGATGTATTTGGCCGCCCAGATCACGACCAGGATCGCGGTGCACAGCAGCACCAGGACCGTGGCCAGGGCCCGGAGGATTTCAGGCAATGTCACATGCTCCAGGCTGATCCCATGGTTCTCCAGCGTGGCCGCGGTGACACCCAGGATCGCAAACACGACGCCCAGTACGCCCGCCAATCCGAAGCCGGGGATCACGGCAATCTCCAGTGCGATCAGGATCACGCCCAGAATGAATACTGCCACCTCCCAGCTCTCGGCGAGTCCGCTGACATAATGGGAGACGAAAAAGAGAAACGCCGCCAAGGTGGCAATGATCCCGCCTTTGCCCATGCCGGTGGTCTTGAGCTCCAGGAAAATCCCCCCGAAGAGCAGAACCAGCAGGATCGCGGAGACGGCGGAGTGGTTCAGAAAATCGATTACATGGTCGATTGCCGTTCCCTCATAGTAAATCAGCTGCGCATCCTGCATTCCAAACCCCTTGGCGACATCAGCGATGCTGGATTTAGTCCCCTCGCAGTAACCATTGGAGATCGCATCCCCGTTCGTGAAGGTGATCACCTGGCCCTTCGGGCTCAGGCCCGGAATCTCCAGGCTCTGATCCACCATCTTTTCCGCAATCTTGGGGTTTCGTCCATTGACCTCCGCCGTGGCCCGCATGACAGCTCTCCAGTAGCTCTGATACTTGTCAGGGGCTGCCTCGCCCGTGTGGCCGTCCACGACCGTGGCCGCGCCGATGCTCCCGCCGGGAGCCATGTAGATGGAATCGCAGGCAATCGAAATCAGTGCTCCCGCCGATCCGGCATTGCGGTCGATGAAGACTGCCGTGGGGATCTTGCTGTCGAGGATGCGGGAACGGATGGTGTCCGCGCAGTCCACGCGTCCGCCATAGGTGTCCATGTGAAGGATCACCAGACCTGCCCCTTCCTTCTCGGCGGCGTCCCATCCACGGGTGAATTGGCGGACTGCGTTCGCGTTGATCTGATCCCTCAGGGGAAGGACAAACACCTTTTGCTGGGCGTGCACGGCTCCGGCACCTACCATCATCCACAGCAGCAACCACCCAACAAGATTCCTGTAACGGTTCATTCCCATTTCAAAACTGACTCCATTCTCCCATACTCTAAATTTAAGCAAATAGTTTCATTCCGCCAAGTGCATTTCGAGCATGAGCAAATGCAGGAACCCCATCGTTCGGCAGGATTGGCCAGTGGCTGATCTTCAAGGCCCATTGCGGGCGTGAACGGATCTCCCGGGAATGAATGTACCTGGCTAGTTGTCCTTCAGGAAGTCCTTGACTTCCTGGAGACGGTGCCGGAACCCGTCCGTCATTTCGGGAAAATGCATGTCCAGGCCCTGCATTTCCTCCAGAATGATCCGCGAGATGATCAGGCGGGCATTTTTCTTGTCATTCCCCGGAATGACGTACCAGGGGCTTTCCTCGGTGCTGGTCTTGGTCAGCATCTCCTGGTATGCCTCCATATAGGCTTCCCAATGCGTGCGTTCCTCGACATCCTGAAGGCTCATTTTCCAGTTCTTCTCGGGCTGTTCGATTCGGGCCAGAAGGCGTTTTTTCTGCTCCTCCTTGGAGATGTTCAGGAAAAACTTCACCACCCTGCAACCGTTCCTGTATTGGAAATTCTCGAAATGGTTGATGTCCATGTACCGATCCTCCCAGACTTTACCTTCATCCTTGATCAGATCATACGGGATGCGCTGAGTCTCCCGCAGGATTTTGGGATGAACGCGGACGACCAGCACCTCCTCATAGTAGGACCGATTGAAAATCCCGATGCGCCCACGCTCCGGCAAGCAGCAGGTGGTGCGCCACATCCAGTCATGGTCGAGCTCCATGTCGCTCGGCCGCTTGAACGTGAAGACCTGGATGCCTGTGACATTGATGCCGGACATGACATGCTTGATCGCTCCATCCTTTCCCGAGGTGTCCATCCCCTGGAAAATCAGCAACAGGGAGTAGCGGTCATAGGCGATCAGCATGTCCTGGAGCGACTGCATCTTCCCCATGTATTCGGCCATCCATTCATTGAACTGTCCCTCGTTCTTGTAAACATCGGGGATCTCCTGCGGAATGGCAGAGAGTTTGGGGGACTTGCCGGGCACATAGCGGAAATCCGAGGTCCTGATTTTGTGTTCCATGATGCTGTCTTTTCTTTGAACGATCGGTGCGTTGTCCCAAATCAACGAAGAAAGGAGCGATTTCCCACCATTGCCCTGGAAAAAGGACCTTCCCCCTCGGAAATTGCCTCTGATGGGAGAGCATTGACACAGTCCTTTTTACGTCCACCCCTGGAGAGGCCACCTTGTGGTTCCATTGATGGCTAGTGGCCTAACATTAGTTCAATATATTATTGATAATCATTCTATTAAACTAGAATTTGTTGCGAAAAAATCACAAACTAGCAACAAATCTGCCCTGAGAAATTTACCCAATGGTCAATTCATCAAGGGAACCAGAGATTGTACTTTGTGGAAAAGTTAAATGTCAAACCTTGATAGTTAGATCGAAGAAGAATCACATTCCGTGTTCTATTCTACTGCAAAACACGAATGGGAATCTCAATCTGCGAACGAACCTCAACTTCGGTTCGGATGCGGTTGTACAGTTGGATTTCGGCATTGGTGGCCTCCATGCTCACGATCAAAGAGTAGTATGCAGGATAGGTATCAGTTGTGTCCCAGCCTTGGCGACCTCTTACGGCAATGGAAAATGACTCTTCCAGTTGGTGAGACTTGACCGTTGCCCAATCCTTTTGAAGGGTTCCGATATTTCTCTTGATGCCGCCAACTTGCCCCCAATCGTCTCTTTCTCGCAGCATCCAAGGAATTTCCTCTGCCCTGCGAACCTCCGTCTTTTCTTCGACAATAGATTCCCTGTTCACAAATGTCTCCATTGATTCATCCAGCTTGCTGGAAACCCATTCGACCCAGGTAGAAAGATATTTTCTTGCATTTCTTCTTGTTCTCCTTGGTTTGGCGCAATATGACAGTGTGACTTCGATCAAAATATCATATTCGGAGCCAATACTGCGAATCTCTTCTGGTATTGGGATTTCGAAGAAGTGTATTTCCTTTGATCGAATCGCTTTCCGACCACGCGAGTAGAATGTGATGCGATTTTCAGAGTTCCTGGTTGCCCTTTCAAGATTGGGGAGCCCAAATCCAAAATGGGAGAAATTGTTGAAATACTCATCGGGAGAAAGCCTCCATTGTGGCCACTGTGCAGATTGTGCAATCAATCCCCTGTAAAGCAAACTGGATTCGTCAGGCAATAACGTCTGCAAAATTGCGGCGAGATGAGCCACTACAGGTGCGGAAAAGGACGTACCGACTTCTGAAATGTCAACGGGGATGCCGCCATCCGTTCTTCTTGGCAACTCCAACGAGGTTTCTTTCCGTTTGCCAATCGTCAAAGGATTTGCGTCCCGTGACCGCGACAGATCACCACCAATTTCGACTACATCAGGTTTCACCACGTTCCAGATGGATGGGCCGGTTCTGGAAAATGGAGATGGGCCTTCAATGTTTCCGATGGAATGGTAATCGGCT
>JBJOPY010000069.1:0-2639 GCA_046050405.1 Bacteroidota bacterium | reverse complement strand
GATGCTCCAAACTTCCCGATACCACTCCAGAAAAAAGCCGCAGTCCTGCTCTTGTAGTCATTGATCAAGCTGTAGGTGGTGTTGCCTGATTGCCGGTCGATCAGGGAAACAAGCACCTTTCCCTGTGAGATCGTCAAGTTACGAATCTCGGCCTCGTAGCGTCCGAACAAAAAATGTTCACGGCTATCCAGGTAGGCGGCCTTTCCTGCCTCCGTGGGAATCCTCGCAAGCTCGGAATTGATGATCTTGACGTTTCGTGCGCATTCATTCGCATAGGGAAGCACCTTGATCACATTGTACCGCAGCCTATTGAATTTCAGCTCCTGCTTTGCAAACCGCCGCTGGTCACGCTTGCTTGTGCCGATTGCCATGATCTTTACCTCTTGCATGGTATAGATCGGGATACCTTCCTCGTCCACGACCACACGGATCCCCCCCTGAGCCCATCCATCAAGGCTTGTGAACCCTAGCCATATGACGAGAAAGAAGATGGCCTTTTGCATTGCTTTTCTGCTTCCAAGGATTTGAACGAAAAATCCGTTGGAATGGTTGATGACTGTCTAATTAACCCCTGTGAAAGGCAAACTTACCGCTTATCACTTACTTTTCCCCAGTTGCCCTCCACTTTATCTTTGAACAGGCTGAGAACCCAAGCCTTGCCCCATTCGTCCCTCTCCTCCTGGGTCCACAAATCCGGAAAATAGACGACCTTCTGAAACCGTGGGGGGAGATACTTTTGCCAGTTGGTCCCGCCGGTCGCGGCAATAATATCCGGGTCGCCTTGCAGATACTTCACTGCGGAACGATAATGGCTTAATGCCCAGAATACATTGGCGTAGAGGTCGTACTCACGCAGTGTCACCTTGAGACCCTCATCATCCCGCAGGTCTTCCGGCAACCTTAGATACAAGGCATGGATGTTCTTGTGCTCCAGGTCGATCGCCATTTTCCGAAGCTCGTCATCGTATTTCTGCTCAAACATCCTCAATGTCAAGGTCTTCTTTCCAGTCTTGAGTTCGAGGTTTCCGAACTTCCAGTAAAGAGCCTCGTAGGCTGCCTCCACTGAATCCGGTGCCCCTTTCAGCTGACGCTCCTTTGGATCCATCAGATTGACTGCGCCCGTGGATTCCAGCTCGATCATGCGGTATTGTACGCTTTGAAAGCCGCTCGCTGGGAGGAGGGACATCCTGAATTTCAGGAATTGATCCCGATCCATTCCCTCCACCATGACATCAAAACTATTGCTGAGATTCTTGAAGTAATTCAGCATTCGTCTCAAATGCTTGTTCCAGACGGACAAGTCGGTTCCACCATTCTCCCGAAGCTGCTGCAACTCGTGTCGGATCAGTTTGAAGTAGAGCTCCGTGATTTGATGGTAGACGACAAAAATCTTCTCATCTTGAAAGTCCGTGCGAGGATTCTGAAGGCTGAGCAGCGTATCGAGGTGAATGTAATCCCAATACGTCAGCATATTGGAATACAGGAGGCCGTCGAGATAAGAAAGCATATCCTGGCCGAGTGCATCATATTTCTCGGCGATCTGCTTGAGCCGTCTGTGTATTTCAGGCGATAAGTCCATGTCTATGGCAGAGGATGAAGGTACAATTTTCAGAATCTGTGGCAAAATAGGAATTTTCCATCGGAACCCATGGAATCCCCCTGCGACGGGTGTACGGCAAATTCGTCAGGCGGCGAATTCACCTTGGGTCAGGTCAATGATCCTTTTCCATTGGTTTCCCTTTTCCAGGGCCCTGTGTGATTTGCGACCGCCTGCCATCCCTTGAATGCACATCGTTGGCCTGAAAGTTTGGGACGCCCCTGAAGGACGTCCCGGGGCGCCGATTCGATCGGCCCCGACCCGACGGGCAGCCTCTGGTCGCGACAGGGCTTGTATTTCACTCTCTTCCTGTGGGTTTTGTAGTGTTGGATCAAGGACATCCGGGCCTTTTCCGCTGCCTTTGAGCCGGATTCCTCCATGGATTCCAGCCCCTCGGGGACTCCGTCGCCACCATCCTGCAGCAACATCCAGATCCTCGCCTCCGCCCACTGCCCCCTCTTCGACTCGTCCCTAGACCCCTCTCCCTTGGGCAAACGCCCAAAGATGCCGCGTAGCGTGGTAGAAGTCCGATATTTGCAGCATCCAGGGGTGGCAGGACTCCACCCAGTCCCAGAACCAGGGTGCCCCTTCTGCCACCACCACGACCTTTCTGAGGCTGTGGATGTGGTGTTCGAGCTTCTCGAGTAACTCCTTGCAGCCTCCCAGGTCGACGAGATATTGCGACTCCCTGATCCATCCCCGTGCATCCCCCTCCCCGAGCCATAGGCAGCCCGGAAGATGCCCACCAGCTTTGCTCCCTTACACGAATCCTCCCGTGTCATGAACAACGCCCCGTCGGCCATGAGGCAGTGCAGCTCCTCCACCCTGCCGGCGAAGGCTTCCGAAGTCTCCCCGGCCAGGATTCCAGCCTTGAGTCCGGTTTCCAGCACCGTCCCGTAATGGTGGCAAGGCCGTTCCACCTGCTTGGCCGCCCCCCCCGCCGGTCATCAGGCCGATGCTTTCGATGGCCTCCTCGGAAACCTCCTTCCGACCCATTTGGCAACCCAGATACTGCATGTACAAGCTGATCCAGAATCCCAAC
>JBJOPY010000068.1:0-5421 GCA_046050405.1 Bacteroidota bacterium | reverse complement strand
CGGCTGGCGTTCCTGGTGGGTGGCCTTGTTCGACAAAAAGCGGTGCAGTTCGCTCATTTACATCATTGAAAAATAACCCGCGTTCATTTTGGCCATTTTAAGCACGCCCAGTGGATTTTTGTCGGTTTTGGGACTGGCATACAGGCGACCCGGAGATCGTCCTTCTGGCGGTCTCAGAATCGGTCGTTTTTTTCTGCTGATTTTCAGCATTTTGCAAGTGCCGGTTTTTCTGTTTTTTCGTAAATCTCAGATTTCTAGCGGGTTGGAATTCGGGAGCCTGATACCGGTTGCGACCAATGCCCAGGAGGTCGTTCCTGCCATGATGATCGGCACAGCTGTTGTTTTTCCTGTCTCCCTTTTTTGTCCCCGTTCCTGAAATGCGAGGATCTGTTGCAGTCAGATTGCCGGCGGTCATCGTTCTGATGTGGGCGATGCTCCCCGCGTGTGCCAATATCGGCAGGCCCAGTGGTGGCGAAAGGGATACCCAAGGCCCGCAAATGATCGGTGCCGTTCCATTCCCCGGAACCCTGAACTTCAATTCAAACCAAGTGGTCTTCTATTTCGACGAATTCATCAAGCCGGGCAGCTATCAGAAGGAGGTCTTCATTTCACCTGTGCTTGAGAAGGATCCCGAGATCATCGTCAAAAATAAAACCCTGAAAATCATGTTTTCATCCCCCCTGAGAGATAGCACTACTTACGTGGTCACCTTGGGGACAGGAATCGTTGATTTCAATGAAGGCAACAAGATGGAAAAATCTGTCCTCTATGCGTTCAGCACCGGGGATGTCTTGGATTCATTGAGGTTCAGCGGTCAGGTCAGCGACCTCTGGACAGGACAGGGGGAGAAGGACATGAAGATCCTTCTGTTTCCGGCAGAGGAAGTGGAGGGAAACAACATCCAGGGGCTTCGTCCTGAATATGCGACCGTCTCGGACAAGAATGGGAACTTTGACTTTCAATTCCTCGCCCCAGGCAGGTACAAAATCTATGGAGTGGGCGACGAGGACGGCGATTTCAGATATTCAGGTGAACGGGAGGCGGTCGGTCTTGCAGCTGACCCGGTCGTGGACTTGCAGGCGGATGACACGGTGCAGCGGAATGTGGGCTTGGTCTCCTTCCGCCAGGATGCCGAGGGGCCGGTGGTGAAATCCGCCAAATGGGCCAATGATTTCACCATTCACCTGGAGTTCGGTGAAGCGATACGGACATCTTATCTGGGGGATTCGCTTTCCGTGGAGATTTCTGATTCCGCCAGCGGTCGACGGCTTCCCGTGACCAGCAGCCGGTTCAGAAACCGCGATCAGCGGCATTTGTATCTGCATTCCCCCTTGCCACGGGCCAGCAATCTGGACGTTCACCTGATCCATTTTATGGATAGCCTTGGAAATCAAGCGGATACTATCGTGAGAGTGATGAAGGAGAGCCAGGTGAAGGAGGAGACGGGGCGATGGTTTGAATCGCCGGTCAATCTGCCCCATGCGCATGATTTCAAGATTCCGGCCCTTTTCCTGCTGTCCTCCGGCATCGATTCCTCCCTCTTCCAACTGCAAGATACCAGTGGGGCCTATCAACCCTCGGAGATCGAGGTCGTCGGATTTCACGTGCTTGTAAAACCGACCAGACTTCTGGATCCATCCAAACCCTACCGCTGCGAGTTGCGCAAGGGGATCGCCAAGCCTGACGGTTCCCTCACGGACACATTGGTTCGAATGAGGATCATGTTTCCCGACCCGGATGGGTTTGGTACCGTGGCCGGCAAGGTTTTGCCTGACAGTACGCGACCCGAGGCCAGGTTTGCCGCAATCTTCAGAGGATTTCCCGGATCCGGATACCTGGTGGAGCCGCCTGCTCAGGGTGCCGCAGTTGGAAAAGGAAGGGGTGCGGGCGATGCCAAGGCATCCCCGGCGGCAACATTCGAAAAACGATTCGAGGCACCCGGCACCTTCAACTTTGTGTTTTTGAAACCAGGCGAGTACAGCCTGGATTTGATCGAGGATGAGGACCGGAACGGTGTGATGACCCCCGGAAGCCTCAATCCCTATCGGTTGCCGGAGAAGGTCTATCATCAATCTGGAAAGTTCGATGTCAAGGCGAAATGGGACATCAAAGAGGTGGAGGTCTATCCGATACCGCCGGCCGGCAAGCCTAAGGGGGGAGGACTTCGAGGGGGCATTGGCGATGCCAATGCGGAATCGCCTCCCGGAGCGAAGGATGAGATCAAAAAATAGGATTCAGAATACGGGATTCTGGTAGCTGCCAAGCGTATCTTGTCCTTGAATCACAAACAAGGCGATATTGCTGTCCGGCTTCATTTCAAACCAATAGCGCTCCCCTGAATTGCTGAAGAATTCCAGCGGCCCGTACGGAAGGATCTTTTCGATCTTGAAGCGGTTGCTCCAGTCCGCGACGAGATAGTCGTTTTCCGCCGTGAGGTAGAGTTCCGCGTACAATTCCTTCTGGTCCTTGCTCGGGATCTTGAAGCGGTAGAAACCCGCAAGCGGAGCGACAGATTCCGGAGTCAATGCCACACGGCGTTCCCCGGAGATGTTGATGCCCTCATCCTCCCAGTCCACTTCGCTCCAGCGCCCGGAATAGATCATGTTTTCGATGTAGCGCGCCTCCTCGAGGGATTGGATGGCGTACTCCCGGAAATTGGTTCGCAGATAGACGGGCTTGGCATAGTAGCTCTCGATCTTTGCAAATTCGCTGAGGAAATGGTCGCCGGGCAGAAACTGGCTGCTGCCATCATTGTCAAGCCTGACGCCTGCAAACCCCCGGTCGGCCTCGCGTCCGGCAGGATCCCTCCAGATCAATCGCAGGAATTCTGGCCTTCCGTTGTATTCGGGATGGGTGATGTTGACGACGATGTAAAGCTCCACCACCTTGAGGAGGGGTTCGATGTTTTGTCCGGTGCCTCCCATCTGGATCAGGCGTTCACGTGCATCCTTGAGTTCATTGAGGCCAGGGTATTCATCCCAGGCCCTGACCTCTCCATTCAGGATGCCTTTGACCAATCGCTGGAGGACGTTGTCAAAGAGGGGCTTGTTGTAATTCGCGAAACGAATCGAATCCCGCATCGAGAGGTCAGGGAGATCCGCCTCTTCGGGAGTGGCCGGGATGCTCAGCACCCATAGAAGCTCATCGTCCGCAAGGCCTTGGCCTGCGGTTGGAAAATCTCCCTCCACTGGCCTCAAGCAAGATTGAAACACCATGGCCATTGTCAGGACGGCCCCGATCAGCGCTCTTGATCCTCTGGCGAACCCGGGATGGAGGGAGGATGGAATCATTTTCATCGCAAATTCTCACAAATTTTTGGAGATGGCAGCACTTTCTGTTGTGCATGGCGTAAGATTACCTGAATTTTCACGGAATGCGTACGCGTCGAACGATCTTGTTGTTGGCAGGCCTCACCTTCATCATGGTGATTGTCCTGATGGCCTGGCAGCTGTCCAGCCTTCAGGGACTTCGCATGCAGATCGCCGCCGGTCTTCATGGAAGCCTTCAGAAAATCGCCAACTCTGCGGCAAGGCAGCTTCAGCAGGACTACATTCATGAGATGGACAAGGGGATGAACCGGCTGATGGCAGCCGTCAGGACCGATGACTTCAAGGAACCCAACCTCCCCTTTCTACGGAAATCATTCCTGATGGCTTCGGCGGCACAACCGCTCTGCAATGCATGGGTCGTCGCATTTCCGGTGAGTGACGGCAACCGTTTCCGGGTGTGGGAGTACAAGAGCCCCAATCGATACCGGAGAGGGGACAAAAACCTTGGGAGCTGGAGGGACCAGACAGAACTCGCAGCCTTTGTGCGGAGCGAACTGGACAAGATGACAGATCCCTACGGGAGCATCGGGAAAATGTCCAAGACCATCTGGGGCAGTGCCTTGGACAGCAACCTGGTCCTCATCTACAACAAGGCGTTCAACAGCAACACGCTGATCGGAGCCCCGGTTTTCGGCTCAAGGGGAGACTTGCGCTGCCTGGTGTTCCGCCAGACCGACCCCCGCCATTTCCAGAAAGTGTATCTGAGGGATTTTTTCCATCTCAGGTTCTGGCCGGACGACAAGCCGATGGAGGGCCTGGAGAAGCGATTCCTGCAATTCGGCCTCCTCAAGGGACAAGGCGGCCAGCTCATCTATCATTCGGTCGCCTATGGGCAGCCGACATTCGAGCATGAGGCCCAGTTGGCAAGCTTCGGCCCTTGGTTGGGAGACATGAGGCTTGGCGTGTCCTTCCGGGAGGCGAACGTGGAGGAAGTCACCCAATCGATTTACAGAAGGAACCTCTATCTCATCCTGACCCTCTTCTCGATCCTGACCTGCGTATTGTTGCTGCTCGTCCGGGCAGCCATGCGACTGTTCAAGTTGTCACGGCTGAAAACGGAATTTGTGGCCAATGTCTCCCACGAGATCAAAACGCCACTGGCGACGATCAGGCTTGCCGCCGACAGCCTGCGGCTCCATCGGTTGAAAGACCCGGAATCAGTCCAGCGGGTCGTGGGGATGATCGACGCCGAGGCCGAGCGGCTGAACGAACTGATACACTCCCTGTTGGATTTTTCCCAGCTGGAAGCCGGACGGAAGAAGTACAACCGCAAACCCATCTCCGTCCTCGAACTCTGGGAGACGTTGAGTGTGTTCGCAAGACAGCAGGCAGGGGGGCACCTGGAGCTTGCGCCGGGGAACTTGCCGAACGGAACCGTCAACGTGGATGCCAAGGCCATTGTGCAGTCGCTTGCCATCCTGATCGACAATGCGCGAAAATACGGCCAAGGTGACCAGAAGCTCACGTTCGGGGCCAGCATGAAGAAGAACAGGGTCTGCTTCGACGTAAGGGACTACGGCCCGGGGATCGCAGCCAAGGACCAAAAAATCATCTTTGAAAAATTCGTGCGGATCGGGAACGTCGAGGAGCACAACGTAAAAGGCCATGGCATCGGGTTGAGCATCGCCAGGGCCATCATTGTCGCCCATGGAGGCAGTCTGGAACTGAAAAGCGCTCCCGGGGAGGGCGCCACATTCAGCATTTGCCTACCTTGCATCCAAGAAATCGTACAATGAAGAACATCAAGCGAAAAATCCTGGTCGCAGAGGATGAAGATGCCATCCGGTTTCTGCTGAAGGAGAACCTCGAATACGAGGGGTACGAGGTGATCGAAGCGGAGAATGGCTTGGCGGGCCTGGAGCATGCCGAGAAATCAAGTCCCGATCTGATCCTTCTCGATCTGATGCTGCCACAGATGAGCGGAATGGAGGTGTGCAAGCGGCTGCGCTCCACGGGAAACACGGTGCCAGTGATCATGCTGACCTCCAGGGGGCAACAAATGGACAAGGTGATCGGACTCAAGGCTGGCGCGGACGACTACATCACCAAGCCTTTCGACATCCTCGAACTCTGTGCCCGCATCGAAGCACTC
>JBJOPY010000067.1:0-6528 GCA_046050405.1 Bacteroidota bacterium | reverse complement strand
GCGCACTGAACATCCGCATCCGTACCCAGACCTACGAGAAGGGAAAGGCAGAGCCCGAGGCCATGATGTTCGATCAGCAAGCAGGGTTCAGGAGCGACATTCTCGAATACGGCCGTGCCTACCGCATTCTGGTACTGAAGGAGAACCTGCCCGCCGGGCAGAAATCCTTCGAAGAAGCCAAGAGCGAGTGTATCACCCAGTACCAAAACTACCTGGAGGCTGAATGGCTGAAGGAGCTGGAAGCCAAGTACCCTGTGGTGGTAAAGGAGAAGGTACTCGAAAAACTGTATAAATAGGGGTGGTATTGACTCGGCATATCCTGCATACCTGCTCGGGAATAGGTCTGGCATTGACCTTCGCGGGCTGTAGTGGCAGGGTCGCCGAATCAAATGCAGGCCTGATCGCATCGTACAAGGAGCGCAGCCTGACCCGGGAAATGCTGGCGCATTCCCTTCCCAAGGGTTTGACATTGACTGACAGCATGCGCATCGCCAAGGCGTATGTGCAGCAATGGCTGGTGGAGCAGGCCGTCATGGACGATGCGCTCAAACAGCACGGCGACCTGGCCGAGGAGGTCGAGTACAAAGTACAAGACTACAAGGCCAAGCTGATCATGAATGGCTATGAGAACCGCATCGTGGAGGAATCTCTGGACAGAAATGTTTCCACAAAGGAAATCTTGGCCTTTTATGAAGCCAATCGCGATCAGTTCATCAGTCCCGAGGCCCTGTACAGTTATCTCTACATCGTCAGTGGCAACAGCGACCATTCGGTTGCCGCTGAATGGATGAAGTCCGGCAACCCGGATGATCTCCCGAAACTCAGGGAGTGGGCGCGCCACCATGCACGCGACTCCAAGATTGACAGCAGCTATGTAGGGGAAACCGAAATCAAATACTTGTCCAAGAATTACTTCGGCAGCCTGCAAAAATTGGAGCCGGGAAAATTCATTCGCTGGAGTGGCGTCATCAGGGGGGAAAGGCTCTTCTATCTTTTCAAGATGATCGATGTCGTCCGTGCTGGGCAGCCGCTCGGCATCGCCATCTGCCGGGACAAAATCGTGGATCTTATCCTGAACGAGAGGAAGGTGGCTTTGATCGAAAAGAATGAGGAGATGATCTTCAAGAACGCCCGGGCCAAACACTACATCCGTGAATACTGAGGAAGAGATGAAGAAGAGCCTGATTGCCTTCCTGCTGTTCACGATCACCCTCCATGCCGCTTTGCAGGGGCAGGTGCTGGACAAGGTCACCGCCATAGTGGGGGAAGATGTCATCCTGCTCTCCGATGTGGAGAACCAATACGCCTATTTCATCGCCAACGGGCAGCAGGACGACGGCACCCTGCGTTGCCAGATCCTGGAGAAGCTGATCCTGGAGAAGCTCCTCCTGAACAAGGCCAGGCAGGACTCGCTCACCGTGACGGACGACCAGGTCGAAGCTGAACTCGGTCGCAAGCTGAACTATTTCATCCAAGGCTACGGCAGTGTCGCCAAGCTCGAGGAGGAGTATCGCAAGCCGCTGATAGAGATCAAGGCAGACCTGTGGCCGGAAATCGAGAATCAGCTTCTAGGGGAGAAAATGCGTGAGCAGATCATCTCTAAGGTGGTCATCACCCCGCGTGAAGTGAAGAAATTCTACAACAGTTTTCCCAGTGACAGCCTCCCCTATCTTCCAGCGGAGGTGGAACTTTTCCATCTCGTGAAGCGCCCTTCCGCCACCGGGAAGGCCAAGAAGGAAGCCAAGGCGAGGCTGGAGTCTGCGAGGGAACAAATTCTCCGAGGTGAAATCGGATTCCAGGAGCTGGCGAAGAAAATCTCGGAAGACCTGGGAAGCGCCAGATTGGGCGGGGACCTGGGTGAGTTTGGAAGGGGGCGCATGGTGCCCGCATTCGAAGAGGTGGCCTTCAAGCTGAAAGAAGGCGAACTCTCACAGGTATTCGAAAGCGAATATGGCTATCACCTCATGCTCGTCTACAAGCGCGTAGGCGATCTCGTGAGCGCCAGGCACATCCTCGTGATCCCGCGCGTGAGCCTCGAAGATGAAATCCGCGCTGAGGATCGCCTCAGGGAAATCCGTGAAATGATCCTCAACAGTGACACCTTGACCTTCGAGAAGGCAGCCAGGCAATACAGCGACGACGAGGCCACCAAAACCTGCGGCGGCTGCATCAAGAACCCACAGACGGGTGAGACAAGGGTTCCGCTGGACCTCCTCGATGCCGACTTCTACCTGAAGGTCGATGAGATGAAGGAAGGCGACATCACGGAGCCGCTGGAGTGGATTCAGCCAGACAACAAAAAGGCCTATCACATGCTCTACCTCAAGAAGCGAATCGCCCCTCACGTGGCGAGCCTGGAGGCAGATTATCAAAAGATACAGTCAGCTGCTCTCCAGGCAAAACAAGCGGGTGAGCTGGAACGCTGGCTGCAAAGTGCCCGTAAAAACATATCCATCGAGATCAGAGACGTCGACTGCAGAGAAGTACTAAGCAACTGGGTTCAATGAGCAAATACAAGGACGATAAGCAGGCGGCCGATGCGCTGGCCGAGAAATACAAGGCCCTCAAGGCTGAAATCGGAAAGGTCATCGTGGGGCAGCAGGACGTGGTGGAGAAACTCATCATCGCCCTCTTCTGCAAAGGACATAGCCTGCTGGTAGGGGTGCCCGGACTTGCAAAAACCCTGCTCATCAGCACGGTTTCCCGCATCCTTGACCTTCGGTTCAGCCGCATTCAGTTCACTCCAGACTTGATGCCCGGTGACATCCTGGGTTCGGAGATACTGGAAATCGACGCTGAGACGAACAAGAAGTACTTCAAGTTCATCAAGGGGCCAGTCTTTGCCAACATCATCTTGGCAGATGAGATCAACCGCACTCCACCCAAGACCCAGGCCGCCCTTCTCGAAGCCATGCAGGAGAAAAAGGTCACGATTGCAGGCCAGGGCTACAAGCTGGAGGAGCCGTTTTTCGTACTGGCCACCCAGAATCCGATTGAGCAGGAGGGAACATACCCCCTCCCGGAAGCCCAGCTTGACCGCTTCATGTTCAACATTGAGGTCGGATACCCCACCGTGCAGGAAGAGATCGACATCGTCAAGCAGACCACGAGCGACCACCAGCCAGAACTCAGGGTGATCCTCGACCGTGAAGACATTCAGGAATTCCAGGACCTCGTGCGCAAGGTGCCTGTCACCGATACGGTAATCAGCTATGCCGTGAACCTCGTCACCAAGACCCGCGTCGGAACCCCTTCCGCACCATCCTTCATCAAGGATCTCATCACCTGGGGTGCCGGCCCCCGTGCCTCACAGTACCTGATCCTCGGCGCCAAGGCCCATTCGCTCCTGCGCGGGAAGTACAGCCCGGACATTGAGGATGTCAAGGCAGTGGCTGTTTCCGTGCTGCGACACCGCATCGTGCCGAGCTTCACGGCTGAGGCCGAAGGCGTCACAAGCGCGGACATCGTCCAGCGATTGATGAAGGAAACAGTCTGAGAAAGCCCCTTGCAACAAAGGCGCATTGAAAATGTGATTTTGGGAGCTTTGGCCCACACTTTGCAGATGATTGATCCTGCTCAATATTCGAATTGAGGCCGATCTCAACGAACGAATCCGTTGTAAGCCCAATTCCAACCTCCCTCCATGCTTTAAATTCTAGGATCCTTCCCTCAAATGCGTGCTGCCCTAAGCTGCAACTGAAGCTGCTTGTATCACAAGGTTGGTTTTTATTATTTTGGGCAAAGATTGACAGTAGATGATAAAACCTTGGTTGATTTTACTGGTGGCAGCCACAATGGCCTGGGGGGGGTGCGCGCTCGGGCCGGCACATCCCGGCGAAGAGGAAGTCAAAACAATTTTGGCGGGGCGCTACTGCTCGGAGGATTTGCGCCATCGGATGGAGCTGAGGCATGACGGACGCTATGCCGGCCATCGCAGCAGCAGGAGTGCATTCGGCACAGGCATCCTTCCCGAGAAATGCGAGGGCAATTACAAGCTCCGCTATGACGATGCCCAGAATGCCTGGATCCTGGTCATTGAACCGAGCGACAAAAACTCCAACCCCTTCATCAAATGCAAAGGCGGCGAGGTCACCGTCTGGCATGCTGAAAAGGGCTATCTCGTCGGCGACAGCATTGTCACGCTGAACGATCCCATAGACCAGGCTCCTGTCAGCAGCAAATGTGACCTCTAAGGCATGAAGATCATCTGTGTAGGCCGCAACTATGCTGCGCATGCCGCTGAACTGGCCCATCCTGTTCTCGACCAACCCCTCATTTTCTTGAAGCCAGACTCGGCCGTCTTGCGTGACAATGCCGACTTCTACCTCCCTGGCTTCAGCCATGAAATCCATTGGGAATGCGAGCTCGTGTATCGGATTTGCAAGGAAGCCAAGTATGTCAACCGCAGGTTTGCCTGGCAGTATGTGGACGGAATCGGCTTGGGGATCGACTTCACCGCCCGGGATCTTCAGGATGAAATCAAGAAAAAGGGTCACCCGTGGACGCTTGCCAAAATGTTTGACGGGTCGGCACCGATCTCGGATTTTCACGACCCTCATCAGTACGCCGACCATAGGAACCTGCACTTCGAGTTGCGGGTAAATGAGGTGGTCAAGCAGTCTGGATTCAGTGGGGACATGATCTTCCCCTTCGAGGTGCTCTTGGAATACATTACCCAGTTCATCACCCTCCGGAAAGGGGATTTGATATTCACGGGCACGCCCGGGGGCGTGGGAAAGGTCCATGCCGGGGACCATCTGCGGGCAAGCTTGGAAGGCAAAGGCCTTTTGGATTTTCATGTCAGGTAACATCCGACACCGTAAATTGTTTTACCTCCTCGGTTTCTGGGCTGTGGTGGGAATTTTGCTGGCCATGACCCATCCACCCCTGCCCAGCCAGGATTTCTATCGGTTCCCGATGCGGGGAAATGAATTCCTGCTGGCGGGAACCTTCGGCGAGCTGCGAAGCAACCATTTCCATTCCGGGGTTGACGTCAAAACAGGCGGCATCGGCCAGCCCCTGTTTGCTGTCCGGGATGGCTATGTCTATCGGGTCAAGGTGAGTTCTGTCGGTTTCGGAAAGGCTCTCTACCTTCGGCATGCCGATGGCGAGTTTTCCGTCTATGCACATCTGGATGGATTCACGGCCCCCATCGAGGAGCTTGTCTATCAGAAACAGTATGCGAGCAAGCAATACGAGCAGGAGATCTACCTGGACGAGGAGCAGATGCCGGTCAAGGCCGGGGAACTCGTCGGGTACAGCGGCAACACGGGGTCAAGCAGCGGCCCACACCTCCATTTTGAAATCCGTGATCCCGAGGAAAGGGTCATGAACCCGCTGAACCACTACCAATCCTTCATTTCCGATCACAAAAAACCCGTGGTGGCAGGCATCGCATTCGAGCCGATCACCGCCCAGTCAAGGGTCAATGGGCGGTGCGAAAAGCTGGGACTCAAGCCTGTGGGCGAAAATGGCGAGTACCGGGTCACAGAGTTGGTCAGGCTGCAAGGAAAAGTCGGATTGGAATACGACGCCTTCGACCAACTTGACGGCGCAGCCAATGCCTGCGGCATCAACTTTGCCCGCCTGTATCTCGATGACCGGCTCATATATGAGTTTGCGCTGGAGAAGTTCAGCTTTGACGACAAAAGGTACATCAATGTGCATTTCGACTACCAGCACCATCTCCGGACAGGGCGGAAGCTGCAGCGGAGCTATGTCGAGTGCGGCAATGAACTGCCCTGTTTCCTAACCAGCATTGACCATGGCTGGATCGACCTTCATGACGACCAGATCCATGCACTCAGGCTGGAGCTTGCCGACGGCCACCGAAACACCACCATCGTCCGCATCAATGTGCAGCGCGACCAGCCTGCGGCACTTCCGCCCTCGCTAGCGGGTGGGGTGGGGCAGAGTCTTCGGTCCTCGATTCGCAGGAACATCGCCCTGCTCCGGCTCACCAATCCCGTCACCCGTCAACTGGATGGCCTTACTGTCACTTATGCGGACGGATCCACGTCCAGGCTCATGCCGGCATATCTGGAAAATCGCGAGCTGGTGTACCTTCTCGACCTGAACCAGGACAGGATGGTGGCATCTGTCACGGATCCTGTCGCCGGTCACCGAATCGATTTCCATCTGGCCCAGAAGGTATATCACACGAAGGACAATCTGGTCTCCAACGGGGAGATGCAGGTTTTCCTGCCGGCAGGATGTGTATTTGACTCCCTGCCGCTCCACCTACGGCGGTTGCCTAGCGGTAGCAGCGCACTGAGCGACATTTACGAGGTCGGCAGGACAGACCAGCCGGTCTTCAAGGCATTTGTCCTACAGTTCAAACCTGAAAAGCGGGGCGGCGATCCCGCCAGGATGGTGGTGGCCAGGCGCCATGGAGGGGAATGGGCCTATGTGGGAAATGATCGCGGCCAGGATGGAACGCTGATGGCCGCGTGCAGTGACTTCGGGTCTTACTGTGTAATGGCAGACAGCATGGAACCATCCATCAAGGCCTTGAATTTCAAGGATGGA
>JBJOPY010000066.1:0-13047 GCA_046050405.1 Bacteroidota bacterium | reverse complement strand
TCCTGGTCATCGCGACAGGCAGCCAGCGGAGACGAGGTGCTTCTCCTCGCGAAGGTCATGCTGGAGGACGTGCAGTACGAAGACGAACAGGGCCAGGGCCGCTGGTCGGCGGAGGTGAAGCAGTTTGCCGATGCCCTGGACGAAATCGGGGCGTGCATATCCAGGTCCCATGCCCGTGCCCCGGGGCCTCGCTTCCTGGTGGAGCGCTTGCCGATGGGCCTGGCCATCAGCCATGACGGCATGGCCACGGTCTATTCTTACAGCAACGCCCATGTGGAGTGGTTTCACGGGATCAAGCGGATGTACCTGCCCAGATATCCCCGTTTCGCCACGGCATCCGGGCGTGGCCCCTCACTGGAGGACAAGGTCGAGAGGTTCCTCACCGGCCTTGGGTTCCGGTGCGTCTTCGTGGACAATTCCTTCGAGCAGTATTCCAAATACGGGAACGGCTCACTGCACTGCCTGAGCAAGGTCTTATTGCGTGGAAATTATTAAACAATTCATAGAGCGTATCATGTGTCAATTTACCAATCCCTCCGACTACCTGCATTGCTGCCTTGGAACCTATGCCATGCGCCATGTCTCTGACCAGGTGGCATACTACCGCGAGAAGCGGGATGTCGTACAGAAGGCCCTGGAGCAGAAATACAAGGGGAAGCTGGCCGGGCCGATCCTATACTCCGGGTCGGTTGCCAAATCCACCGAGATCAATCTCAAGTTCGACGTGGATCTGATCGTCCCCTTCCAATACGATGCCTTCCCGAACCTGGAGGAGCTTTCCAGGGACATTTTCCGCTTCTTCCAGACAGAATTCCATGATCCCCATCGCAAGCATCCCCGGGACCAGCGTGTCTCGGTGGGGATCAGCTCGGGAAGCCGGATGGCGTGACTGTCAGCATGGACATCGTGCCCGGACGGGAAATCAAGCGCGATGGCTATGAGCCCGACCGCTTCCTCTCCCTCTATGATTCCGAGGCGAAGCGCTACTTTCAAACCAACATCAAGCGGCAGATCGATGCCTTCAAGGACATCCATGACAATGCCCGGAACATCATCCGCCTGCTCAAGGTCTGGAAGCTCCACCACCAACGCAAGGTGATGAAAGGCTTCATCCTGGAGTTGCTGGTGATCCGCGCCTTCCGGGATGCAGGGGACAAGCCTCCCAGCGGCCTATGGCCTCAGCTGGAGATGACGCTGCGGTACATTCGCGACCATGTGGGAACGGCCCGGCTCGTGGATCCCGGAAATAGCAACAACGTGGTCTCCGACCTGATCCTTCCCGCGCAAAAGGAAGAGATCGCGAATGCCATGCGCAACATGCTCAATGCCGTGGCGGCCCAACCGAAGAGACTCACGGATTTTTTCCCCTGTCATCCCACCTACCGATAGCACAGCGCGCCGACCATGAGAGCCAGAATACTGCTCCTTCTCCTGACGTCCTGCCTCGGCACAGCTGCAAGCGGGCAGATGGACCCCGTCCTCCGCGAACTCTCGCGTCGCATCACCGCGCTGGAGGCAGAGCACAGCATCCGGGACGGACAGTTCAATGTGCAAAGGCAACAGCTGAAAACGGATTTCGACGCGCTCCGGGCCGCCTCGGACAGCCAGTCCATGCGCATCTGGATCGCCATCGCGTTTGGATTGGCCTTCCTCGGCGTGAGCGTGTTCGGCATCCTGAGGTTTGCCAGGGACTACGCCCACAGGCTGGTGCAGGAGAGACTGGATCAGGGACTCCCCGCACTCGTGCAGCGGGGCATGGAGGAGGGCTTCGAGAAGCTGCTCAAGAAGCATTCCCGGGTCATCCTGGACGTGATCGGTGAGCGTGACCGCGTCCAGCAGTTCAAGCGCGGGAAACGGATCCTCATCCTCACGGAAGAAGCGGGCGATGGCGCATGGCTCGGGCAGCTCCTGAAGGGCTATGGCTATGCCCACGTGGACACTGCCATCGCCACGGACACCCCCGGCCCTGACGGCCATGACCTCCTGGTCATCGCACGTGAAAAGCCCGCCCCCGCCTCCTTCGCACACCTGACTGACACCAGGGTCTGCCAGATCCTGGACTCCCTGCCACCCGACCGGGTCTCCCTGTTCTATGGCCCCCGGATGGAGCGGTTGGACTCGATTCCGAGGGAGAGGATACAGTTTGCCAGCAACCCCTTCACCCTGAACGCGCGGATACTGCAAATCTTCGAATATGAGCATGCCACGAATGCGATGCGGGGGCATGGAGGGTAAATGCAGCCGCAGGGGCTGCAGGGCATGCAGGTCACGCCCGCGCATCCCCCTCTCCCCGGGCCGCAAGGCCCGGGGAGAGGGCACTTCCGAACGAATATCAATCCATCGAAAAATGAGAACCCTAGATCGGATTCACCGGAACCAGTCTCCCCCTGGCACCACCTCCGGGAGGAGGGCCGGTGCGGAATCCTGCACGCAGGGGCCCGACCAGGCCGATGGCCTGCCAGGCCATCGGAATCCCCTTGTCAATCCTTCATCAATGAGACACCATGGATAATCTCTTCCAACGCACACGCCGCCCCCCGCAAAACCCAGATGCCCCCACCATTCGCTTCATCGTGCACCGAAAGGCGGCGGACCAGCTGGATAGGGCTGCGGACACCTCGGACGCATGGAAATCGTATGAAAAGCGCTTGCAGTTCAGGCCGTGTCGCGTGACCTTCCGCCGGATCCCCAATCGGAAGAAGCCCGATGAGCCGCTCTGGAACGCATACTGGGATCTCCCGGAAGGGGGAGGATGCCTGCGGTTTGCCATCGTACCCAGCAATTCGGGATTCTTCGTCCTGGGGATCACGCCCGATGCGAAGAAACCGGATGCCGACGGCCATTCGATGGAGATAGAATTGATCCCGGAGTTTCCCGCCGAGAACAGTCGCGGCTATGATTCCTCCCAAGACTATCCGAGGCTGCTGGGGGAACTCATGTCCCTGAAAATCACCCGCGAATTTGGGAACAGGGCCGCCAAGGACGAAATCGAGAATTGGAACAAGTACCTCCAAGCCCTGGAGAAGGTCACCAAGGACAAGACGGTCCTGCTGCCGGTGGTCTGGAAGGACAACCGGAACATGCGTGGAAAGGGCTTCGTCATGCGCTTCGAGCTGGATTGGATGCGCTGGATGGAGGGCAGGATGATGGCGCTGGACGATCTGCCAGGGCTGAGCGGACTGGTGCACAGGGAGGAGACCCCTGGCAGGGTATCCCTCCACTGGGTGGACAAGCCGGAATGGGATCCGGAGACGATGGCGGGCGTGGAGGCGGTCATGGAAGATGCCTGCCTCCAGTGGACGGTGCCGCCTTCCGCTCCCCGATGGCTGCTGCATCTGAAAATCAAACCCCGGTATGGCACGGCGGAATCCAGGGAGAGGCGGCTCCGTGAGTTGGACAGCAGCCTCCGTGCCAGGGGGCTGACGGTCAGTCGCGAGGGAGGCCGATACACCTGGGGCACCTGGGCGGACTACCACCAATGGCTTGCGGCCACGGAGGCCGGCAAATCCATCTGGGCCAGGGGCGAGGCACCCCTGGTGGAACTGCGCCTCTGCCACCCCTTGAATGAAGCCCCGGGGCGCCAGGTGGCCACCCGGCTCCTCGTGCAGTCCCTCACCCGCGATGGCGCGGACATCCGCCCGGCCCCCGGGGATGGCCTGGTGACCTTCGCCTTGCCTGCGGGCCGGAGCTGGACGAATCCCGACGAATGGGCCTGGGGGTTGGTCCATGTCCTGCTCGTGGCCCATGTGCCGGTCCTCCCGTCGGCTGACCAGAATGAAAAGGGCGAACCATTGCCGGATCCGAAATGGGTGGGTACCCATGGGGTCGTCCGGGAGGGTGGCCAGGTGCGGCTGAAGGCCCCGGATTCGCCATCCCTCCGAAAGAACTACGAGGCACTCCGGCTGGCCAATCCCCGCTTCCAGTTTCCTGAATGGGAGGCGCTGCAGATCGAGCACCAGGTGGGATTGCGCATCCAGCTCCAGCCGAAGGCATGGTGGGAACCGATCTGGAAGGGCATCGAGAAGATCGGCGGGATTCGCATCAACGGCATGGACCTGAGCCTGCATCCGCGCACCCAGGCCGAGGCGGACAAGGTCTGTGAAAGGA
Organism: Bacteroidota bacterium; assembly: GCA_046050405.1. Lineage (GTDB taxonomy): Bacteria > Bacteroidota > Bacteroidia > J057 > JADKCL01 > JADKCL01. The sequence continues at coordinate 8,940 of JBJOPY010000066.1, read as the reverse complement.
TCCAAGCCCTGCAGGCGGAACTGACGGTGGCGCACCTGGGGCTGCGATCAGAACTGCAATTCTTGCAGGAGAACCCGAAAGCGCAGCAGGAGGCATTGGACAGGGGAGTGAAGCGCCTGGCAATGCAGTTTGGGGAGGATGTCACCACCACCCCCGGGAAGGGGGAGGTGGACGTGCTGCTCCGCAGGCCGTCCGCGCAGCACATTGATTCGGTGACACGGTCGCTGGAGTCCGTGTGCGGCGAGGAGATGGACTACGTCATGGACAGGCCGGAGGGGCTGTTCGAAACCGTCATGGAGCCGGACCAGAAGGCCAGGATGGCTTGGGCGGAGGAGTGCTGGCCCCGGCTGAGGGGATGCACCATGAAGTTCCTCTCGGAATCGGAGCAGGCCGAGTACCTCAAGGAGATCGAGGGCAAGGGTGGCAAATACCATGGCGGGCAGGAATTGGGCAGATTGCGGAGTTTTCGGGGCGGGAATCCCGAGGTGATCCTGGAGGAAGAGATGGAGGCGCCCGAGGTGCCGCCGCTCGGGTGGCTATTGCCCATGTTCATCGGGGATCTCGCCCAGATCGCCAGGCTCAAGGCGGCCATGCGCCTGCTGATTCATCCTGAAGGCGGGCTCCCGGTCAATCGACGGCTGGGGCAATTCATCTTCGAGCCAGGGCGGGCACATCCCATCCCCCCGGGAATCGACGTGCAGAGCGACCGTGACTGGCAGCTGAAGCATGCGCTGATCAATCGGGGCCTGAATGAGATGCAAAGGGAAGCCGTATGGAAGGCGCTGCATGCAGAGGACCTGATGCTGGTGCAGGGCCCTCCGGGCACCGGAAAGACGACCGTGATCGCTGAAATCGTGTGGCAGGTGCTGCAGGAGGATCCCTCCCGGCGCATCCTCATCTCCTCGCAGAGCCATCTGGCAGTGGACAATGCCCTGGAGCGGCTGAGCAAGCAGAACCTCATCCGCCCGCTGCGCATCGCGGCGCGCAGCGGCAAGCAGGTGGAGCCGGAGGGCAGGGTCTATTTCGCGGAGGTGATCGAGGCATGGGCCAAGGCACCCCATGGCAGCCCTGAGCATCAGGAGAATGCCGACAATGCCGTCTCCCGCTGGATGAAGCGGATCCTGGGGGATGTGCAGCACCAGGAGAAGTTTGCACAGGCACAGCAGCGGTGGCGGGAGCTGCTCTCCAAGCCCACGCCCGACATCAAATCATTCATGAAGGGCATCTACCTCGACAATGTCAACGTGGTGGCGGCCACCTGCCTGGAATGCGGGAATCGTGACTTCAAGGATCGGTACGAGGAAGAGGGATTCGACTATGTGATCGTGGATGAGGCCAGCAAGGCCACCCCGCCCGAGCTCATGGTGCCCCTGATCCTGGCGAAGCGCGTGATCATCATCGGGGACCATCGGCAATTGCCGCCCATGTTGGATGAGAGGGAGCTCCAGGAGGTGCTGGTGGAAATCGGGGAGAAGAAACTGGCGGCTGAGATCGATGCGTTCAAGGTCTCGCAGTTTGAGAAGCTCTTCATGGGCATTGATCCCTCCCTGCATGTGACCCTGAGGATCCAGTACAGGATGCACGAGGACATCATGCGGGTGATCAATCCCTTTTACCATGAGGAGGGTGGCCTGGAGTGTGGAATCACAGCGGAGATGGATGTCCCGGACCTCTCACTCCGTGGCTCACGCTGGCACGGCCTGTCGCACGCCCAGCTCCTGTCACCGGACGACCACCTGGTCTGGGTGGAGGTGAACAGCCCGGAAATCGCGCATCACCCCGGGTACAGCAACGACGGCGAGGTGGAGGCGGTGCGCAGGGTGATGGAATGCCTGGTGGGATCAGCGGGGTGGCGGGAGTATGACGGCCATTTCAAGTGCGAGGAGGACCGCGAGATCGGCATCATATCGTTTTACGGGAAGCAGGTGGAGAAGCTTCGGGAGGTCGTGGAGGAGTTCCGGAAGCGGGTGCCGATCCGCCTCCGCACCGTGGATAAGTTTCAGGGCATGGAGCGCAATATCATGATCGTGTCCACCGTCCGGAGCGATACGCAGTTGCGGGAGGATGCCCAGCAGGGCAGTCCTGCCCGCCCGAACACGGACATTGGCTTTGCGAAGGACTACCGCCGGGTGAACGTCGCCTTCAGCCGTGCCAGGCGCCTCCTCATCATCGTCGGGAACGAGGGGCACTTCGCTGACAACCACGAAATCTATGGGGAAATCCGCAAGATCGTGGGCCGATACGGTCAACGGCTCGATATCAAGGCCATCCCAAAAATCAAAAGCTGAAAACAAGATGCTGTTCGAAGAAGAAGAAATCCCGAAGGGTGCCCAGGCTGCCGCCTGGGAATGGCTCGAAAGGCGCAAGGCGCTCAGCGAGCGCATCGTGGACATCGTGGCCATCCCATGGTACATGGCCGAGAGCAAGTTCTCCGCCCACTTCACCCGGCACAAGGATTATACAGGGTTTGACGAGGTGGTCTGCAGCCTGCTGCTCGCAGACTCAGGCTGCGACAGCACGGTGCTGCGTGCGGCATTGGGCCTCGATGCCGAACTGGGGGACAAGGTATTGAAGGCCATGATCGATCCGCTGAAGGGAACCATGGTGGAGGGCGATGCCACCACCTGGCATCTCACCGAGCGCGGCCGGATATATGCACGGGAGGGGCGGAAGTTTGTGCGGTCAAAATGTGAATTCAGCCTGTTCACCGACCTCCAGGATCCCCATGTACGGGACGCCCACCTGTACAGGGCTTTGCTGGGCAGATGGCGGCCCCCGGGCCCGGAGGTCACCAATGCGGCGGCGATCATGGACTCCCTGAGAGGCAACTGGGCACAGGGTGGCACCGTGATGGATTGTGCAGCCGTCCAGGCACAGTCCTACCATGACCCCGGGAAGGGGTTCTACCTTGAAAACCCGGAACTCGGGGGCATCCTCCTCTCGGTCGCCACCCTGTGGGTCGGGGTCCTGGAGGACTTTCGGATGCGCCAGCATCACTTCCACGCATTCAACCCCTCGGACGGCAGGGAGATCCCCGCCGTCACCCGGATCCTCAATGCCGCCAAGGGTGACAAGGCCAGGGACCGGGTATGGAGCGCGCTCCGCCAGGCGCATGCGGACAAGATCGTCTCCGAACCGGCGCCGGCAGCACAGCAGGAGGAAGAAAAATGGGTGTTGCAGCGGCTGGAGGAGGTGGAGAAGCTGAGGGAGGATGAGCGGAAGCTCGCCAGCGCCGCCATCGTGGAGGAGCGCAGGTCCTTCGACACCCTGGAATTCGAGCAGGAGCTGGAGTGGCTGAGCCGGAACTGCCGGGGGGAATGGTGGCTCATCAGCCCGTGGATCCGGATGGCAGCCTGGGAGAAAAGGCGCCAGCAGGTGGAGCAGGCCCTCCGGAAGGGTGTCCACATCTTCCTGGGATACTCGGAACCGCACCATCCCGGGGATACGATGGTCCCCCACAAGGTGCGCTCGGAGCTGCTGGCCCTGCAAGGCAGGCATTCCAGGCTCTTCGTCGCAGAACTGCCCCAGTTTCACGAGAAGATCATGTATGCAGAGGTGGACGGGCGGAAGTATGAGTACACGGGCAGTTTCAACCTCCTCTCCTTCGCCGCAGGGAACCAGGAGAAGATCGGGCGGGAGAACATGCGCCGGCTCCGGTGGGGGGAGGACAGCACCGCCAATCGGCAGCGCCATCTGGATGCATTCCAGCAATACTATGCCGGGAAATGGGCCGCCGCCTTTCTGGCACTGGGACAGGCAGACCTCGGCGGACGCAAGCAGATCCTGGAGGCCGATGCCAGGCTCAAGGAGATTCTCCGGGATTACGCCCCCTTTGCGAAACACCTGGGTGGCCCGGCAGGGGAAATGTTCCAGGCGCGGTATGCCGCCGAGGAGGATCGTCTCCAGCAGGCCCTGGACGAATGGCACCGGGGGCAGCTGGCGGCAGAGCTCAGCGAGATTCGCAGCCTCCCGTCGCTTCCCCGCACGGCCACCGGCGAGCGGTTGCAAAGGATCCTGGACCGGCTCAGGACGGACCGGATGCCGGAATCCCGGTTCGAGACGGAGTTGCAGGATCTCCGCCGCCTGCTGGACGGCCTTGCATTCCAATCGGAGATCGAGGGCTGGGAAAGGGAACTCGCGGCGAAGCCTGCCAGCATCACCGAGGCTGAGGGCAAGGGCATGCGGCAGAGGCTGGACCAGATGCCCGGCCGTTTCCCCCATGCAGACCGGAGTCTCCTGGATCAGGCCCTTCAGGCCGCGCGCGCCCGGCTCGAGGCAAGGGTTCCGAAGGCCGGACTCACGGTCGTCGGGAAAATCGACCTGCCACCGCAATCCCCCACCCGCAAAAAGAAGAAGCATCCATGAAGATGCGCATCGGCAAGTTCACCGGCAGCGGGCAGGAGGCGGCACGAAGCCGCAGATGCCTGCCGCGTGCCGCCGACCCTCGCCGCCGGCCCGCCCTCGTTCTCCCGCCCTCGGCGGACGAACGCAGCAGGGCAGGGGTGGGGCAGCAATGCACGCGGATAAAAGCGCGAAAGCCGACCAGCGGTCAATGTCATCTCATTTCATCTCATCCATTCATCCTTAAATTGTATCAAAAATGTCATGTTTCGAATCATCCACCTTCCTCCAAAATGAACACCACCTGGACCGCAACCTATTGCTCCAGGTGTGCACGAAAATGAACTGGAGGGCCGAGGATCGCCAGGGGACGCTCTGGATATTCCCCGGCCACATCGACCCTGCCCGGTTCGGGAATGAACCGGTGCTGAAATTGCAGGGGAACACGATCGCCTGGAACAGTTACTATCTACAGAACAGCCGGCAGCTCGTGGACGAACTCCGCGGTTCGTACCAGGAGATGTACCGCGAGATGCGGGTGGAATATGCCCGCACCGCCATCCTCGCCGCCTTTCGCAAGATCGGCTTCCACTTCCTGGAAGACCTGCATTTCCGCCCCACCGGGCAGGAAAAGCACCAGTTCTTCATGAAAGGGGAGTCCAAGCTCCGGGAAGAGCAGGAGCGGACGGCAAAAATACGCTTCACCATCCTGGCGGATGGCACCGTCCGCACCGACAGTGATTACATCCCGGAGGACATCCACCTGCTGGCCGACAAGGCCATGGCCGAACTCGAGGCCGCCTTCGGCAACGCCCGCCAGATCTCGCCCAGGGAGATTCCGGCCAGATATCTCCACAAGGCATTCTGCCACCGGAAGGACGTCATCACACTCAGACAGGGAAAGAAATGAAATACACACACCAGGACTTTTTCAAGGGATTTACCCAGCTTCTCGAGGCCCGGTACCCGGTCATCCACCTCGAAACCAGCGAGTTTGAGCGCGTTTACAATCGCCTGAAGGGGATTGCCGAAAAAGGGCGGTACGACCTCTACGGATGGAACATCGTGGATGGGCTCCGCAAGTTTGACCCCAGATCCACAGCCACCACGCAGGTCGGGGACGGCATCGTGGATCTGGAGGCGGTCATGCAGGACATTTCCAAGCGGCTCGCCAAGGGCCCCAGGGAGATTTTTGTCTTGGAGAGCATCCACGATTACATCGAGGATAAAACCATCAAGACCTGGCTGCGCAAGTTTGGCGAGGAGCTGCGGTTCTGCCACCATCCGAAGCACCTGATCCTGCTCTCCCCCATCCGCTGCCTCCCGAAGGAGCTGGAGAAGCTCATCACCGTCCTGGATCCCCCGCTTCCTGCGCGGGACGACCTCGCACAGGTGCTGAACCAGGTGGCGAATGACGGGAGGGTGGACATCGATGCCTCCCTGCGTGAGCGCCTCGTGCAGGCTGCCATGGGCATGACCGAGACCGAGGCGGACCTCGCCTTCTGCCTGGCCTATGCCCGCGAGAAGCTCGGCCCCGATTCCCCGTCCGTCGTGATGCAGGAAAAGGAGCAGATCGTCAAGAAGAGCGGCATCCTGGAGTATTACCCGCAGACTGAGCAGCCGAATGATGTCGGCGGACTGGAGCATCTCAAGGAGTGGCTCATGAAGCGGGGCATGGCCTTCTCCATGGGCGCGCGGAATTTCCACCTGAGCGAACCCAAGGGGATCCTCCTGCTCGGCGTCCCGGGGTGTGGCAAGAGCCTCACCGCGAAGGCCATCGCCTCCATGTGGCAGATGCCGCTGGTGCGCATGGACATCGGCAAGGTCTTCGAAGGCATCGTGGGCAGCAGCGAGAGCAATGTACGCCTTGCCATCAAGACGGCCGAGGCCGTCGCGCCCTGCATCCTTTGGATTGATGAGATCGAGAAGGGGCTTGCCGGCACCGGCTCGAGCGGCAGCACGGACAGCGGCGTCACGGCCAGGGTGTTCTCGAACCTGCTGACATGGATGCAGGAAAAGACCTCCCCCGTCTTCATCGTCGCCACGGCCAATGGGATCGAGCAGCTGCCTCCCGAGCTCCTGCGAAAGGGCCGCTTCGATGCCATCTTCTTCGTGGATCTTCCCACGCTGAAGGAGCGTGAGGCCATCTTCAGGATCCACCTGGCCAAGCGCGGGCATGATCCTGACAAGTTCCCCCTGCACATCCTGGCGGCGGAATCCATGGGCTTCAACGGTGCAGAGATCGCGGAGGTGGTGAACGATGCCCTGTTCAGTGCCTATTCTGAAAACCCGTCAGCCCCTGTCCTCGGGCTCAAGCATCTGCTGGACGCCATCCGGGGCACTGTGATCCTTGCCACGACCATGCGGGAGCGGATCGAGTTCCTCCGCAAGTGGGCGAAGCACCGCGCCCTGCCCGCCGGCCACGAAAACGGGGAAGACCTCCCCCAGAAAATCGGGATGGAGCTCGCTCCGCAGGAGCGGAAGCGGAACCGGGATCTGACGGGCGGATGATGTGGGCAAGGTTCGCAGGGGGAGGGGCGCTCCACCCACGCCGGCATGCTTCCGCCAGCGTGGGATGGCGCCGCAGTGGCCTGTGCCACCGGTGTGGACGCCGCGGCTTTGCTGGCCAACCGGCTGGCACAGCCACGGTATGTTCCAGCCCCGCTGCCCGTTCTCCCATGGGCTCGAATGCGTGCGGGTGGGCTCCTCCTCCGCCGCTTGGCTGGGCAGGGAGGCGGGATGGCCCACTTTCGATTTCCGATCAGGCGGATCACCCGCCGATTCCCTATCTTTGCCCTCCAAGAACTACATTGCGCATGGACGACAAGAATAGGAACCCCAACCAGTTGAACATCGAAATGCCGGCGGATGTCGCTGGCGGTGTTTATTCCAACTTCACGATCGTGGGACACACGGTTGCAGAGTTCGTGCTGGACTTCGTGCAGATCATTCCCGGCACACCGCAGGCCAAGCTGCGTTCGCGGGTGATCATGACGCCCCACCATGTCAAGCGCTTGCTGCAAACACTGGAGGAGAACATTGACCGGTATGAGGCCTCCTTCGGAGACATCCCGACGATGGACGGCCCACAGTCCCCTCCCACGCCTCCAGGGTATCCGGCCGGGCCTGCGGGCTATGCCTGATGCTGGCCCGGTCGTCCGAGTGGACGTGCAGCCGGCGGGATGGCATCCATCCGTCCTTGGCGCCGGGGAGCGAGAGGTCGCTGCCTCGGATTCCGCATGTCCGTGTTCATGGCCGAAGGCGGGGGGGATGGCTGCGGCATCTTCTGGTATCCACGATCCGCGAAGTGTTGCTGGCTGGTTTCTGGCCAAGAAGCAGTCTATACCCTGCAATCATCACTTCCGCCGCCTATGGCGGTGTCATCATTGCATGGAATGATCTGAGAAGCGGAAATGTTGGCATCCATGCCCCCCGCATCCATGCGGCAGAGGAGTTGGAATCTACTTCGGATGGCGTTGCCATCCCTCCCGCAGCAGGGCATACATGGAGACAGGCCATCACCTCCGATGGTGCCGGCGGTGCTATCATTGCCCGGGGTGATTTCAGATGCAGGACGCGCTTTGACATCCGTGCCCACAACAATTGCGCAGGTGGGACATCACCGGTGTAATCATCCATCAGCGGCACGGTCTGCACGGGAACCACTTCTACGTAAAAGATATCGCCAGTAAGTAGATCCACTTTCCACACTTGGGCATTGTCCGAGAGAGGATAGGGAGCCCCAGACACCACCCCCAATGTGGCGATGGGAGGTGATCCTGGCGGAACCGTCTCGGTTAGCTCCACCAACGCCTGCGGCACCTCTCCCGCCGCCAGCCGGACGGTAACGCCTACGATCTGTGTGGGAATGGAGGAACCCAACGACGGACGGGCATCCCTCCTCCATTTATCCGAACCCCAACCGGGGGGAATTCACCATCGCTTCTGCCCGGAAAGGGACTTTCCTGCTGTACAACAGCCTGGGGCAGGAGATCCAGACATTGCGGTTCGACGCATCCACCACTGCGGTGACGGTTACCCATCTGGAGAATGGGGTGTACTTTTTGGCAAGCGCAGACCGTAAGGCTGCAGCTGAAAAGATCGTGGTGAACCGCTAGGAGGACGGATGGGTTGGGCGATGGCCTCGCCGCCCTGAAAATGGGAGTTCTGGATCGCCCCTGCCGCTTCAGCGGCAGGGGCGACCTTGCTATTGGTGGCCTTGGGCAGGGATGATGGCGTCTGGATCTTCTGCTTTCCGATACGAAAGAGGTGTTGATGGTCGATTTTCAGGCCAAAGATGACCTATATAGATGGTTTAGGATGAATATTTGTACTTAATGGTGATGATTATTTTCGCAATATGAATTTTATTTGGCCATTATTGTTTGGAATCTTGTAAATTATTACGCAGGTTTGTACGATAATGAAGATTCATTGTACGCCAATTCGAATGCAAAATCTGGGGACTCATGATCCAAGTTCAATCCATCGTAGGTCTCTATTCGCTGAATTTGATATTTTTCTCCCGTATGGATGCTTTATGGCCAGATTTTTGACACGGTGATACGGTCTAATGGCAATTACATATGAATGTTTTGA